>NZ_CP121471.1:735000-1102500 GCF_033954835.1 Thiorhodovibrio frisius
GCCCGCCGTCGTAAAGCAATTGTAGCTCGCGCCCGGCACCGCGCCCTGCTTGCTGCAAGTTGCGGTGGAAGGAGTCGCGACTCAGGTGGTGGGAGCAGGAAGAACTGACCAGCAAGCCATCCGGAGTCAGTAGTTCCATGCCCAGCCGGTTCAGGCGCCGATAAGCCAGCTCACCGTCGCGCTGATCTTTGCGTCGCTTGATGAAAGCGGGTGGGTCGAGAATGACGCAATTAAAGCGTTCTCCGGCGTCGCGCAGTTGGCGCAGCGCATCGAAAGCATCGCCTTGCAACAGCTCGCCGATGCGCTCGGCCAGCCCATTGCGATCAGCGCTGGCGCCCACGCGCGCCAGGGCCTCGCTCGAGCTGTCGATGAAGCTGACCTGCTCGGCCCCGGTTGCCGCCGCCGTCAGGCCCCAGGCGCCGAGATAGCAGAACACATCCAGCACCCGACCATTTGGGCGGAAGCGCTGAAGAGCAGCGCGGTTGTCGGCCTGATCGAAAAACCAGCCGGTTTTCTGCCCATGGACCGGATCGATCAGGAACTCAAGCCCGGATTCGCGCAGGCGAATCTCACCGGGGTCATCCCCCAGCACCCATTCAACCTGTTGCTCCAGCCCCTCCAGCGCGCGTACCGGGCTGTCGTTGCGCAGCAACAGGCGCTTGGGTCGTGCGACTTGCTCAAGCGCGGCTAGCACCTCGCCGCGCTCGCGCTCCATTCCGGCGGTAGTGAATTGCACCACCAGCAGCTCGCCATAGCGATCCACCACCAGCCCCGGCAGGCCATCGCTCTCGCCATGCACCAGCCGATAGAAGGGCTGAGCATAGAGCCGCTCGCGCAGTGCCAGTGCCTGATGCAGACGCGCGAGCAACAGCGCCGGGCTTAACGGCTGTGCGCGATCCCGGCTGATCAGACGCGCGCAGATCAGGGAATTGGGATTGACATAAGCATGCCCCAGCCAGCGCCCGCCGCGCGCAAACAGCTCCACCGGCACACCCGGCTCCAGCCCCTTGAGCGGCGAGCGCTCGGTATCGACCTCATTGCTGTAAACCCAGCAATGGCCAGCGAGCAGGCGGCGTTCCTGGTCTTTTTTCAAAAACAACGGGGTGGCTTTCATGGATGCGGCGATTGGTGGCTAGCCTGGGTTTGTGGAAGCTGATGTCCATCGGTCCTGCATGTCAACCAAAGAATGATGGTATCCAAGGCGACCTTTTGCTGGCAGGATGCGGACCATGCAGTGGAAAAATTCTTGGTGTGCCGGGTGTCCTTGTGGTGGGCATCGCCAAGTCTGAATCGCCCGCTTGTTGGCGGTTGGAGAATGGCGGGGCCGGCAGCAATGGCGGCCTGAGAGAAAAGCCCGATGCGCAAGAGGGTACCCATACCAGAACGGCCGGATCAAGGCTGGTCCAGAACGGCTTTAGAATTGATCGGAAGATGGTGCCGAGGAGAGGACTTGAACCTCCACGAGCTTTCGCCCACATGGACCTGAACCATGCGCGTCTACCAATTCCGCCACCTCGGCAGGGGGAGCGGTGCCAGCCAGAACGGCTTGTGCAGAGCCGGGAAGATTAGCCGGGCTGCCGGCGTCTGTCAACTCGCGCGTTGCCCGGTGACTTGATACCCAAACGACATGGATGCGGCCCAAAACCGAAAACGCCAGTGTGACTCGATATCTGACTGGCCGCTTTGATATTAAAAATCGCTTGTCAGCACACCCGGCGGCTTCGGGTACGTTAGACTAGCCGTTTTTCTCAGCCGGAATTATCTTCCATCGTGGCCAGACGCAAAAACTCCCAGTCCGCCAAAGTGCTTGACCCACACCGCGAGCGCGAGGCGAGGAAGTACGATAACCCCATTCCCAGTCGTGAGTTCATTCTCGAGACCCTGACCGAGCGCGGGGTGCCGATGGACGCCGCGGGCGTGGCCAAGGCGCTTAGTCTGTCCGACCCCGAGGAGCAGCTGGCACTCGAGCGGCGTCTGGGTGCGATGGTGCGCGATGGGCAACTGGTGCGCAACCGCCGCGATGCCTTCTGCCTGGTCAATAAGAAGGATCTGATCGCCGGGCGGGTGATTGGCCATCCCGATGGCTTTGGCTTCCTCAAGCCCGATGAGGGCGGGGATGATCTTTATCTGTATCCGAAGGAAATGCGCGCGCTCTTCCATGGTGATCGCATTGTTGCGCGGGTCACCGGGCGCGACCGGCGCGGGCGGCTCGAGGGTGCGGTGGTGGAGATTCTTGAGCGCAATACTCAGTCGGTGGTGGGACGCTTTTATGCCGAAAGCGGCGTTGGCTTCGTGGTGCCGGATAACAAGCGTATCCCCCACGACATTATTATCCCCAGCGATCGGGCGGGAGCAGCCACCAAGGGCCAGATCGTGGTGGCCGAGATCACTGATCAGCCCACCAAGCGCACCCAGCCGCTCGGGCGGGTGCTGGAGGTGCTCGGCGATCACATGGCCGCCGGCATGGAGACCGACATTGCCATTCGCGCCCACGATCTCCCTGTCGACTGGCCCGAGGCGGTGCTGCAACAGATCTCTGGCTTAAGCGAAGAGGTGCCGGAAGCGGCCAAGGCTGGGCGTCTGGATCTGCGCGATTTGCCGCTGGTGACTATCGATGGCGCCGATGCGCGCGATTTTGACGACGCCGTTTATGCCGAGCGCAAGCCCAAGGGTTGGCGGCTTTTGGTGTGCATTGCCGATGTCTCTGCCTATGTGAGCCCCGGGGATGCGCTGGACCAGGAAGGCCGTGCGCGCGGTAATTCGGTCTATTTCCCTGATCGCGTGATTCCCATGCTGCCGGAGGTGCTCTCCAACGGGCTCTGTTCGCTTAATCCCCAGGTTGATCGGCTGTGCATGGCCTGCGAGCTCTATGTGAACCGCGATGGCAAGGTGACCCGTTCGCGCTTTTTCGAGGCGGTGATGCGCTCGGCGGCGCGGTTGACCTATGAGCAGGTCGCCGCCATGCTCGAGGGCGACGCCAAACTATGCGATCAATATGCGCAGCTGCTGCCCCATCTGCATGAGCTGCATCAGCTGTTTCAGTCGCTGCTCGAGGCGCGTGGCGAGCGCGGTGCCATCGATTTCGACACGGTCGAGACCCAGTTCGTCTTCAACGAGCAGGGCCGGCTTGAGGGCATCGAACCGCGCACTCGCAATGACGCGCATCGCATTATCGAGGAATGCATGCTCGCGGCCAATGTCGCCTCCGCGCGCCTGTTCGAGCGCAAGAAGATGCCGGCGCTGTTCCGTATTCACGAGCAGCCCAAGGCGGAGAAGCTCTCCGACCTGCGCGAGTTCCTCGCCGAATTGGGCCTGAACCTGCCCGGTGGCGACAAACCCACCGCCAAGGACTATGGCACCTTGTTGGATTTAGTGCGCGAACGGGCGGATTTTCATTTGATCCAAACCGTACTGCTGCGCTCCATGCAGCAGGCCATGTACAGCTCGGACAATGTTGGTCACTTTGGCCTGGCGTACGAGGGCTATACCCATTTCACCTCGCCCATTCGCCGCTATCCGGACCTGATTGTGCACCGCATCATCAAGCATATTCTGGCGGGTGGCAGCGTGGCGGATTTGGACTACTCCAAGCCCGAGTTACAACAGATTGCTGAGCACTGCTCGGGCACCGAGCGGCGCGCCGACGAGGCCACCCGCGATGCCGCCGACTGGCTGAAATGCGAGTACATGCGCGACAAGCTCGGCGAGCAGTTCGACGGCACCATTGTAAGCGTCCAGGGCTTTGGCCTGTTCGTCGAGCTCGACGATGTTTATGTCGATGGCCTGGTGCACATTACTGCGCTGGATAACGACTTCTACCACTTCGACCCCATCGGCCACCGACTCAATGGCGCACGCACGGGCCAAGTCTATCGGCTCGGCGACCGGCTGCGGGTGCAGGTGGCGGCAGTCAATCTCGATGAGCGCAAGATCGACTTCGTGCTGGCACCCGCGGACAAGAAGTCCGAGGGCGCCAAGCGCTCCCGCCGTCGCGGCAGCCGTAAACGCGCCGCTAGCTGAACCGTGGTCGCAGCGGACTAGCGCAGAGCAAGGGAGAGCAGAGCGAATCACCATGGCCAAGGGGAATGGGAACGCCAAGGCGGGTGGCAGGGGCAAAGCGGATGGCGCGAGTAAAGCCTGCGTCAGTAACGCGGATGGACTGGTGAGAAGCGCAGGTGCCGCGGTCGTGATTGGCATCAATGCCGTGCGCGCGGCCCTGAGCCAGGGCGGGGTGCGCGAGCTGTGGCTTGACCGCGCCCGGCGCGATCGTCGTCTGAATGAACTGGTCGAGCAGGCGCGCGCCGATGGTGTGCCCGTGCGCCAGCAGGCCCGGGATGCGCTCGATGATGCCGCCCGTGGCGGTAATCATCAGGGTGCGCTGGCCTGGACCGATGCGCCCGCCGCTCGCACCGAGGCCGATCTGGACCAGTTACTTGCGGCCGGCCCGCGCGACCCGCTGCTGCTGGTGCTCGACGGCGTCACCGACCCGCATAATCTGGGCGCCTGCCTGCGCTGTGCCGACGGTGCCGGCGCACTCGCGGTCATTGCCCCGCGCGATCGCGCCGTGGGGCTGAATGCCACGGCGGTCAAGGTGGCCAGCGGTGCCGCGGCCAGTGTGCCTTTCGTGCAGGTGACCAATCTGTCCCGCACCTTGACCCAGCTCCAGGAGCGCGGGTTCTGGGTTCTTGGGTTGGCTGGCGAGGCATCGCACAGTCTGTTCGAGCTCGATTTAAAGGGCCCGCTCGCACTGGTGCTCGGCAGCGAGGGTAAAGGCATGCGAAGGCTGACGCGCGAGCACTGCGACCAGCTCGCGGCCCTGCCGATGCGCGGTCAGGTCGAGAGCCTGAATGTCTCGGTCAGCGCCGGGATTTGTCTCTATGAGGCTGTGCGCCAGCGGTTAGCGGCTGCGGCTTAAGCCGAGACCAATGGCAATGTCTGCAGCTCAACCTTATTTTGGAGGCGTCTTGATCAGCTGCGCGCAATTTTCGTCTCTTGGCGCCTGGACGCGCCAGTCCCTGACGGCAACTGTCTTGCTGACATCTCTGCTCAGCGCGGCGGGTTTCGCCAGCGAACGGGCTGGGGAAGTCGCGGACACCGAATCGCTCAATGACCTGCTCTCCATCATCGACCAGCAGACGCAGCTTGCTACCAAAAGCGGCATGAATGCCGATTATGTGCCAGGCATGGCGACGATTTTAACCGGCGATGATCTGCGCGCGCGCGGCGTGCGCTCGGTCAGCGAGGCACTGGCGCTGGTGCCTGGCATCAGCCAGGCCATCGAGATGACCGGCGAGCGCCAGATTCTGAGCCGCGGCATCGGCTACGGCTACGCCTCGGGCAATCTCAAGATCCTGCTCGATGGCGTGTCGATGAACGCCACCCTCTATGCCACCGCCAACCCGGTGCTCAACATTCCCATCGAGCAGGTCGAGCGCATCGAGGTGATTCGCGGCCCCGGCGCCTCGGTGCATGGGGAGTATGCCTTTGCTGGCGTGATCGATGTCATCACGCGCACGGGCGACCGCGAAGTCTCGGCCTCGGCGATGGAGGACGGCGATTACGGTGGCGGCCTGATGTGGCACTGGGCCGACCCCGAACGCGATCTGGCGTTGTCGGTCAATGCTTACGGGTTGGATGGCGACGGCGGGGTTGATGTCGCCACCGATGCGGCCTTCAACCTCGGCATGCCCGAGATCTCCAATGCCCCGGGCCTCTCGAATGAGTCGCATCGCTATCGCGGACTCTTTGCCGACATCCGCTGGGGCGCTTTCTTTGGCTCAATCAAGCTGCTCGATGACGACTACGGCGACTATTTCGGCATCAATCACTTTTTGCCGCCGGATGATGACCGGCTGGCCTCGCGACAGCGTTACCAATCCTTGCAGCTTGGCACCGATCTGACCTTCAATGCGCGCTGGCGCAGCCGGCTACGGTTCGAGGTACTTCGCTACGAGCGCGACCGCGATGATCTGTTTGTGTTTCCCACCGGCTATTTCTTCGACGACGAGTCGGTAGTCATGAGCCAGGATTATCAGGAAACCCGCTATTTAATCGCCGCTGATACGCACTGGAACCCGAATGATCGCCATCAGGTCCTCTTTGGTCTGGAAGCCAGTCATGTGGAGGTGGACGAGGCCACCTGGGACTGGCCAGCGGCGTTTGAAATCGACTTCCCCTGGCTGGATGACCAGCGCAACCGGCGCATCCTGAGCGCGATCGTGCAGGATGAATTCCGCCTCAACGAGCGGCTGACCCTGACCGGCGCGCTGCGTTTTGATGACTACAGCGATGTCGGCTCGCATCTCAGCCCGCGGCTGGCGGCAGTTTGGCGCATCGATGCCGAGAACATCATCAAGGCGCAGTATGCGCGCGCCTTTCGCCCGCCGACCTTCTACGAGCAGGAATACTCCGCCACCGATGACATCGGCTTTGGCGAGATTGCGACCTACGAACTGGGCTACATCCTGAAAAAGCCGACCTGGGAAGGGCGGGTGATTGTGTTTCACTCCGAGTTGACCGACCCGATCGTCTTCTACAGCCCCGAGAGTGCCTATGCCAATGTCGCTGATGCCCGACTGCAAGGTGTGGAGTTTGAGTATCAGCAGCGCCTGCGCCGCGATCTTAAGCTCGATGGCAACCTGTCCTATGTCCAAACCCGAGATGAAAGCAGCGGCCGCTCGCTGCCCGGCGGCACCAACCTGCTGGCGAATCTGGCGCTGATCTGGCGCCCGGCGCCGGCCTGGACTCTGGCCGCGCAGCTGGCCTATGTTGGCGAAACTGAGCGCCGCGAGGACGATGACCGCGACCCGCTCGAGGCCTATACCACGCTGGACCTGACGCTCAGTTATGCCAAACCCGGCTCGGGTCCCTTCGCACGTCTCGGGGTCAAGAATCTCGCCAATGCCAATGTGCGCTACCCCGATCAGGAGGCGAGCGCTGGCGGTGTCGACTGGATCTACGCTGACGATTACCCCCGTCCCGACCGGCGCTGGTGGCTCGAGCTTGGGTACGCGTTCTGATCGCGTGATCCCGCCCGAGTCAGGCTCCAGTCCTGGCAGTCCGCGCATCTCCGCGCGGCGGCGTCTGCCTGTTGCCTTTTTGTGTCTGGTGCTGGTGGGTGTCGCGCTAGCCCAGGCAGCGGCGTTGGCGGGCGGCCTGTGGCCGGAGGAAGAGCAGCGCCTGCGGGTCGGGCTCAAGCTCTTTCCCGCCGTGCTCGGCGCTGTAGAGGACCTGAAGCGGGACCACAGCCGCGATGGCCAGTTGCATATTGCGGTTGGCTACCAGACGCTAGATGCCAGCGTGCGTGAGGTGGTGAGCTCCATTGAGGAGGTTGGGGAGGTGCAGGGGCTGCGGCTTAAGGTCAGACCCGTACCCATTGCTGACTTGCTTGCGGAAGCGGACGCATCGCTGGCCGCGGTGTTCGTGGCGAGCGTCGGGATGGCCTCGGCACAGTTGCAGCGTCTGTCTGAAGGGCGCGGCGTTCTGGTCTTTTCCCCTTTTACCGGCGATGTGGCTCGAGGCGCGGTGGCTGGCGTCTATGTTACCGACCGCATTCTGCCAGCGGTCAATCTCGCGCAGGCCGAACGCGCCGGTCTGCGGTTCAAGGCGTTTTTCCTGCGGGTTGCCCATCATGAGGAGTAAGCGCGGCTTTATGGGTTCCCTGCATCGCTCGCTGGCATTCGAGCGCAATCTAGCGATTTTGTTCGCCAGCCTTGGCGTGCTGCTGATGGCCTTGATGACCGGCTACTGGCTGCTGGTGCTGGAGCCCAATCTGCGCGCCGATGCCGAAAGCCGCGTGCGCGCGCTGGCCCAGGCGCAGGCGCGCAGTTTGGAAGTGCTGTTCGGGCTCGACTTGGCGCAGTCGCGATTGCTCGACGAACTCGACACCCGCATCAATGGGATGCTGTTGCTCAAGGAGCCTCAGGATGACTCCAAGCTGACGCTGCGCATCGAGCTGGAACTGGACCCCGATAGCGCTGCAGTCCCGCCTGAGCGCCAGCGTCTTGCGCGCGGACAGGCGCAGTGTCCCGACTGCCTGAAGGTCGATGCGCCCCTCTATCATCCGCGCAATCAACAACTCATCGGTATCGCCACCTTTTACTGCAATACAGCTTCGTTGAACCGCCTGATCGGTGATGTGCGGATCAGACTGATCTGGGCCGGCGGCAGCATTCTGGCCCTGATTGTTGTGGCCTGGCTCGGAACTGTGCGGTTGCTGCTGCGTCTGCGCGAAAGCGAATCGAATGTGCGCAATTTGCTCGACGTCGCCCCCTTCCCGATCCTGCTGCTGGAGCAGGACCAGCGGCGTATCGCCCTGGCCAACAAGGCGGCGCAGCGTTACCTGGGGCTTGTCCCCAATGCGACCGGGCGGCTCGATAGCATGGCCTGGCTAAGAATCAGGGCACTGGGGATGGACCTGTCTGGACCCCAACGGCGCGAGATTCAGCTCAACTCAGAGGGCGGCGAACAGCGCTGGGCCATTTTGTCCGCGACCGAGGTCAATGTCTCGAACGCGCTTCACCCAGTGGTGTCGCTGGTGGATGTCTCCGAGCTCAAGGCCGTGCAGCAGCGACTGCACCTGGCCGCTAACACCGATGGACTGACCAAAAGCTACAACCGGCGTTTCCTGTTCGAGCGGCTGGAGGAAGAGATCGCCCGCACCGAGAATGACGGCCATTCGCTCTCGGTGATCCTGTTCGACCTGGACGAGTTCAAGGCCGTTAATGACACCTATGGCCATGCCGTTGGCGATGCGGTGCTGATTCAGACCGCCGAGGTCATGCGCGATTGCATTCGCGCCGCTGATACCTGCGGGCGTTATGGCGGTGAAGAATTCCTCGTCATTCTGCCCTTCGCGACCCGCGCTACCGCTGCAGAGCTCGCCGAGCGCATCCGCGTTGGCATCGAAAGCCTGCCCCCGATCCGGCCCAATCTGAAATTGACCATCAGCGGAGGCATTGCCGAGCATTGTGGAACCGACGTCGACAGCCTGCTCGAAGCCGCCGACCGCAATCTCTACCTGGCTAAGCAGCAGGGGCGTAACCGGGTGATCGGCTAAGCGGTCTCTGCGCGAATGCCGCATAATGACTGCTCTGGTCGCGCTCGGCAGACGCCAAAATACACTTAAATCAAGTGTGACAAGAAGCAATCTGGTCAGGGCATTTTTCGCGTCGGAGATATGGCTTTATCCACACGGACACCTCGATTCGGCACTGGCATTCTTGTCCTGCTATGCGCGGGGCTGTCGATGCCGGAATGCGGCATTGGCCGCGAGGCTGCGGGGGAGTTCGATCCATCAGAGCAGGGGTTGGAGAGCCGGTCGCTCGAATCCAAGGTTCTTGACGTGATCGCTGACGCGACGGAGATTGCCACCAAGAACCGCATGAATGCGGACTATGTGCCCGGCATCCTGACCATTCTAAGGCGCGATGAGATGATGGCTCTGGGTGTGCGGACTGTGGCGGAAGCTTTGACGCTGGTGCCCGGCGTGGTCATCGACCGTCGGCAAGAAGGTCGCTTCACTGCATCTTTTCGAGGCCTTGATAATGGGAATAATGAAGTCAAGGTTCTGATTGATTCCGTGCCGCTGAATAACAGCCTCGCGGGAAACTCGACGTACTTCGAGTTACCGATTGCGCAAGTCGAGCGTATCGAGGTGATTCGCGGCCCTGGCTCCGCGCTCTACGGGGAATCGGCTTTCGCGGGCCTCATCAACATCGTTACCTACTCGCAACCCTACGCACACCTGCGCTACGGTGACAATGGCACCACGGAAGTCGGTGCCATCTACCGCTTTGACGACCCCGAGCGAGACCTTTCGCTGCGAGTGAACCTGGCAGGCTGGGATAGTCGCGGGGCTGATCTGTGGGTTGAGAGAGACCTGCTCCATACCATCGGGCTGGCTTCAGTCTCCAATGCTCCGGGGCCAGTCGATAGTGGCGAGCAATATCGATTCGGGCAGCTTAAACTTGATGTGGCCAATGCCTCGCTGTTCGCGCAATACCAGTTTAGCCGCAAAAACGCCTTCTTCGGCAGCACCGGCGTCCTGCCTGATGCGTCTGGTCGCAACAACCGTTTGGATGACAGTCAATGGTTGCTTCAGGGCCGCGTTGACTTTGCGCCAATGGCCAATCTGAACGGTGCTTTCATCCTCCGCTGGCAACAGGTCGAGTCTTTCTTCGACAAGCTCCTGCGGCCTCCCGGTGCGCCTGCGGTGCCAGACAGCCCTCTCCTGCCAGATGGGTTGTACAACGAGAGATGGTTGTCGGCTATGTCGACCAAAGCCGAGACCTTTCTCGAATGGACGGGCTGGGACCACCACAAGTTGCGCGTCGAGTTCAGCATTGCAAGGGATGAGGGACTCGATGCATGGCGAGCCTTCAACGCCGATATCTTTACCTTCGAACAGTTGCCCGAAATGCGCCGCTATTCGGGAGAACTTGCGACTTTTACGCCAGATGCGGCGCGTACAGTCAGCAGCCTGGCTATTCAGGATGAGTGGTCCATCCTTGAAAACCTCGATCTGACGCTAGGCGCACGCTATGACCATTACAGCGATCTTAGCGACAGTTTTTCTCCTCGCATTGCCGGTGTCTGGCGCATCAACGACAGGCACGTGGTTAAAGCTCAGCTTGCCGGTGCGTTTTTTCCGCCCACGCTGCTTCAGCGGTATTATGTTCCGTTGCCGCCGACAGAGCAGGAAACGCCGGATAGACCGCAGCGCGTTCACACGGCGGAGATCGGCTACATTTTCCGCAAGCCGAACACTGTCGCCCGCCTGACCCTTTACTACTCCAAGTTATTTGACATCATCGTCACGACTCCTGAAGGCATCTTCAATCGCGGCAAAGAGCGTCTGAAGGGGGTCGAACTCGAGTGGGAGCAGCGGTTCTGGCGCGACTTCAAGCTGGATGCCAATCTGAGCTATGCGGACACTTTAAACGAGGAGACTGGTGGCCCGATACCGGGCGCGGCAAAATGGCTTGGGAACCTTAGTCTTTTCTACAGGCCCCGCAAAGAGGTCCTGCTGGCAGGACGCTGGCGCTACGTTGGGGAGCGAATGCGTGATCCACTGGACTCCCGTTCCGATCCGCTGAATGCTTACAATGACGTTTCCCTAACGCTAAGCTGGTTTGATGTCGGCACCAAAGGGGTGACGCTGCGCGCGGGGGTGACCAATTTGTTGAATGCCTCGATTCGCTCGCCCGCCCCCTTGGATACCTACGAATACGACTACCCTTTGGTCGAGAGTCGTGCACTCTGGGCTCAGATTTCTTACACCTTCCCCTAGCGCCGATCAGAATGTCAGCTAAAACTGCTTGGGGTGCGGTGTCAGGCGGGCGTCTGGCGGCGCCATCCGTTCGTTTTTGTGCTGCGCTGGCACTCTTTGGAATATTCTTGGCAGCAGGTGTCCAGGATGCTACGGCCGCAAGCGCGGGCGAAAAACGGCGCGTCGAAATTGGCCTTAAGATTTTTCGTGCCACGCTCGCTGCCGACCTCAATCTGGTGCAGAAGCTCGATCAACAGCAAGGGCTCGCAATCGTGCTTTTTTATGCCAATGATCGCGCCTCTGCGGAGCGTTACCGAGAGCGGCTTGCCGAGCCGGGCGGGTTGTTGGAGCATCGATTGCACATCTCGTTGAGCGACGACCCGGCTTTGCGCGCCTTTTCGGCAAGCCCGCCTGCCGCTATGTTCATTACCGAGCCGCGCCTTCCATTGGCGACTTTGCAGTCTCTGAAGACATTCAGTGCTCGCCATTCCCGAGTCCTGTTTTCACCCTTTGAGGCCGATGTGGAACGAGGGGTAGCGACTGGGTTATTTGTGGGTGCCCGTGTGCAGCCTTTTGTGAATAGCCGCGCCCTTCGAGCCAGCAGCATTAGTCTGCAAGACTTTTTTCTGGATATTGCGAAGAAGACTGACTGAAACCCATTGCCATGCATGCTTTTGCCCGCTGGATCACCTTCGCCTTTGTGCTACTTGCGCTGGGACTCGGTGCGCTGGTTGCGGGTTACTGGCATGTCGCGCTAAAGCCTGGACTTGGTGACGAGGCTCAGCATCAGGCAAACCTGATGGCCCAGGCTCAGGCAGACCGCCTGGCCGGCGCTCTGGTCCTTGCCTTGACCGAGGCGCGCTCGCAGTCACTCAGAGATGTCGTGAACGAACTGCTCAGCCTTAAGGAGAAAGACAGCGGTCGGCCATTTTTCTCAGGCGTCTTGATCGAACTGGCACCCGAAGGAAATGCTCTTGATCCCGCACTGCTTCAACAGGGCGACACCCGGTGTCAGCATTGTCTGGTGGCTGAGGTGCCTCTGCTCGACCCGCGCGACTTTCATTTAATTGGGTTGGCCCGGTTTTTCACAACGGATCAGTTCTTGCGCGAGCATCTGCGCGTTTTCCGTCGCCACTTGCTGATTCAGGCAGCACTCGGCGGCGTTCTGCTGGTTGCTGCCTGGGCCGGCGTCCTGGCATTGATGGCACAAATGCAGCGCCAGCGTGATCGTCGCGAGCGTGCCGAGCAAACAACGGCCTGGACCCAGGCACGCTATGAGCGGTTGCTCAACCGACTGCAGGGCTATTTCGTCTACGCCCGATCAGCGGATGGCCGGCTGCTCTTTGCCAGTGACTCCGTGCGGGAGGTGCTGGGTTGCGAGCCACAGGTATTCTGCAGTGAGCTCGAGCGGTTTCTCGTCGATGTCAGCAGTGCGGCTGCGGTGTTTCCCTTAGGCGCGGGGCACGCGCAGCTGTCAGCCAGCAGCGTGGTGCGGGTGCGCAATGCCTGGGGACAACTGCGGCAGCTTGAATGCACCGAAACCCTT
The DNA here is from genome assembly GCF_033954835.1 of Thiorhodovibrio frisius. NCBI lineage: Bacteria > Pseudomonadati > Pseudomonadota > Gammaproteobacteria > Chromatiales > Chromatiaceae > Thiorhodovibrio > Thiorhodovibrio frisius. The sequence continues at coordinate 747,816 of NZ_CP121471.1, forward strand.
GCTGTCGATGCCCCTAATGGGACCATGGTCATCGAAGGTGTCGCGCGCGATGTGAGCACCCAGAAAGAGCTCGAAGCCAGTCTGCTCGAAGCCAAAGAGCGCGCCGAAAGCGCCAATCGTGCCAAGACCGCGCTGCTCGCCAATGTGAGCCACGAGCTGCGCACGCCGATGTCGAGCATCATTGGTCTGGCAAAACTTCTCCTGCAAGCCGATATTCCGCCGGCGCAGCGTGATCGGGCCAACAAAATTCGCGCGGCAGCCCAGTCCCTGCTCAGGATTCTCGATGACATTCTGGCGGTCTCCAAGATGGAAGCCGGACGGGTCAGACTCGAAGAACGGGACTTCATGCTCGACGAGGTGCTCGAGCAGATTGCTAGCTTCGCCGCGATCAGAAATCGGGAGCCGTTGCTAGACATCGCTTTTGCTATCGGCCCTGGCGTGCCGCGGCATCTGCGCGGCGATCCTGTGCGCCTGGGTCAAGTGCTCCTGAACCTGACCAGCAATGCGATCAAATTCACGCCGAGCGGCTCGGTGTTGCTGTGCATCGAGCAGGCTGCGCGCGCGCCAGGCCGCAGTGAGGCGGTTGGTCAGCCTGATCAGCGCGACAGGCGCAGCGTCAGACTGAAATTTGCGCTTGAGGATACGGGCATCGGCATCGCTTCTGAAGACCTGCAGCGCCTGTTTCAGCCCTTTTCGCAGCTCGACGCATCTGCAAGCCGCACTCAGGGTGGGACAGGTCTGGGGCTTGCGATTTCGCGCCATCTGGTGCAACTCATGGGCGGGGACATCGAGGTCGAGAGTCAGCCCCAAGGGGGCAGCATTTTTCGGTTTGCCGCCGAGTTTGGTTTGTCGCAGGAAGAGGAACAACTGAGCGGACCGAACTGGCCTGAGCCGGTCACACGCGCCCTGATCGTCAGTGATCGCGAATTGACGCAAGCACTCTTTGGCCAGTCACTCAACCGCTTCGGTCTGGCAGTGGCGCTGGCGACCTCAAGCAGCGAAGCCCTGGCCATGCTCGGCGACGCCTGCCGAAAAGAGCGTGCTTTTGCGCTGGTGCTGATCGACGCGCGCCTGGCCGATGCCCAAGCTGCCGCTGTCGCCGCGCGGCAAATGCGCCAACAACCGGAGATCGACCCCAAACCGGCGGTCGTGCTGATCGGAACGCTTGGCGCGATGCAGAGTGACCAAGCGCAGACTGGCGATGGACTTTTTGACGGCCTGGTCACCAGTGCTATTTCGAATGCTGCATTGCGTGGGGTGCTGCTCTGCGCATTGGACCAAGCGCTGCCCCAAGATCGTGAAGTATCCCAGCTGCGCGCGCCTGTCGGGCAGATTCCACCTGGTACCCGGGTTCTGGTGGCTGACGATCATGCCGTCAACCGCGAAATCGCGGTCGATGTCCTTGAGGGCTTGGGATTCGAGGTGACCGCTGCCGCCGACGGATTCGAAGCGCTCGCCTGTCTTGGTCGGGAGAGGTTCGACGCCGTGCTGATCGACATCCGCATGCCCGGACTCGATGGCTTTGAGGTGACAGAGCGCCTGCGCGCCGACCCGCGCCTGGCGCGTCTGCCGGTCATCGCGCTGACCGCCCATGGAATGATTGAGGGCGAGCACCTTTGTCGCGGGGCGGGAATGAGCGGCTTACTGAGCAAGCCGCTCGACGAAAACGAGTTGCTGAAAACCCTGTTGCCCTTGTTGCGTCATCACGACGCCAAGGGACCAGATGATCGGAGAAATGACCAAGCGCCTGCCTGGGCCGGCACCGAGGCTGACTTCCACAGTCAACTGACCCGGGCAGTGCCAGTCATTGCCGATTATGTTGCGCGCGAGCAACAGGCCGATGCCATCGCCTTGGCGCAGCGACTCAAAACAGCCGCGCGACTCGCCGGTGAAACCCAGGCCGCCGAAGCACTGGCGGATTTGCAGCGGGCGCTGGTCAAGAGCGATCCCGTCGTTGATCCGGGAAGCTTGCTTGAGCCCTTCATGACCCGAGGGTCGGAGATGGAGCAAGACCGCAAGGTCGGTGGTTGAGTCCCTGGGTTGCCTGTCGCCGGCCTTTCTGTTTCTATTCAATGGATGACACGCATCAGGCCGCTACCACCCCAGCTGATTAACCAGATCGCCGCCGGCGAGGTGATTGAGCGTCCGGCGTCTATCGTTAAGGAGTTGGTGGAGAACAGCCTGGATGCCGGCGCGCGCCAGATTGAGGTGCGCCTGGAACGCGGCGGCGCCAAGCGCATTCTGGTGCGCGATGACGGCTGCGGCATGACGGCCGAAGAACTGCCGCTGGCAGTCTCGCGCCATGCCACCAGCAAGATCGCCTCGCTGGCCGATCTGGAATCCGTTGCGACCTTGGGTTTTCGCGGCGAGGCGTTGCCCAGCATGGCCTCGGTGGCGCGGTTGCGCATTGTCTCCCGCCGTGCCGAGGGCGAGCATGGATTTGCCATCACGGCCGATGGCAGCGACCAGACCCCTGCGGCGGAGCCGGCGGCCCATGCTCCGGGCACCAGCGTCGAGGTGCAGGATCTGTTTTTCAATACCCCGGCGCGGCGCAAGTTTCTGCGCACCGAAAAAACCGAGCTTGGCCATATCGAGCAGCTCATTAGGCGTGTGGCGCTGGCGCATGCTGCGGTCGGCTTCCGGCTGGAGCACAACGGGCGCTCAGTGCTAGATCTGCGTGCCGCCGGCGGCGGGGAAGCAAACCTGCCGCAGCGGCTTGAGCAAACCCTGGGTGGCGAATTCCTTGCGGCCTCTCTGGTGCTCGACGATCAGGCGATCGGACTGCGACTCTTCGGCTGGGTCGCGCAGCCGGCTTTCAGTCGCTCGCAGGCGGATCGGCAGTTTTTTTTCGTCAATGGCCGCATGGTGCGCGACAAGCTGGTGACCCATGCGGTGCGCCAAGCCTATCAGGATGTGCTGCATCACAGTCGCCATCCAGCCTATGTGCTGTTTTTTGAGCTCGACCCGCGCCAGGTCGATGTCAATGTCCATCCGGCCAAGCAGGAGGTGCGCTTTCGCGAGGCGCGCCAGGTGCATGATTTTATTTTTCGTGCCCTGCATCGCCGGCTCGCGGGTGGCACCATGGCTGAGGGCATGCCGGCGGACGGGGTCGGCCCGGCGGCATCGCAACCATCTGACGCGCAGCCGGTTGCTCAGTCGTCGCCGTTACCGCCACCGACAGGGCGCTCTCCGGCGGCAGGCGCGCAGGCATCATTGCCGCTGCGGGAATCCTCCGGAGCTTACGCGGCCAATTTCGCCTGGCAGCAGCCCTGGTCTGCGGCCGAGCAGGCCCTGGCTGAGAAGGCTGCCGGCGATGATGAGACGACCCTGGACCAGGCGCGGAACGCCGTCGGGGAAGTGCCGCCGCTGGGTTTTGCCCTTGGCCAGCTCAATGGGGTCTATGTGCTGGCGCAGGCGCTGGACGGCCTGGTGATTGTGGATATGCACGCCGCGCATGAGCGGGTGTGCTACGAGCGTCTGAAAAGCGCCTGGCAGGCAGACGCTCAGGTGCGCCGCCAGCCCTTGCTGGTGCCGGTCAGCGTGCGGCTGAGTCGCGCCGAGGTGGATCTGCTCGAGGCGCATGATGCCGACTTGCAGGCGCTGGGCCTCAGGGTCAGCCGCCTGGGGGAGGAGCAGATCGCGGTGCGGGAGATTCCGGCCATGCTGCAAGGGGCGGATGCGGAGCAGCTGCTGCGAGATGTCCTGTCCGATCTCGCCGAGCACGGCCAGAGCGCGCGTTTGCAGCAGCAGGCCAATGCCTTGCTCGCGACCATGGCCTGTCATGGCTCGGTGCGCGCCAATCGTCGGCTGACGCTACCGGAGATGAATGCCCTGTTGCGCTCCATGGAAGCGACCGAGCGGGCAGATCAATGCAATCACGGGCGCCCGACCTGGGTGAAGCTCTCCCAGCAGGAGCTTGATCGGCTGTTCCTGCGCGGGCGATGAAAAATGCAAGCGGCAGCGGCGGTGAACTTGCCGTGATCTTACGGATTCATTGTCAGGGGCGGGCCCAACCATGAGCCTTGGGAAGCGTCCTGCGGATCGGTACTCCCTGCCACCGGGGATCTTCCTGATGGGCCCTACGGCCTCGGGCAAGACGGCCTTGGCGATTGATTTGGTCGAGCGCCTACCGTGCGAGATCATCAGCGTCGACTCAGCGCTGGTGTATCGGGGCATGGACATTGGCACGGCCAAGCCGTCGCTGGACATTCGCGCCCGGGTGCCACACCGACTGATTGATATCCGCGATCCCAACGAAGCTTATTCAGCCGCGCAGTTTCGGGTCGACGCATTGCAGGCCATGGATGAGATCACCGGCGCGGGTCGGATACCGCTGCTGGTTGGCGGCACTATGCTCTATTTTCGTGCGCTGGAGCGCGGGCTGGCGCCCCTGCCGCCGGCGCATCCTGATTTGCGCCGCGATCTGTTGCGTCAGTTCGAGCGCCTGGGCTCGGCGCCGATGCATCGCTGGCTGGCGGTGCTGGATGCGGCCAGTGCGGCGCGCATTCACCCCAATGATCCGCAGCGCATTCAGCGCGCGCTCGAGGTCTATCTCACCACCGGGCGCGCGCTGGGAGACCATTGGGCGGAAGCTGCTGCTCAAGAGTTGCCTTATCGGGTTGTGAAACTTGCTCAAGCGCCCGGGCTGGCAGTGGGGCAGGCCCGATCATTTCAGGCCGGACCACTTCAGGCCGGATCAGGCGAGCGCGAACGCCATGCCTTGCGTGAGCGCATTGCCGCGCGTTTCGACGCCATGCTGGCAGCGGGGTTTGAGGCCGAGGTGGAGTCTTTGCGCGTGCGTGGTGACTTGCATCCCACTTTGCCGTCAATGCGTGCCGTTGGCTATCGGCAAATGTGGCACTATCTTGATGGCGACTATGATTTCGCGCGCATGCGCGAACTCGCCATCACGGCAACGCGGCAACTTGCCAAGCGACAGCTGACCTGGCTGCGCTCGGAAAGCGACTGCCTGTGGTTGCCCGAGGGTGCGCCTTTGCTCGATCAGGCACTGGAAAGGCTGGCCTGCGCTGGCATTGGCGCGAGTTGATGCGAGCGAACTTTTTAGGCTAGTCGGCGGATAGAAGACCGAAGCATGATCTTAGTATGGCGCATATTTTGCTGAGCACCTATGGTCCCAGCCATCCCGAAGAATGAAAAGCCGGCGTTTTTCAAGACTCAAGCCAGAGATCGCAAGCCATGGAGTTGATCAGGCACCGGTGGCTCTGTGATAACGTATCAGCGAAATCCGTTTTTCATAGGTGCAGCGGACATTGCTGACGAAAGCGGACCCAAACAACAATAGAGTATTTCAGTATGTCGAAGGGGCACAGTCTTCAGGACCCATTTTTGAACGCACTGCGCAAAGAGCGCGTGGCGGTTTCGATTTTTCTGGTCAATGGCATCAAGCTCCAGGGGCAGATCGAATCCTTCGATCAGTTCGTGGTCTTGCTCAAAAATAACGTCAGCCAGATGATCTACAAACACGCAATTTCCACCGTGGTGCCCTCGCGCAACGTCAAATGGTCCTATCCAGATGATGACGCCGAGCCGGACGAGTCCGAAGCGGAATGAGGCAACAGCTGCGATGTGGTCGCGATGTTTGAGCGACCGGACGCGGGCGAGCGCGCGCTTTTGGTGCAGCTTGCCATCGGCAGAAAGCTCGACGCCGAGGAGACGACCGAATTCCGCCTCCTTGTCGAGGCGGCCGGGGCGCTTGAGGTGGGCTTGGTCACTGGCACGCGTGATGCCCCCGACCCGCGCTTTTTCGTTGGACAGGGCAAGGCGGCTGAGCTGGCCGAGCAGGTGGCCGCGACTGACGCGGAGCTTGTGATTTTTGATCATGCCCTGAGTCCGGCGCAGGAACGTAACCTGGAGCGCCGATTATCCTGCCGTGTGGTGGATCGCAACGGGTTGATTTTGGATATTTTCGCTCGGCGCGCGCGCTCGTTCGAGGGCAAACTCCAGGTGGAACTGGCGCAACTGCGGCATCTGTCGACTCGCCTGGTGCGCGGCTGGACCCATCTCGAGCGCCAGAAGGGTGGTATCGGCCTGCGCGGGCCGGGTGAAACCCAGCTCGAGACCGACCGGCGCCTGCTCGGCCAGCGCATTGTTGCCTTGAACAAGCGCCTCGAGCGCATTGAGACCCAGCGCGCCCAGGGGCGCCAGGCGCGGGATCGCGCCGAGATCGCCACAGTGTCTCTGGTGGGCTACACCAATGCCGGCAAGTCCACCCTGTTCAATCGCCTGACTGCGGCCGGGGTGTTTCAGGCCGATCAGCTGTTCGCGACTCTGGACCCAACGCTGCGTCGCCTGGAGCTGCCTAATGCACCGGCCGTGGTGGTGGCGGATACGGTCGGATTCATTAGCCAGTTGCCGCACGAGCTGGTCGCGGCCTTCCGCGCGACCTTGCAGGAAACGCGCTCGGCGGCATTGCTGCTGCATGTCATCGACGCCGCTGGCAATGAGCGTGAGCGTTGCGAGCGGGATGTCGAACAGGTGCTGATGGAGATCGGCACCGAGGGCATTGCGCGCCTGCGGGTGATGAACAAAATCGACCAGCTCGCGGACCAGGGGCCGCGAGTGGATCGCGACGCGGCGGGGCAGGTGACGACGGTGTGGCTGTCTGCGCGCACGGGTGATGGCGTGGAGCTTCTCATTGACGCACTGGCCGAGCGTTTTCGCGGCCAGGTTGAAAACTGTCAGCTCGAGCTTAATCCTTCAGAAGGCGCCCTGCGCGCCTGGCTCTATCGCCACGGGCAAATTCTCGCTGAAGAAGCCAGGGCGGATGGCGGCTGGACCATGGCGGTGATGATCGACCGCGAACGCCTGCGCAGAGAGTTGAAGCGTCATGGTCGGCTTCTGGATGCGCGGGCGCCTGCGGCCGGGACAACACTTGAGGCCGCTTGCCAATAAGGTTGTTGTCCGCGAACAAATATGCCGGCTGTCAGTTTGCAGAGGTGACTTTATGCGCCGAGTCAGGCAAGGGGCTGCCCGCCGCGAAGCGGGTAAGCGAAAGCGCTAGGCGGCAGAATTTCCTGTATGGTGAGGCCGCGCATTGTCGCCGGGGCCTGGAATACCTAAAATGCCCGTTTGATGGTCGTGGCGCAGCATGCATCAGCACCTTCTAATTATTAGCCCAGACGGAGACACTATGGCCTGGAATGAGCCGGGAGGCGGAGGCAAAGACCCTTGGGGGTCCCAGCAGGGAAACCAGGGTGGACCGCCCGATCTTGATGAGATCGTGCGCAATTTGCAGGACAAAATGAAAGGCCTGTTCGGTGGCGATTCGGGCGGTTCTGGTGCTGGTGGGGGCTCCGGTGGTGGTTCACCTGTCGGGCCGCTTGGGGCATGGGCCGTCGGCATCGTCATCGGTGTGCTTCTGGTGCTCTGGCTCGCCACCGGCATTTACATCGTCGACCCGGCCGAGCGCGGCGTGGTGCTGCGCTTTGGTGTCTATGAAAGAACCACCCAGCCTGGCCCGCACTGGCACTGGCCCTGGCCGGTTGAGCAGGTCGAAATTGTCAATGTTGACGAGATTTCGTCCTTCAGCCATAAAGCCCTGATGCTGACCCAGGACGAAAACATCGTCGATGTCGAGCTGACTGTGCAGTCGCGCATCGAGGATGCGTCCAATTACCTGTTCCAGGATCAGAATCCCGAGAAAACCCTGCGTGATGTGACCGAGACCGTGGTGCGCAAGACCATCGGTGGCAGCAAGCTCGACTTCATCCTGACTGAGGGCCGCAGCGCCGTGGCGGCGACCATCCGCGAGCGCGTCCAGGCCCTGATCAAAGAGTACAAGACCGGGCTCCTGGTCACCTCTATCAACATGCAGCCAGCCAAGCCACCGGAGCAGGTCAAAGAGGCTTTCGATGACGCCATTAAGGCGCGCGAGGACAAGGAGCGCTCCGAGAACCAGGCCGAGGCTTACTCCAATCAGATTCTGCCGCAGGCACGCGGTGAAGCGGCCCGGGTGATCGCTGATGCCAAGGCTTATCGCGATCAAGTCATTGCCGAGGCCGAGGGTGAGAGTTCGCGCTTCCTGGCGGTGCTGACGGAATATCGCAAGGCACCTGAGGTGATGCGTGAGCGTCTGTATCTGGCTGCAATGGAGGATGTCATCGGCGACAGCCAGAAGGTGCTGATTGATGTTCCCGACAGCAATAGCCTGATGTATCTGCCGCTGGATCAACTGATGAAAAACACGGGCGCAGGTGGTGGCAAGACCTCAACCGGCGACTTGTCGAGCGCCTCGAGTAGCGACACGAGCAGCTCGACGGCCCAACGGCCGATGCGCAATGTGAATCGCGAACGGAGGACCCGCTGATGACGGACCGCATGAAACTCCTCTCGGGCGTCGCCGTCCTGGTGCTTGTCGGGGCGGTCGCCGCTTCGGCCTTTATCGTGTATCAGTGGGAGATCGCGATCAAACTCCGCCTGGGTGAAATCGTCGGGTCGGAATATCAGCCGGGTCTGCACTGGAAGGTGCCGGTGCTGAACAAGGTGATCAAATTCGACGCGCGCATCCGCACGCTTGACTCCCAGCCTGAGCGCTTCCTCACCATCGAGAAGAAAGACGTGATCGTCGATTCTTACGCCAAATGGCGCATCAATAATGCGGCGCAGTTTTTCCGCTCCACCGGCGGCGACAGCGCCCGCGCCGCGCGCCTGCTGGCCGAGCGCATTAACACCAGCCTGCGTGACGAGTTTGGCCGACGCACCATTCAGGAGGTGGTCTCGGAAGACCGCCTGGAACTGATGCAGGTGCTGACCAGTAAACTCGACACCCAGGCCACAGAGTTGGGCGTCGAGGTGGTTGATGTGCGGGTGAAGAAGATCGACCTGCCACCCGAGGTCAGCGAGTCCGTCTACAACCGCATGCGCGCCGAGCGTGAGCGGGTGGCGAGCGATCTGCGCGCCAAGGGTCACGAGGCCGCTGAGCGCATCCGCGCCGATGCCGACCGCCAGCGCACGGTCACTCTTGCCGATGCCTATAAGGAGTCAGAAGAAACCCGAGGTCTGGGAGATGCCAAGGCGGCGCAGGTCTACGCGGATGCCTTTGAGCAGGACCGCGAGTTCTATGCCTTCTACCGCAGCCTGGATGCCTACCGGAAATCTTTCTTGGGCAAGGACACGACCATGGTGTTGGCGCCAGACTCGGAGTTTTTCCGTTACTTCAACAATCAGCAGGGCGCGGCCGTCTCCCCGGACGGGGCTGGCACTGGCGCGGACAGCCGTCTGCGCGTGCGCTAGATGCGCGCGTGCCGGTATTGGCTGACGCCGGGTCTGGGCTTGGTTTGCGATGTGGCATGATTTCCTGGCGGCGCTGGCTTTGGTGTTCGTCATCGAGGGGATCATGCCCTTCGTGGCGCCCAGGGCTATGCGCCAGATGATGGAAGACGTGGCGCGCCAGACGGATCGCAGTCTGCGTATTGCGGGCCTGCTCAGCATGGCCGGTGGTGTCACGCTGCTCTACTTCGTTCGTTAGCTGACAACTTGCCCCATGATCTCCAATTCCGCACCCTCGGGCCGCTGTCGCCCGCACAGCTCTCGCTGTTTCGTCACCGCACCCTGACCCCGGCAACCAGGCCATGACAATACATCAGGACCGCTGGCTGCTCCCGGCCGGCATTGAGGAAATTCTGCCCCAACAGGCGCGCGACATGGAGCGTCTGCGCCGCTGCCTGCTCGATCTGTTCGATACCTGGGGCTATGATCTGGTGATTCCGCCCTTTATCGATTATCTCGAGAGCCTGCTGACCGGCACCGGGCGCGATCTCGATCTCCAGACCTTCAAGCTGACCGATCAACTCAGCGGGCGTCTGCTCGGCATTCGTGCCGACATGACCCCGCAGGTGGCGCGCATCGATGCGCATCAGTTGCGGCGCGAGGAACCGACACGGCTGTGCTATCTCGGCACTGTGCTGCACACCCGCTCGGACGGCTTTGCCGGTACCCGCAGCCCGATGCAAATCGGTGCTGACATTTACGGCCATGCCGGAGCTGAGAGCGATGTCGAAATTCTCAGGCTGCTTCTGACCACCCTCGAGACCGCCGGGATCAGCTCCGCCTATCTCGATCTCGGGCATGTGGGCATCTTTCGTGGCCTTGCCGAACAAGCGGGGCTGACGCGGGAGCAGGAAATGGCGCTCTTTGGTATCCTACAGCGCAAGGCCAGTACTGAGCTTGATGCGCTGCTTGATGAGGCTGGCGTGCAGCCTGCGGTGGCGGATATGCTGCTGGCGCTGGTCGAGCTGAACGGCGATGATGCGCTCGAGCGCGCCGGTGAGCGGCTGGCGCGGGCGCAGGACTCCGTGCATCGGGCAATCGAGAATCTGCGCCAGATTGCCGGCGCCTTGCATGCCTGGTTACCGCAAGTGCCGGTGCATTTCGATCTCGGCGAGCTGCGCGGTTACACCTACAAAACCGGGGTGGTCTTTGCCGCCTTTGCGCCCGGCTGGGGACTCGAAATCGCGCGCGGCGGGCGTTACGACGCTATTGGGGAGTTTTTTGGCCACGCCCGCCCAGCGGTGGGTTTTAGTACCGATCTCAAAGGTCTGATTGAGCTTGCCGCACCAGCGGCATTGTCGGATCATGCCGCGGCCGTGCTGGCGCCGAACGATCATGACCCTGAGTTGCAGGCACTGATCGGCGAATTGCGGGCATCCGGTCGGCGGGTACTGACCTGGCTGCCCGGACAACATGGCAGCCCGGGTGATCTTGGCTGCGAGCAGCGGATCGACTATTGCGACGGACGCTGGCAGCTGGTCCCTGTGGAGGCTGGCAAGGGCTGATGGGGCGGGGTTGGACATCGCCAGTGACGGCCATTCAGACAACGACCTTTTCGCTGTTTTTGAAGAACAAAGCGATATTTGAACCGGCTCAGACCGGGTGAGTAGAGGCATTATGGGCAAGAATCTGGTCATCATCGGGACGCAATGGGGCGACGAAGGCAAGGGCAAGGTGGTCGATCTGCTGACCGAGCGCGCCAATGCCGTGGTTCGCTTTCAAGGCGGGCACAATGCCGGGCATACCTTGGTCATCGATGGCGAACAGACCATTTTGCATCTGATCCCCTCGGGCATTCTGCATGCGGGAGTCGAGTGCTTCATCGGCAATGGCGTGGTGCTGGCACCGGATGCGCTGTTTCATGAAATCGACACCCTTGCCGCCGGAGGAATCGCGGCTGAAGAGCGCTTGCGCATCAGCCCCGGTTGCGCGCTCATTCTGCCTTACCATATCGCCCTCGATCAGGCGCGCGAAAAGGCGCGTGGCAACAAGGCCATCGGCACCACCGGGCGCGGTATCGGTCCGGCTTATGAGGATAAGATCGCCCGGCGCGGTATTCGCCTTGGCGAGCTGCTGAACCCGGGCCATTTTGAGGCGCGCCTGCGCGAGGTGATGGAGTATCACAACTTCGCGCTCAAGGCCTATTTCAAGGCCGACCCTGTCGATGTCACGGCCACTTTGGATGCAGCACTGGCCTGGGCCGAGCGCATCCGGCCAATGGTGGGTGATGTTTCAGGCCGGTTGCACGAGCTGCGCAATCAGGACGCCAACATTCTTTTTGAGGGCGCGCAGGGATCGCTGCTCGATATTGACCATGGCACCTATCCTTTTGTCACCTCATCGACCACCACCGCCGGCGGTGCCGCCTCGGGCAGTGGTGTCGGGCCGCTTGATCTGGATTACGTTCTTGGTATCGTTAAGGCTTATACCACCCGGGTGGGCGGCGGGCCTTTCCCGACTGAGCTTTTCGACGCCGATGGCAATCATTTGGGCGAGCGCGGCCATGAGTTTGGCGCCACCACCGGGCGCAAGCGCCGCTGCGGCTGGCTCGATATGGTCGCCCTGCGGCGAGCCTTTGCGGTCAATAGTGTTTCCGGGCTTTGTATCACCAAGCTCGATGTGCTCGATGGTCTGGAGCAAATTCGCATTTGCACCGGATATGAGCTTGACGGGAAGACGCTGGATGCACCGCCCATGGGCGCCGAGGACCTTGCACGCGTCAAGCCCATCTGCATTGACATGCCGGGCTGGCGGGAATCGACCGAAGGCGCGCTGTCGCTGGAGGACTTGCCCTCGGCGGCGCGCGAGTATCTCAATCGCATTGAGGAGCTGAGCGGTCGGCCGATCGATATCATCTCGACCGGGGCGGATCGGGCGCAGACCATTTTGCTGCGCCACCCGTTCGCCTGAAGCGGACGGCTGTTGCTGGCATGATAGGCACTGGTCGAACCCCGGAGAAAACCGGAGAAAACCGGAGAAAACCAGAGCCCAGACCGGAGCATGACGCAGACACAGGAGTGGGGTAGATGGAGTCGGCAGTAATTGACACCCAAATGATGGGGGAAGGCCTGCGGCTGATGCTGATTGGCATGAGCATCGTCTTTGGCTTTTTAATGCTGTTAGTGGTCTTGCTGCGTGGCATGTCCTGGCTTGCCACCCGCCTGGCACCGGCCGACCTCCATGATGGAGCGGCTGGCTCGGTTGCTGTAGCGGCCGGGACCGGGGTCGGGGCGCCAGCGGCGGAGACTGAACTGATCGCGGTGCTGGCGGCTGCGGTGGCTCGCTATCGAGCGCGGCAGCCTAGCTAGGCCGTGCCCAGGTGTGCCCAGCCAAAAGGGGTTCTGACCAATGTCCAAGCCAAGACGAGGCTCATACCCGCGTCTGGCATCGGCGCCCAGTTGCCGCGCTGGTTTTTCTATTGACTGACGGAAACTGCTAAGAGATTTCCCGCATGAATCAGACCAAAGCTCTCGGCATCACCGATGTGGTGCTGCGCGACGCCCACCAGTCGCTGCTTGCCACTCGCATGCGCATCGATGACATGCTGCCCATCGCCGCCAAGCTCGACCAGGTCGGGTTCTGGTCACTCGAGTCCTGGGGCGGCGCGACCTTCGACGCCTGCATCCGCTACCTGGGCGAGGACCCTTGGGAGCGCCTGCGCAAGCTCAAGGCCGCCATGCCCAACACTCGCCAGCAGATGCTGCTGCGCGCGCAGAATTTGCTCGGCTACCGTCATTATGCCGACGATGTGGTCGATGCCTTCGTCGAGCGCGCCGTCGTGAACGGCATTGATGTCTTCCGCATCTTCGATGCCATGAACGATATCCGCAATTTCGAGCGACCGGTCAAGGCGGCCCTGGCAACCGACGCCCATGCTCAGGGCGCGTTGAGCTACACCGTGAGCCCGGTGCACAACATCGACTACTGGGTTGATCTCGCCCGGCGGCTTGAGGATCTCGGTTGTCACTCCATCGCCATTAAGGACATGGCCGGTCTGCTGCGCCCCTATGTGGCAGAAGAGCTCATTGGGCGCCTGAAGGAAACCTGCTCGGTGCCCATCGGCATGCAATGCCACGCCACCACCGGGCTCAGCACGGCTTCTATCCTTAAGGCCGCTGAGGCCGGCATCGACATGGTCGACTCGTCCATCTCCTCGATGAGCATGACCTACGGCCATTCGCCGACCGAGTCCGTGGTTGCCATCATGCAGGGGACGCCGCGCGATACCGGGCTAGACATCAATCTGCTCGAGGAAATCGCTGCCTACTTCCGCGAGGTGCGCAAGAAATACGCCCGTTTCGAGGGCGCGCTCAAAGGCGTGGACTCGCGCATTCTGGTCGCCCAGGTGCCGGGCGGCATGCTTACCAACATGGAAAACCAGCTGCGCGAACAGGGCGCGACCGACCGCCTCGACGCCGTGCTGGAAGAAATCCCTAAAGTCCGCGAGGACTTGGGCTATATCGCGCTGGTCACGCCTACTTCGCAGATCGTCGGCTCCCAGGCGGTGCTGAATGTGCTGATGGGTGAGCGCTATAAGAGCATTACCGGGGAAACCGCCGGGGTGCTCAAGGGCACTTATGGCTCGACGCCAGCGCCGGTGAACAAAGACTTGCAGACACGGGTGCTTGAAGGTGCGCAGCCCGTCACTTGCCGCCCGGCGGATCTGATTGAGCCGGAGCTGAAAAAGCTAACCGCCGAGCTGAAAAAGCTCGCCAAAGAACGCGGCATCCGTCTGGCCGATGCGGTGGTGGACGATGTCATTACCTATGCCATGTTCCCGCAGGTCGGCCTGAAGTTTCTGGAAAATCGCGACAATCCCACTGCCTTCGAGGTGCCGCCCTGGGAACTCGACCAGCGCGAGGCGGCCGAAGCCAGCACCGCAGCGGCGCCCGCTGCCAGCTCGAGTCCCGGTTCAGCCGGCGGCCCGGAGGCCTACCGTATCGACGTCAATGGCAAGAGCTACAATGTGCGCGTTTCGCCAGCAGGCGCGCTCGACAGTGTCGCCGCAGCTCCCGCGACAGCTGCGCCAGAGGCGGTCGCGCCGGCGGGCGAGCACCAAGTCATCGAGTCTCCACTGGCGGGCAATATCGTCAAAATCCCGATCAGCGCCGGGCAGTCAGTCGCTGCCGGTGACGTGGTGGTGGTGCTTGAGGCCATGAAGATGGAAACCGAAGTGCGAGCACCAGCGGCCGGAGCAGTGGTCGAGATCCGGGTGAAGGAAGGCGACTCGGTGTCGCTGGGCGCTCCCCTGGTTGTGTTGGGATAATCCCGTGGAAGAATTGCTCAAACTCTGGGCGTCCATGGGGATCGCCAACCTGGCCCCGGGTCAGGTGCTGATGATGGCGGTCGGCGGTGTGCTCATCTACCTCGCTATTGCGAAGAAGTTCGAGCCGCTGCTGCTGGTGCCAATCGGCTTTGGGGCGCTGCTGAGCAACATTCCTGTCGCCGATATTGGTGGGCATGATGGGATGATCGGCCAGATCTATGCCGTTGGGGTCGAGACCGGCGTCTTCCCGCTGCTGATTTTTATGGGGGTTGGGGCGCTGACCGACTTCGGTGCGCTGATCGCCCGGCCCTCGACACTGCTGCTTGGCGCGGCTGCGCAGTTCGGCATTTTTGCCACGCTGCTTGGCGCGGTGGCGCTGAATTTCGTCCCCGGGTTTGATTTTTCCCTTCAGGATGCCTCGGCCATTGCCATCATCGGCGGCGCCGACGGGCCAACGGCGATTTTTCTGGCGTCTCGGCTCGCGCCTGATCTGCTCGGCGCTATTGCCGTGGCTGCTTATTCCTATATGGCCTTGGTGCCTATTATCCAGCCACCTATCATGCGCGTCCTGACCACCAAAGAGGAGCGCGCGGTGGTGATGCAGCAACTGCGGCCGGTGTCGCGGCTGGAGCGCATGCTGTTTCCTTTTGTGGTGCTTCTGCTGTGCGCCATGCTGCTGCCCTCGGCCGCGCCACTGATCGGCATGCTCACCTTTGGCAATCTGCTGCGCGAATGCGGCGTGGTTGAGCGCCTGAGCCGCGCGGCCCAGAACGAAATCATCAACATCGTCACCATCATGCTCGGCTTGGCAATTGGCTCCAAGCTGTCGGCGGAAAAATTCCTGACCCTCGAGACCCTGGGGATTCTTGCGCTGGGCGCTCTGGCTTTCGCCATAGGCACTGCCGCAGGAGTGCTGATGGGCAAGATCATGCACCGTGTTACCGGCGGTAAGGTGAATCCGCTGATCGGTGCTGCTGGTGTTTCAGCCGTGCCCATGGCGGCGCGCGTCGTCAATCGCGTCGGGCTCGAGGAAAATCATCAAAACTTCCTTCTGATGCATGCCATGGGGCCGAATGTGGCGGGAGTCATCGGCTCGGCCGTCGCAGCCGGAGTGCTGTTGGCCCTGACGGGGGGGTAATCTGGTGCTCCTCACAGTTTGTTGGTCTTGTTTTAAGTCCCTGAGTCATCGGCGTTATTGACCGCGAATAGAGCGCCGGGCTATACTGAGCGGCTGATGTCGAAGGATTTGCCTGACTTGCCTGACTTGCCCGATCTGCCAAGCCTGCCAGATCTAATGGACCCGGCGCGGGCTGTCGCGCATTCTCAGCATTATGCCGGCACAATCAGCGCCAGTGCCTTGGCGCGGTTGCAGTCGCTAATTGCAGAGCCGTGTGAAGACCTGGTTTACAGCTTGCGTTTTGGTCGGGATGACGCGCGCCGCTCTGTCGTGCATGTCGCCGTTCGGGGCAGGCTTCGTTTAACATGTCAGCGCTGTCTTGGGATGATGGACTGGCTGTTCGATGAGCACTCGGTGCTCGCGCTGGTGCAGGGTTTCGATGAAGCGGCCCGCTTGCCGGATGACTATGATCCGCTGCTGCTTGAAGAGCCATTGTTGCGGCCGCTGCGGTTAATTGAGGACGAGGTTCTGCTTGCAGTTCCTGCGATTACAAGGCATTTGCAGTGCGATGGGCCAGGTTCGCTCCCGGCCGATCTGCCAAGGCCGATGAGGCCAGAGCCCTTGAGTTCAGAGCCCTTGAGTCCAGAACGGGTGCGGGAATCTGACCAGGATGTTTCGCCCTTTGCTGTTTTGGCTGAGTGGAAAGCAAATCGGCGCTAACATCATGTGAGCATCAGTGGTTGCCCATATTTTCGCCAGGTTTTTGCCGGTTTCTCACCAGATTTTTTAGCGGCCTGCGTTTGACGTCGGCCCTGTGTTTTTTTCGGTTTCTGCTCGAGGGTTCTGGCAGTTGTCTGCGTGGGACCCGCCGGGTATTTAAGTTTTTGGAGATTCCAATGGCTGTTCAGCAAAATCGTAAAACCCCGTCAAAACGCGGCATGCGCCGTTCCCATGACGCGCTCTCCAAGCCAACGCTGGCGGAAGATAGCACCACGGGCGAGCTTCATCGTCGCCACCACATGACAGCGGACGGGTTTTATCGCGGTCGTAAGATCGTCGATAAGACAGTGGACTGAAGCGTCACTGACGGCTGCCCGAAAGGGCAAGAACTGCCCGTCGTGGCGTTGAGATGCTGAAGCTTCTTTTTTTGCCTGGCCAAGTTTTGCTTTGCGCCTGCCCGGTCTTAAAGGTCCTGCCTGGTCCTAAAGACATTGTCTCTTGCCGATCATGGTCAGGAAATGGCGTCCGCCACGCCCAAGGTCATCGAGGATTGCTGATTTGAGTTCGAGTCACATCATAGCCCTCGATGCCATGGGGGGGGATCATGGTCCGGACGTTGTGGTGCCGGCAGCCGTTAACTTTCTCAGCAAGGCGAAGGATACGTCGCTGATTCTGGTCGGTCGCGAAGAGCGACTGCGGCCTTTGTTGGGCGACAAGGCCGGGCACCCGCGTCTTAGCTTGCATCCAGCGTCGCAGGAAGTTGGCATGGATGAGCTACCCTCCAAGGCGCTGCGCAACAAGAAAGATTCGTCCATGCGCGTGGCGCTTGATCTGGTCAAGCAGGGTCGCGCGCATGCCTGCGTCAGCGCGGGCAACACCGGCGCTCTGATGGCGACCGCCCGCTTTGTGCTCAAGACATTGCCGCATGTCAACCGCCCGGCCATTATGACCGCAGTCCCGGCAGTGAACGGTCGCACCCACATGCTCGACCTCGGTGCCAATGTCGAATGCACTGCCGAGCACCTGTTTCAGTTTGCGGTCATGGGCAGCGAGTTGGTGCGCGCTGTCGATGGTCTGCAAGCGCCGCGCGTGGGCTTGTTGAACATCGGCGAGGAAGAGATCAAGGGCAACGAGCAGGTCCGCAATGCGCATGAACTGCTGAGCAAGAGCACGCTCAACTTCGTCGGTTACGTCGAGGGCGACGATATTTATCTTGGCGATGTTGATGTGGTGGTCTGCGACGGCTTTGTCGGTAATATCGCGCTCAAGACCAGTGAGGGCGTCGCGCGTTTGTTGGCCCATCGACTCAAGGCGCACTTCAGCCAGAATCTGCTCACGCGGCTATCCGGGCTCATGGCGCTGCCGGTGCTGCGCGCATTCCGACAGGAAGTTGATCCACGTCGTTACAATGGCGCCAGTCTGCTTGGTCTGAGGGGCATCGCCATCAAGAGTCACGGTGGCGCCGATGAGCTTGCGTTCGAGAACGCCATCCATATCGCGCGTAAGGAAATTTTAAGCAACATCCCTGAACGTATTGAGCATGAGGTAGCCGCGCATTTTGTTGTGCCCGAATCGGCCTCCCCCTCAGAGACTCAATCGTCCCCTGAACCAAGTCTCAAATTCAATTCGGTCGCTTCCTTGACGGCTGGTGCCGATGGGGTAGTCGATCAGCAGTCAGGGGCGGTTCTCTGATGGCCTTTGCGAAGATTCTCGGTACTGGCAGTTATTTGCCAGAGAAAGTACTGACGAATCATGATCTTGAGCAGATGGTCGATACGACGGATAGCTGGATTCGAGAACGCACAGGCATTGAACAGCGGCACATCGTTAAAGAAGGTGAGACCTGTGTTGACTTGGCTGAGATGGCGGCGCGCCGCGCGATCGAATCCGCCGGCATTGCCGCAGACGAGATCGACCTGATTATCGTGGCGACCACTACGCCCGATCAGATCTTTCCGAGTAACGCCTGTTTGTTGCAGCATCGGCTCGACATTCATGGCTGCCCCGCCTTTGACGTGCAGGCTGTTTGTACGGGCTTTGTCTACGCGCTCTCGGTGGCGGATAAATTCGTGCGCACCGGTGCCGCGCGCACCGCCTTGGTGGTGGGGTCCGAGACGATGTCGCGCATCGTCGACTGGACTGATCGCATTACCTGCGTGCTCTTTGGCGACGGAGCCGGAGCCGTGGTGCTCCGTGCGAGCGAGGAACCGGGCATTATTTCCTCCCATCTGCACGCCGATGGAACCTATAAATCCCTGCTTCAGGTTCCGGCTGGCATTGGCAACGGCAGCACGGGCTCGCCCTACATGGAAATGAAGGGTAACGAGGTCTTTCGCGTTGCCGTGACCACCTTGGGGCGCATTGTTGATGAGGCGCTAGATGCCAATGGCATGGAACGCTCGGATATCGATTGGCTGGTGCCCCATCAGGCCAATCTGCGTATCATCCAGGCCACCGCACGCAAGCTTGATCTGGACATGGAACAGGTGGTGATTACAGTCGGCAAGCATGGCAATACCTCAGCGGCCTCCATTCCGCTGGCACTTGACCAAGCGGTGCGCGATGGCCGCATCCAGCGGGGGCATACCTTGCTGATGGAGGCTTTTGGTGGTGGCTTTACCTGGGGATCGGTGCTGGTGCGCTTTTAGTCGATGGACGCGCAGATCTTCCGACCAACGACGGTGAAACTTCGTCAATTTTTGCATCTGCATCAACGAAACGAGCAATGACCAAACGACTGGCCTTTGTATTCCCTGGACAGGGTTCGCAATCTGTCGGCATGCTGAGCGATCTGGCGACAGCGTTTCCCCAGGTGAAAGAAACCTTTGCCGAGGTTTCCGACATCTTGGGGCATGACATGTGGTCGCTGGTTAGCGCGGGGCCTGCTGCGGATCTCGACCAGACAGAGAACACCCAGCCTGCGATGCTGGCGGCCGGGGTTGCCCTGTGGCGGTGCTGGCGCGACAGCGACCGGCCAAAGCCCGATGTGCCCGATGTGCCCGATGTGCCCGATGTGCCCAATGTGATGGCTGGGCACAGTCTCGGCGAATACAGCGCTTTGGTCTGCGCCGGCGCCTTGGAGCTGTCCGACGCGGCGCGCCTGGTGGCCGTGCGCGCCCGGCTGATGCAGGAGGCGACGCCTATTGGTTCCGGTGCCATGGCGGCCATTCTGGGTCTTGATGATGAGCAAGTAGTGCAACTGTGCGCGGATCAGGCGGGCAATCAGGTGCTAGAGGCGGTAAACTTCAATGCGCCCGGGCAGGTGGTGATCGCTGGGCAGCGCGAAGCGGTGGAAAGAGCCTTGCCAGGTGCCAAGGCACTGGGCGCCAAACGCGCACTCTTGCTGCCGGTCAGCGTGCCCTCGCACTGCACCTTGATGCGCCCAGCCGCCGAGCAGCTTCAGGCCGCATTGGCGCAGTGCCCGATGCGCATGCCCGAGATTGCGGTCATTCAGAATGCCAGCGTGGCGGCGGCTGCCGATATCGAACAAATCCGCGAGTGGCTCGCCCAGCAACTGTATCGTCCGGTGCGCTGGGTGGCGACCATTCAGGCTATTGCCGATCGGGGTGTGGAGCTTTTCATTGAATGCGGGCCCGGCAAAGTGCTGGCTGGCCTCGGTAAGCGCATCGACAAGACGCGACCGACCAGGGCTATCTTCGATGCCGAAACACTGCGGGCGGCCATGACGGAGGCTCAAGACAGAGGCAATCCATGATGGAAAATGAAATCGCACTGGTAACGGGTGCAAGCCGCGGCATTGGTCGCGCGATCGCAGTTGTGCTGGGTCAAGCAGGCGCGCGAGTGGCGGGCACGGCTACTACCGAAGAAGGCGCGCAGCGCATTCAGCAGGAACTCATCGGCCAAGGCGTGCGCGCGCTTGGGTTGTGCATGAATGTCACAGACTCAGCCAGCATGGACGCGGCGCTTGCGCGCATCAGCGACGAATTCGGCGCCGCGCCTTCGATCCTTGTCAACAATGCCGGCATCACCAAGGATAATCTGATGATGCGCATGAAAGACGAGGAGTGGGACGCGATCATCGCCACCGACCTGAGTGCGGTTTTCCACCTGACTAAACGCTGCATGCGGGCGATGACCAAGGCGCGCCATGGTCGTATCATCAATATCACCTCGGTCGTCGGCTTCAGTGGAAACGCCGGGCAGACCAACTACGCCGCAGCCAAAGCGGGCTTGGTCGGGTTTTCCAAGTCGCTCGCGCGCGAAATCGGGGGCCGTGGTGTCACTGTCAATTGCGTCGCACCGGGCTTCATCGCCACTGACATGACAAGTGCCCTGCCAGATGCGCACCGCGATGCACTGCTTGGGAGCATTCCGCTCGGGCGGCTTGGGCAGGCCGAGGAAGTGGCTGCCGCTGTTGCATTTCTCGCCTCGCCTCAGGCCGGGTACATTACGGGCGAGACCCTGCACGTCAATGGTGGCATGCTGATGGATTAAGGGCCGCGAGAGGCGGTTTTCGGCTTTCAAATAGGGGTTTTTATCTCTAAAATACCGCGACCCTCGCCCCTTGGGGGTTTCATTCACCGGAGGTTTGTCAAACAATGAGCAGCGTTGAAGAGCGAGTCCAGAAAATTGTCGTCGAACAGTTGGGCGTCAAGGAAGAGGAAGTCACCCCGGAGGCTTCCTTCGTTGACGATCTCGGTGCCGATTCGCTCGATACTGTCGAACTGGTCATGGCACTTGAAGAGGAGTTCGAAACCGAAATCCCCGACGAGGATGCCGAGAAGATCACCACCGTCAAGCAGGCGGTCGATTACATTAACGCCCATTCGGGGTAAGACAGGATTTTGGGGGAGGCCCCCATGCAGACTGAATTGAGACTTTCCTGAGTTCGGTTCATCCGTGCCGCCCAAATTCTGAAATCTGGGTGTCGCGATGTGCCGGATGGGACCGGATGGGCCAGAAGTGCTCGCGGAGGTTCTCGATGGCGTCGCATGCCGGGGTGGAGCGGCTGTCGATGGATTTCACCATGTGAATTTCATCCAGCCTGGTGGGAGTTGCCGTGAAACAACGGCGTCTCGTCCGCTGGGTTAGCCGGGATCATCAGCCTTAAGCACCTTCAGCATAAGTGCCCCCAACAGTCTGTTCGTCAGGTTTTTGATGCCCTATCCGTGCGGATCTGTTCGGTTCTCCACCCGGTTCTACCGGGGGCGAACTTGGCTCAAAGGGCATTCGTCAGCAGGAGCAAGTGAAGAGGTGATACATGTCAGGTAGAAGAGTCGCCGTTACCGGTCTGGGTATTATTTCCCCCGTCGGGCTCAATATCGCCTCCGCCTGGGACAGCATCCTGAATGGCCGTGGTGGCATTCAGGCCATTACGCACTTCGATGTGACGCCCTTCAGTACGCGTTTTGGTGGTCCTATCTATGACTTTGACGCAACCGAGTATGTGTCGAAGAAGGATCTGCGCAAGATGGATGCCTTCATCCACTACGGCATCGCGGCTGGCACGCAGGCGATCCGCGATTCCGGGTTGGAGATTAACGACGCGAATCGCGAGCGCATTGGCGTTGCGGTTGGTTCGGGCATCGGTGGTATCACCGGCATCGAAAACAACTATGGCAACTATCTCAGTGGCGGGCCGCGTAAGATCTCGCCATTCTTCGTGCCGGCCAATATCGTCAACATGGTGGCCGGGGATCTGTCGATCAAATTTGGTCTCAAGGGGCCGAATTTCTCCATCGTCTCGGCTTGCAGTACCGGTACCCACAACATCGGCGAGGCGGCCATGATGATCCGCCATGGCATGGTGGATGTGATGATTGCTGGTGGAGCGGAAATGGCGACCTCGCCGGTTGGTCTCGGTGGTTTCGCCGCCGCGCGGGCGCTCTCGACGCGCAACGATGATCCCCAACGGGCGAGCCGCCCATTCGACAAGGATCGTGATGGTTTCGTGCTCAGCGATGGCGCCGGCATTATGGTACTTGAGGAGTACGACATGGCGCTCGCTCGGGGCGCCACCATTTATGCCGAGCTTGTCGGGGTGGGCATGAACTCAGACGCCTACCATATGACCGCGCCATCCGAGGACGGGCAGGGCGCCTGTAACTGCATGAAGCTGGCGCTGGCCGATGCTGGCCTCAACCCCGATCAGGTTGACTACATCAATGCGCACGGTACATCCACCCCAGCCGGGGATATTGCCGAGGTCAAGGGTGTTAAATTGGCGATGGGCGATCATGCCAAGCGCGTGGCAGTGAGTTCGACCAAATCCATGACCGGCCACATGCTTGGTGCAGCCGGTGGAGTCGAGGCCATTTTCTCGGTGCTCGCTCTGCGCGATCAGGTGGCGCCACCCACCATTAACTACGAAACGCCCGACCCCAACTGCGACCTTGACGTGGTGCCTAATCAGGCGCGCGAGATGCCGATGAAGGTTGCGCTCAGCAACTCCTTCGGGTTTGGCGGCACCAATGGTACTCTGATTTTCGCACAGGCTTGAGGGCCTTGAGCCGCGACGGCCGATCTTGGGCGCGCGTTGGCGGATGGTGATGAAAAATACCCTGATCGCCCTGTTGCTTCTCCTCGGTCTCGGCGCTGGCGCTGGATATTATTATTGGGAAGATTACCAGCGCTTTCTGGCAATGCCCATCGACTTGGGTGAACCAGACCCGGACGGCGAGCCATTGATTGGCAAACCAGTGATTCTGGAAGTTCCGCGCGGGGAGGGTCTTCGCACCCTCGCCAGTCGGCTAGAGGCGGATGGGCTGATTGAAAATGCGCATTACCTGATCGCGCTCGCCTACAACCGCCAGCAGGCCGACCAAATCAAAGCGGGCGAATATGCGCTAACGCCGGGCATGACCCCAGCGCAGCTCCTTGATCAGCTGGTCTCTGGTCGCTCGATTCAATACCCAGTGACCCTGATCGAAGGGCGGACTTTTCGCGATGCCCTTGCCAGCATTGCTGCCGAGCCTGAGTTCAAGCATGAGCTCGAAGGTCTAAGCGACGACGAGATTCTTGCCGCGCTCGATCTCGACATCGAGCATCCGGAAGGTTGGTTCTTCCCTGATACCTACTTATTCCGCCGCGGGGCGAGCGATGTTCAGGTCTTACGCCGGGCGCACGAGCGCATGCGCGAGGTGCTCGATGAAGAATGGGCCGAGCGCAGCGCCGATCTTCCGCTGACATCCCCCTATGAGGCGCTCATTCTTGCCTCGGTGATCGAAAAAGAAACAGCCCTGGGCAGCGAGCGTCCGGAAATCGCCGGAGTCTTTGTGCGGCGCCTGCAAAAAGGCATGCGGCTACAGACGGATCCAACGGTGATTTACGGCCTGGGCGCCGATTTTGACGGCAATTTAAGACGCGTTGATCTCGAAACGGATTCGCCTTACAACACCTATACCCGCAGCGGTTTGCCGCCGACCCCGATTGCCTTGCCCGGGCGCGCAGCCATTCACGCCGCCCTGCATCCAGAAGAAGGCGAGACGCTCTATTTTGTCGCGCGTGGCGATGGTAGCCACCATTTCTCCGCCTCGCTTGATGAACACAACTGTGCCGTGCAGCGCTTTCAGCGCGGCGGTGACTGCGATCCGGCCCGCTTCCGTTGAATCTGGATGCCGGCAGTGAGCGCACAGGCGGCACGAGGATGCTTGATCACGCTCGAAGGCATCGAGGGCGCTGGTAAATCGACCCAGCGTGAGACCCTTGCGACGACACTGACCGAGCTGGGCATCCCTTTTTTGCAGACGCGCGAGCCTGGGGGTTCACCTATCGCTGAGCGTATTCGTGCCCTGTTGCTGGACCCGGCGCATAAGGGACTTTGTGCCCAAGCCGAATTGCTGCTGGTTTTTGCCGCACGCGCCGAGCACTTGGACCAGACCATGCGCCCGGCGCTGGAAGCCGGCACTTGGGTGTTGTCTGATCGCTTCACTGATGCGAGCTTTGCCTATCAGGGCGGGGGGCGTGGTATTCCGGCTGAGTCGATCACCGGGCTGGAGTCGCTGGTGCAGGGCGAGCTGCGTCCCGACCTAACCTTTCTGTTTGACCTGCCAGCCGAGATTGGTCTCAAGCGTGCCAAAGCGCGAGCGGACTTGGATCGCTTTGAAGCCGAAACGCTCGAGTTCTTTGAGCGGGCGCGTCAGGTCTATTTGCACCGTGCGAAGCAGGAACCTGGGCGCTTTCGGGTGCTGGACGCGACCCTGGATGTCGAACAGGTTGGGCGACATGTCCGTCAAGCGCTCATAGACTTTGTCACCAGGATGCAGTCCTCGGGCCAATGAGCGAGATGGCCTCTGCTTCGGCCCCCATCGCCGGCGGGGACTTTCCTCCCTGGCTGTCTGGCCATTGGCAGCACCTGTGGAAGACCTACCGCAACGCCCGCTTGGGGCATGCCTGGCTGTTAACTGGACCTGCCGGACTGGGCAAGCGGCTCTTTGCTGACCGGCTTGCCCAGGCGCTGCTTTGTGAACATCCTGGCGAGGATGGCGTGCCCTGTGGTGTCTGCGCCGAATGTCATCTGATCAAAGCAGGTCATCATCCGGATTTGCAGCGCATTGTCCCCGATGCCGAAAGTGCCAGTGGCGAGATCAAAGTCAATGCGATTCGCGAACTGGTCGCGCTCGAGAACCTCACCAGCCATCGCGGGCATTTCAAGGTTGTCCAGATCGTTCCGGCTGAGGTCATGAACAACGCGGCGGCCAACAGTCTGCTAAAAACTCTGGAGGAACCGACTGAGCGTACCTTGCTGCTGCTGGTTGCCGATGATGCAAGCCGGCTGCCGGCGACCATTCGCAGTCGCTGTCAGCAGTTGGTCTGCGTGCCGCCGCCAGAGCGCGAGGCGCTGCCCTGGCTCGGTGCGATGCTTCAGTCCCCACCAGCGCCGCCCGAGTTGCTGTTGCGTCTGGCGCGGGGTGCGCCTTTGAAAGCGCTGAGCCTGGGGAAGGCGGATTACCTCAGTATGCGTCGCCAGGGATTTCAGCAGTTTCTGGGCGTTGCCGAGGGCCGCGAAGACCCGCTTGCAGTGGCGGCCGCTTGGCAGTCCCAAGATATCCCCATGTTACTGGAGATTGTGCTGGGGTGGTTGTGCGACATCGCGCGGTTGCTTGGCGACCCGCAGGCGCAATATCTCAGTAACCCGGATTTGCAGGATGCACTGCAAGCACTGGCCTTGCGCCTGTCACGCGAGAAGCTACATGATTATCTGCGCCAGCTCATGGGCGCGCGGGCACTTCCGCAGGCTTCGGTCAACCGGCAACTGCTGCTTGAGTCCTTGCTGATTCGTTGGGCACTTTTGGGCAGGGCGGGCGCAATGGCGTTAAGATCCCAATGAGGTGTTATGCTGCTATACCGGAACCTTTGGATTTTGGCTTGTTCCGGGTCGGGTGACGGCCACGGGGGACACCGTGAATACTTCTCCAGTTATACATCCAAGGAGGCTGCTTCCCGGCGGCGTCCTGCCGCCGAGAACCCCGTGGCTGTCACCCGACCCAAAACCGAAAATCAGTTTGCGATTGTTATAAGTCAGCATGATTTGATGAGGCGCCAGTCAACCGCCCCAACTAAGCTCCACGCAAACCCAGCCAAAGACGGCAAACGGGGGGTATCGAACAGACCAATCTGCGCTGCCGCTTGTTGCTTTGGGCATGAAGCCGTTACCAGAAATCGGCACCGGTAACCAGGACTAGACGATGGAAGGCGAAAAAAAATCCGGCCGTCAACGCATTCTAAGCTTTGCCATCAAAGATAAGAATGCTCTGTACGCATACTATATGCCCTTCGTCAAAAACGGTGGGCTTTTTATCCCAACCACTAAGCGTTATCAGTTAGGCGATGAGTTGTTTTTGCTGTTGCAACTCATGCAGGAGTCCGAGCGCATCCCGGTTGCGGGGGAAATTATCTGGATCACGCCGGTCGGTGCCGAGGGCAATCGCGCCGCGGGGGTCGGCATTCAATTCAGCGATCAGGATAAAGGCATCGCTAGGCGCAAGATCGAGGAATATCTCGCTGGCGCACTGGAGTCTGATCGCGGTACCCATACGATGTAGCCGGGGTTTGGGCTAGGTTCTAAGTTCTAACTGCGTTTTAACTTCCTGCGACCCGCCAGATGTTAGTCGACTCCCACTGCCATCTCGATCGCGTTGATTTAAGCGCCTACGACGGCGATTTTGCCGCCATGATGGAGCAGGCAGGACAGGACGGGGTGAGGCGGATGCTCTGCGTTGCGATTGATCTTGAGCATTATCCCGCCATGCGCGCGCTCGTCGATCCCTATCCCCAGGTGCTGGTGTCGGTTGGGGTGCATCCGAGCGAACAGCAGGGCCATGAGCCCTCGGTGGCTGAATTGGCGGACCTTGCCAGCGCCGATGCGCGCGTGGTGGCCATCGGTGAGACCGGGCTTGATTATCACTACAACCAGGGTGATCTCAACTGGCAGCGCGAGCGCTTTCGCCGTCATATCCAGGCCGCGCATCAATGCGGCAAACCGCTGATTATTCACAGTCGCGATGCGCGCGAGGATACCATTGCTATTTTGCGCGATGAGAACGCCGCCGCAGTTGGCGGGGTGATGCACTGCTTTACCGAGACCTGGGAGATGGCGCAGGCGGCGCTGGAGTTGGGCTTTTACATTTCCTTCTCAGGCATTGTTACCTTTAAAAGCGCCGAGTCACTCAGGGAGGTTGCCCGGCAGGTCCCGCTGGAGCGCCTGCTGATCGAAACCGACTCGCCCTATCTCGCGCCCGTGCCACACCGGGGCAAGAAGAACGAGCCGCGTTTGGTGCCGCTGGTGGCGGAGAAGATCGCCGAAATCCGTGGCCTAGAGTTGGCGGAAGTCGCGGAGATCAGTGCGCGCAATTTCGAGCGGCTTTTTCTGCAACCCAAATGGGCCGCCTGAATGCAAAGGTGGGCAATGGCGGTCCCGGCCTTAGCGGCTAGATGGCAGGCAGGCGAAAGGGTTCGGCCTTATCGGGATTGTGGCGGTAAAGGCTGGCGGCATTGCCCACTCGCTGGACCAGTTCAGCCCCTGTCTCCTCAGTGATCGCGGTGATGAGCTGGTCCCGCTCGGCGCGGTCGCCGGCGCTGATCTTGACCTTGATCAGCTCATGATGATCCAGCGCAATGCGGATTTCTCGCAGCACGGCCTCGGTCAGGCCATGCTGGCCGAGCATCACCACGGGTTTGAGATGATGCGCCTGCTGTTTTAGCCAGTGGCGTTGTTTTGGGGTGATACTGGGCATGGTGAAAAATGTGTTTTCAGTCGGGGCCAAGTGACTCAGCTGGCTTGCAGATCCACCAGCACCCGGCCATGGGTCTGCCCGGCCAGCATGCGCTCGAAGGTGGCGGGTAGCGCATCCAGGCTAATGGTATCTGTGCGGATGGGCTCCAGATCCACTCGCCAGTCCTCGGCAAGGCGGCTCCAGAGTTGCTGACGCAACACCTTGGACACATCGACCGAATTACATCCGAGCAACTTAATGCCACGCAAAATAAAGGGCATGACCGTGGTGTTAAGCTCTGTCCCAGCAGCCAGGCCGATGCTGGCGATACTGCCATTGGGCGCCAGGGTGCGGGTGATCTGCCCGAGCATGTCACCGCCGACATTGTCGATGGCACCGCCCCAGACGGCTTTTTCGAGCGGTCGCTGTCCGCCTGGGAGCTGGTCGCGTCCAAGGATCTGCCCGGCACCGAGGCTTTGCAGCCAGGGATGTAGCTCAGACTTGCCAGAGACGGCGGCCACCTCGAAGCCAAGTTTGGCCAGCAGCGCCAGCGCAATGCAGCCAACGCCACCGCTTGCCCCGGTGACCAGAATTGGCCCCATGGCGGGTTCTTGACCATTAAGCAGCATCTGATGGGCTGCCAGAGCCGCAGTCAGGCCAGCAGTGCCGAGCGTCATGCTTCCGGCCAGATCCAGGCCCGGTGGTAGCATAGTGAGCCAGTCGCCCGGCACGCACAGGTACTCGCAATAGCCGCCGTCATGGTCAAAACTCAGGCCCCAACCGGTGGTCAGTACCGCATCGCCGGGGTGAAAGTCCGAATGCGCCGAGACCTCCACGGTGCCGCTGGCATCAATGCCGCCGATCAAGGGAAACTGGCGCAGAATCTTGCCCTTGCCGGTTCCGGCCAGGGCATCCTTATAATTGATTGAGGAAAAATGGACCCGGACCAGCACCTCGCCCGGTTTGGGATCGGCGATGGTCAGGGTTTCGACTCCGGCGCGATGGCCGTCGGCGTTGTGATGAATGCGAAAGGCGCGGGCAGTTCTCATATCCGGCTCTTGGGTTGGCGCGAAACTGGTGTGGGCGACATGGGGGCGCTACCTTAACATGGAACGACAAACAAGCGATCCCCGACCGCGCTCAGCAGCAAGGCCCTCGCGATGGTGGCTGGTGCTCGCCTGTCTTCTGGTCGCGATCCTGGCGACGCTGGTGCTGAAACTGCGGCCCCTGTTGCAGACTCCGGTTGCTGTGCTCGCGCAAGCGCCGGCAAGCTGCAACCTGCGCCAAGGGCCCTGCACGGCCGAGTTTGCAGATGGTGGGCAGGTAATGCTCGCCATCGCTCCTAGCGGTATTCCCTTGGTCAAACCTTTGCAGCTCAAGGTGCGGCTTGCACGGATGCGAGCGCCACTGCGGGTCGAGGTCGACTTTCGTGGTGTCGACATGGACATGGGCTACAACCGTGTCGTTCTCGAAGCTGTCGCCGATCCTGACGAAAGGCGCGCGCCAGACAGCCACAGCTATCGCGGTAGCGGCATTTTGCCGCTGTGCGTGCGCCAGCGCATGTTGTGGGAAGCGCGTGTGCTGCTATTGGAGCCCGAGGGTATTCGGGCGGGCGCGTTTCGCTTTGAGACCCGGCGTGGGGACTGAGTCAGGTTGTCGGTTCTTGGCCATCGGGTGCGCATCGGGGCGGACCTGGCCGGCGCGTCCGGTATACTATTTTCTCCGCGCTTTGCAGGAAAACCACGAGCCAGTTGGGAGACCCTGAGATGACCGTATTGGTTGGCGATGTCGGTGCCACGAAAACCCAGATTGCGATCGCCGAAGGCGATGGCCAAAAGTGGCTGTTGCGCAACCAGCGCCGCTACGCGAGTCGGGAATATCAGGGGTTGGGCGAGATTTTGACCCAATACCTGGCCTCACTGGAGCAGCCTCCCAAAGCAGCGGCCCTGGCAATTGCCGGCCCGGTCGCGAATGATCGCTGCGAGGCGACCAATATGCCCTGGCATCTGGATGCACGGGCGCTGGAGGCCGCGACCGGAATCGCGCGCGTGCGCCTGCTCAATGACCTTGAGGCCATTGCTTGGGGCATTCCCGGGCTAGACGACGACCAGCGCCTGACGCTACAGGCTGGCGATCTAGATGCGCGTGGCAACATCGCTGTGGTCGCTCCCGGCACTGGCCTTGGTCAGGCCGGTCTGTTTTGGGACGGAAAGCGCCATCGTCCGTTCGCGACCGAAGGCGGCCACACTGACTTTGCACCGACAGATGCGCGCGAATTCGCCCTGCTTGAGTCTTTGCAGGCACGTTTTGGCCGGGTGAGCTGGGAACGGGTCGCCTCCGGTATGGGCATCGAAAACCTTTATGGCTTTCTGCTCCAGTATCGTGGCGCCGCGCACCATCCGCAGATGGCCGAGGTGCTGGCACAACAGGACAAACCCCAGGGAGAACAAACAGGCGATGTGGCGGCGACGGTGGCCGCTTTGGCCGCAACGGGAGACTGCGACATCTGCCAGGAGACCATGGCCTGGTTTATGCCGCTGCTCGGTCGCGAAGTGGGCAATAGCGCACTCAAGCTCATGGCGCGCGGCGGAGTCTATCTGGCTGGTGGTATCCTGCCAAAAAATGTTGATTTGCTGAGGAGCGGGGGATTTTTGCAAGGCTTTGTTGATAAGGGGCGGATGCGCGGGTTGCTCGAGGCTATGCCGGTGCATCTGGTGCTTGAGGAAGGCTGCGCCCTGATCGGTGCCGCGCGTTTCCTGAGCGACCCGGATATCTGCTGACCCCAACACCAAATGCTTGATCCATCCGATCCCCCCGCAGGCGCGACAGGTCGGCGCGCACGCCGCATCCAGTTCCTGTTGGTCGCTTTCTGGCTGCTGGTTTTGGCGCTGTGGCTGCCCGGTGCGGCGGTGGCGCTGGAGCTGAAGGTTGAGGTGACGGGCTTGCGTGGCGAACAGGAAAAGAACGTCCTTGCGTTGCTCGGCATCTATCAGGAGCGCGCGGACAAAGACATCAGTGCACTGCGGCTGTTAGCACTGCATCGGCGAGCGCCGGAGCAGATTCGCAAGGCGCTTGCGCCCTTCGGTCTTTACCGCGTGAGCATTCAAGACACACTCACCGAGCCCGCCACTGATGGCGGCACCTGGGTAGCCAGCTACAAGATCGACCCGGGGCCGGCGGTGCGCATTGCCAGCATCGACTACCAGATCACAGGACCGGGAGCCAGCGCTGGCGTTTTCCCGGACGCCTTCCCGATGCAGGTGGGCGAGGTGCTGTTGGATTCTAACTACACCAAAGCCAGAGACAGCATCGAGACCATTGCCTCCGAGCAGGGTTATCTGGACGCGACCATGACACGCCATCAGGTGCTGGTCAATCTGGACAGCTATGAGGCCCGGGTGTTCTTTCATCTCGACACTGGGCCGCGTTATTACTTCGGCCAGGTCAGCTTTGAGCAGGACCTGCTGGCACCTGACTTTTTGCAGCGCTTTGTGCCGTTCGAGTCCGGGGCGGTCTACGATCCCGACGACCTGCTTGAGCTACAGGGGCGCTTGCTGGGGTCGGAATACTACCAAAGCGTCGAGATCAATCCGCACAAGCAACTCGCCAGTGCCGACCGCGAGGTCCCCATCACCGTCATCGCCAAACGCAACAAGGCCAATCGCTACCGTGTTGGGCTTGGCTACGGGACCGATGTCGGCCCACGCTTGACGCTTGACTACCGGCGCCGCTACATCGGTCGCCATGGCCATACACTTAACGCAGAAATCTCGCTCTCAGCTGTTATTCAAACCATTTTTGCGGAATACGACATTCCGGTGGGCGATCCCTTGCGTGATTCGCTTGTGATCAAGCCGCAGTACGGCATCTATGACACGGCAACCCGGCAGGGAACCATGTTCAATCTGCAGACTGCTTGGTCCCATGTCGGGCGCTCCGGCTGGCGGCGCGATATTGGCCTCAATTATCAATACGAAGACTTCGAAGTCAGCGACGTGGAAGATTCCAACTTCAATGGTCTGGTGCCCAGTATTGCCTGGTCTAAGATCGTCGCCGATGATCCCATCAACACGCGTAACGGCTATCGCGTCAAGGCGCTGATTCAGGGAACTGTTGGCGGCGTCATGTCCACCGGTGCCTCCTGGCTCACCGGCTCGCTGAATGCAAAGTGGATCAAGAGCTTTGGCGAGCGCTACCGCTTTCTCACCCGCGCCGATCTGGGTGCGACCTGGGCCGCCAATTTAGAAGACGTGCCGGCGGGCCAACGCTTTTTTGCTGGTGGGGATACCAGCATTCGTGGCTGGGCTTTCGACGTGCTAGGTCCGATTGATCCGGTCACTGACCAGACTCTGGGTGGGCGCTATCTGGCAGTCGGTTCGCTCGAGTTGCAACGGCAGATCAAGGGCAAATGGAGTGCCTCGGTGTTTACCGATTTTGGCAACGCCTTCGACCCCGAGTACGATGCCGAATGGGAACAGAGCGCTGGGCTGGGTTTGAATTACCAAACACCGCTGGGTCAGGTTCGGTTCTATGCGGCCTATGCGTTCACGAAACCGGACCCGGGCGTGCGCCTGCACCTGATGATTGGGCCTGACCTCTAACGCAAGCTTATGACAGCGACAGACGCCAACAAAAACCCAAGCGCCGGCAATATCCCGCCGCGACGGCGCTGGCATGTCTGGCGCTGGCTGCTGGGTGCCTTGACCACCCTGCTGCTGCTCTTGGTATTGCTTTTCGCCTGGGTGCTGACCACCCAGGGCGGTCTGCGCCTGCTGGTGGATCTGGGCGAAAAAGCCATGCCAGATGCGCTTGAGATCGGCGCGGTGGAGGGCCGTCTGATCGATGACTTTCAGGTGCACGATCTGCACTTGCGTTTGCCCGAGCTTGATCTGCGCGTTGGTCTCATCGATCTTCACTGGCGCCCCGCGCGCCTTCTCGGCGGTACCTTCAGTCTAGCGCGCCTGCATGTTCAGAATACCGAGATTCTGACCGCTCCAAGTCAGAAGCCCGAGCCAAAAGAACCTTTCAATCTGCCTGAGATCAACTTGCCGCTTGCACTTGAAGCTGACTCGGTGCTGGTCGAGCATCTGCGCCTAGGCACCCTGGACCTCTCCCCTCAGCCCATCCAGACCCCCACGACGACGCCTGAGCAACCGCTGCTTGTGCTCACGCGGGCTGAGCTCGCCGGCGCCATGAACGGCTCCAAGGTCGAGCTGCGCACCCTGAGCATCCGCCTGAGCGTCCCCGATGTGCAAGCTGAGGCCAAGGGCCAGCTTGAGCTTCGCGGTGACTATCCGGCCGATTTGCAGCTTGATTGGACCTTCGCCCAGGCCCCGGCCATGGAGCTGAAAGGGCAGGGACGGCTGTCGGGTGATGCGCGCGCGCTGCGCATCGAACATCGCATCAGCGGGTCCGCCGAGGTCCGGCTGGATGCCGAGGTGCGGGACTTGCTCGCGCAGCCGGCCTGGACCGCCGCCATTGAACTCGAGGCGCTGGATTTGCCGCAACTGGTTGCCGGAGCGCCGCAAGTCGATGTCACGGCCAATCTCAAATCCGATGGCACAGTCGATCATGCCAGTCTCACCGGTACCCTGAGCGCGGAAGCTCCGGCCCACGGCGAAATGGGCCGTCTGGGCGCGGAACTCGACTTGGCCTGGCAGGATCAGGTGTTGCGTATCCAGGCGCTCAACCTCACCGAACAGGGCTCGGGTGGTCTGCTTGATCTCAAGGGACAAATTGATTTCAAAGGCGCGCAAGGGCAGGTGGCAGTGACCGGCGTTTGGGAGGCGCTGCGCTGGCCCCTGACCGGCGAGGCACGTCTGGAGTCGCCGCGCGGTACTCTTGATGTCAGCGGTCAACTTGATGCCTTTGACTACAGTTTTTCGGCCGAGGTCTTCGGTCAGGGCATTCCGGAGACGCGACTGGCACTGAGCGGTGCTGGCAGTCAGCAGGGCACCCGTATCGACGAACTCAAGCTCGACAGTCTTGGCGGGCAGACCATCGGCAAGGGTCGCTTGAACTGGAGCCCCGAACTCAACTGGGAATTTGCCCTGACGGCACAGCAGCTCAATCCCGGTCTGCAATGGCCCGGCCTGGATGGCGTGCTCAAGCTCAAAGCCGAGTCTTCCGGCAGTCTGGAGAAGGGCTACAGCTATCAGCTCAAGGCCGATGTCGGGCTCAAGGCTTATCCGGCCATGGTGGTGAATTTAACCGGCAAGGGGACAACGGTAGACACCCGCATCGCCACGCTGAATCTGGAGACCCTGGGTGGTCAGGTGACCGGGTCTGCCAGCCTGAACTGGGCGCCAGACATCGCCTGGAACGCCGATCTGACCCTGAGCGATATCGATCCTGGCCTGTACGCGAAAGACTGGCCCGGGCGTCTGTCAGGCCAAATCACAAGCCGCGGGCGTCTGGCTCCCCAAGGACCTGAGGGCAGGGCGCGCATCAGCGATTTTGGCGGGCAATTGCGTGGCTACCCGGTTGGCGTCTCTGCGCTGCTCGAGCTGGCTTCGGGCGCGCTCCAGATACGCGAACTTGAAGCCCGTTCTGGGGCGACCAAACTCACGGCAACTGGGCAGGCCGCAGAGAAGCTGGCAGTCGATTTCAGCATGCGCTCGCCGGATTTGAGTGAGCTGCTGCCGGCGGCAAAAGGCCGGCTCAGTATCGACGGGCAGGTGCGCGGCGAGGTCAGCGCGCCGCGCGTGACTGTCGCTATCGACGGTCGTGATCTCGATCTGCAGGGGCAGGGCATTGCCAGCATCAAAGGCAACGCAGACATTGGTCTGGGCGCCAATGATCCCATCCAGGCCGAGCTGAACGCATCCAAGCTGCTGCTTGGCGGGATGCCTTTCGCATCCTTGCGGGTGACGGCCGAGGGAACATTGCCGAGCCATCGGTTGAGCGCCGCCTTGAACGGCGAGACCCTCTCGGTGCAGCTGGCCTTTGCCGGCCAACAAAAGGGCCAGCAAGGAGGCCAGGGCGGTTATC
The DNA here is from genome assembly GCF_033954835.1 of Thiorhodovibrio frisius. Classification (NCBI taxonomy): domain Bacteria; kingdom Pseudomonadati; phylum Pseudomonadota; class Gammaproteobacteria; order Chromatiales; family Chromatiaceae; genus Thiorhodovibrio; species Thiorhodovibrio frisius. The sequence continues at coordinate 782,371 of NZ_CP121471.1, forward strand.
GCGGCGAGCTCAATACCTTCAAGCTCACCACAGCCGATTATGGCACCTGGGCGTTGAAGCAACGGGCGCCAGTGGTGTTTGATCAAGGCCAAATTCACGCCGGGCCCTTGTGCATGGGCGACAGCCAGGGCTCTGGTGGTTGCGCGCGTTTCAGTCAAACCCCGGCGGGGGACTTTGATGCGAGCCTGAAGATCGACCGCCTCAACTTCACGCGCATCGATTCGCTGCTGCCACCGACCTTGGATCTAAAGGGCCATGCGGTGCTGGATGCCGCGTTCAACTCACGCAAGGGGGCCATCACCGGGCAGGCGAGCCTCAGAGTGCCGCAGGGGTCCGTTGATCTGGCACTGCCGGATGCCAGCGAGCAGCTAGTGTTTTCCTCGGCAGCGGCGGAGCTGATCCTGAACTCAGGCGGGGTAAACGCCAAACTCAAGGTGCCCGTGCAAGGACTTGGCGCACTTGATGCCGATGCCAGGCTGCCAGGGCTGGCGCTGTCAGCACTGGATGTGGACCGCCAGGCGCTGACGGGTTCGGTGCGTCTGGAACTGCGCGATTTGAGCCGCTTCGGCAAACTGGTGCCTGATATGAGCGACTTTGCCGGCGCTGTCGATGCTGATATCAAACTCGGCGGCACCCTCGGCAAGCCGTTAATTCAAGGGCAGGCGCAGCTTGAGAATCTCGGCTTCCGCATGCCGCTGATCGGTCTTTCGGTGACCGATACCAATCTGACAGTCCGCACCCAGGGCGCCGACCGCCTCGCTATCAGCGGCGGTGCCAATATCGGCGGCGGTCAGCTTGCGCTCTCGGGCAATGGCCAACGCGCTCAGCAAGGCTGGACACTCAACCTGAAGATTGAGGGCGACCAGCTCAAGGTGGCCGATACCAAGGAGTATCTGGCCCTGTTGAAGACCGATCTGACGGCAGGATGGAGTCCCAGTGGAGGTTCGGTGCAGGGGGTGGTCGAGGTTGAAGATGCGCGCATCAGGCCGCGTTCAATACCGGCAGGGACGGTCTCGGCCTCGCCGGATGTGGTGGTGGAAGGGCAGGGCGATACCGGAAACAAATCCGCTACTCCCTTGACCGTCGATGTGGAAGTCAGGCTGCGCAATTTAGTGCAGATTGAGGCCTTTGGCTTGAGTGCCAAGCTGCGCGGCAAACTACGCGCCATTATGGAGCCTGGGCAGCCCTTGCTCGGCGATGGCCAGCTTGAGATTCTGGATGGCAGCTATCGGCTGTCGAGCCAATTCGGCCTGCTCGCCAGCGTGGGGGCGCCGCTCAAAATCGATCAGGGCTTCTTGGTCTTTGCCAAGACACCGCTGAGCAACCCCGGTTTGGTGCTAAAAGCTCAGCGCGAGGGTGGCGACATGACCGCTGGCGTGCGCGTACTGGGAACACTGAAAAAACCCAAATTGGCCTTCTTCTCCGACTCCGACCCCAATATGACGGATTCTGAAATCGTCAACTATCTGCTCACCGGCGTGCCGCCCAATGGCAATGCCAGCAATGTCGACCGCTCGCTCTCGGTCGGCACCTATGTCGCGCCCAAGCTGTTTGTGGAATATGAAAGCAATCTTGGCGATCAGGGCGACAAGATCAAGTTGCGCTACGATCTGAACAATTGGATTCAACTTCAGACCGAAACCGGCGATAGCCAAGGCGCCGATGTGTTTTTTAAGTTTGAGAATTGAACCTTGGTTTCTCCCGTCGCTGAAATCCGCATTGCCGCGCTGGCAAGAGTAGACGCTTACCGCAGAGCAGTGGCTTTCACTCTCCGGGTTGGTCGGGATTATGCGAGTGACCGCAGAGCAGTGGCTTTCACTCTCCGGGTTGGTCGGGATTATGCGAGTGACCGCAGAGCAGTGGCTTTCACTCTCCGGATTGGTCGGGGTTATGCGAGCAGTCTCGGTGGGCGGATAACCGGGATGACCCATGTCCGAGCCATTTGAGTCTGTGCGCGCAACCTTCCCCCTGTCCTTGCTGCATCCCCGGCACTGGGCCTCTTGGCTGCTGGTTGGCGCGATTCGCTTACTGGGTCTGCTGCCGCTGCCACTTTTGGTTGGGCTTGGCAAGGCCATCGGTTTTGCGCTTTATCCTCTCGGCGGTTCACGGCGGCAGGTGGCCTTGATTAACCTAAAGTCCTGTTTTCCGGAACTGACTGAAGCCGAGTGCTCGCGCATGGCGCGGGAGCATTTTGGATATCTCACCGCCGCAGCCCTGGCCCAGGGCGTCTGCTGGTCCTCCTCGCGTCAGCGTTTGACCCGTCTGTTGGATATTCATGGTATCGACATGCTCAAAGAGGTCAAGAAGAGCGGGCAGCCCTTCATTCTGCTGGTCCCGCATTTCGTCGCCCTTGAACTCGCCAGCGTCGCCTACTCCGCAGCTGTCGAGCCCGGACTCTATATGTATCAGAGGATTCGCAATCCGGTGTTTGACTGGCAGGTGATGCGGGGGCGAACGCGGTTTGGGCATGTACCACTGGAGCGTCATGACGATCTGCGCACCTTGATCCGCTCGCTCAAACAAGGCATTCCCTTTTATTACCTGCCCGATCAGGATCCTGGTAAGCGTCGCGGTGTGTTTGCGCCTTTCTGCGGCCAGCAGGCAGCGACCGTTGGAACTCTGGGGCGCATCGCGCGATTGGCCAAGGCTGTTGTGATCCCGGTCTTCGTGCGCCTTGCCACCAACGGCCGGCGCATTGAATTGCGTTTTTCCTCGCCGATCGAGGGGTTGACGGGCACGGACCCCGTCGCCGATGCAGGCGTGATGAATCAGGTGATCGAAGCCGAGGTGCGTCGCGATCCCGTCCAGTATTTCTGGGTCCATCGGCGTTTCAAAACGCGACCGCCCGGAGAATCGCCCTTTTACCCGCGCTCAGCGCGGCGTCGGCGCAGGCGATGATGTCGCCGCCCGTGTCGCCGCCCGGTGATTTCGCATCGCCGCAGCCGAAGGAGGCGGTGGCCAAGGCGTCGCTCAAGTTAAAGCGCCCGCGTGAATGGCTGCTAGGCGGCGCGCTGCTTCTTGGGCTTATCGTGCTGGTGCAGCTTTGGATCGGCTGGCCGCAGTTGCTCGCGCCTTGGTTGCAATTTCCACCCTTGCTGCTGATCGGGCTGCTGATGCTCAGTGCTGGCAGTTATCTGGCGCGCGCGCTGCGCGTGCAACTCTATTTTGCCCCGCTGATGGCCGGTGCTTTTCCAACCACCCTGCGGCTGTCGGCGCTGCATACCACAGCCAATGTGCTCTTGCCCATGCGTTTGGGTGAGCTGGTGTTTCCCTGGCTGATGCGACGCTACTTCGGCCAGGGAATGCTCGGTGCTGGAGTGTCGCTGATTTGGATTCGCCTGCTCGATCTGCACTTTCTGGCACTGATTGGCTGGCTGATTCTGTGGTTGCGTTCGCCATCTCCGCTTTGGCCGTTGGCAGGGGTTCTGTGGCTCAGTCTTCTGCTGGTGGTGCCGCTGGTGGCGCGGCCTTTGTCGGCGCTGCCAGAATCCGGCCCGCGCTGGCGCCGTACTTTGCGCTTTTTGGCCCTGGCTGCGCCGCGCGAAAATGCCCGCCTGGCTGGTCTCTACGGCTGGACAGCCCTGTGCTGGGGGGCGAAGTTCATCGCTTTTTCCTGGGTGCTGGGCTATTTCCTGCCCATCGACTTCTGGCGCTTGCTCGCCGGGGTCATGGGTGCCGAGTTATCCTCGGTGCTGCCCTTCCATGGCATCGGCGGCGCCGGCTCTTACGAACTGGCCATTCTGGCCGCGTTGGTGCCCCTGGGCGTTCCAGCCAAGGATGCCCTGGCCGGCGCGGTGAACCTGCATCTGTTCATGCTGGGCGCTAGCCTGCTGTTTGGCCTGCTCGCGCTGGCGCTGCCGGTGCGGCGGGCTGTCGACACCCAGCGGCCCTAGACTTTCGGCTTGTTTCGGACCAGGGAGATGTCTCGGCGGCATCCGTAGCACGGAAAGCTCCGTGACCGCTACCCGGCTCAAACAGAAAAAGGCATTTGCGGTCCCGATCAATCCGGCTTAAGGACTGGGATTGGGCTGACGCTGATGTGCGGCTTCGATCTCTGCCATTACCTCGGTGCTCAAGTGCATCTCGGCCGAGGCAATGTTGGCCTTGAGTTGTTCCATGGTGGTGGCGCCGATGATATTAGCGGTTAAAAACGGCCGGCTGTTTACCCATGCAAGGGCCATCTGGGCCGGGTCAAGGTCGTGGCGGTGGGCGATGGCGACATAGTCAGCGGTGGCTTTGTCGGCCTCGGGGTTGGAGTAGCGGTCGAAGCGCGAGAAGAGCGTGACGCGGGCGCCGGCTGGGCGCGCGCCATTGAGATACTTGCCACTCAGCACGCCGAAGCCGAGCGGCGAGTAGGCCAGCAGGCCGCAATCCTCGCGCATGGCAACCTCGGCCAAGCCAATCTCGAAGGTGCGGTTAAGCAGGCTGTAGGGATTTTGGATACTGACCATGCGCGGCAGACCCTGCTGCTCAGCGAGCTTAAGCATGGTCATGGTGCCCCAGGGGGTCTCGTTCGACAGGCCGACATGGCGGATTTTTCCAGCTTTGACCTGCTCGTCCAGGGCTTGCAGTGTCTCAAGCAGCGGCACGCTCTTGTCTTCCGCCGGGGGTTCGTAGCCGAGCTTGCCAAAGTAATTGGTCTCGCGATCCGGCCAGTGCAGCTGGTAGAGGTCGAGGTAGTCGGTTTTTAGCCGTTTCAGGCTCTCATTCAGGGCTTTTTGGATGTTGCTGCGGTCGAGCTTGGCCTGGTCGTTGCGGATGTGCGGAACCCAGTCTGCCGCCCCCACAACCTTGCTTGCCAAAATGACTTTGTCGCGCACCTTGCGCTCGGCTAGCCAATTGCCGATGTAGGTCTCGGTTAGCCCCTGGGTCTCGCCGCGCGGAGGGACAGGATAAAGCTCGGCGGTATCGATGAAATTGATCCCTTGATCGAGCGCATAATCGAGCTGCTCAAAGGCTTCAGCCTCGGTGTTCTGTTCGCCGAAGGTCATGGTGCCAAGGCAAATTTCGCTCACGCGGATGTCGGTGCGGCCAAGTGGCAGATAGCGCATGGTTGCTCCTGATTGGTGGGTGGTTTGTCCTTGTTGGCTTGATTGTCTGCGCGCGGTTGCGGCAAGAGTTGGTCGTTCGATGCTCGGCACCAAGTACTTAAAGGTACTAAGGACAATAGCGATAAGGACAACAAGGACGGTACAGACTGGGATGCGCTTGAGTGCTGCGCCATTCCTTTTTTAGTGACTCCATTTTGTCTATGGGCCTGCGGCGTCAAAGGCAGGCTGGCCGCCGAGTAAGGTTAGGCGCACCGCGCCATGCATGCTCTGGCCCAGGAAGGGTGTGTTCTTGCCTTGGCTGTGCATGCGCTCGGCGGTCAGGGTCCAGTGCTCGTTTGGGGCCAGCAGGCAGAGATCGGCTGGTGCCCCTGGTTGCAAGCGTCCATGGGGCAGGCCGAGGATGTCGGCGGCATGGCAGGTGACGCAGGCGAGTGCGGATGTCATTGGCAGTAAACCCTCGTCTGCCAGCCGGAGTGTCAGCGGCAGCAGGGTCTCGAGTGCCGAGATGCCGGGCGCAGCCTGGGGGAAGGTATCCAGCTTGGCGTCGGCCTCGTGTGGTTGATGATCGGAGCAAATGGCGCTGATGACGCCGGAAGCGACAGCAGCGCGCAGTGCCTGGCGGTCGGCCTCGGTGCGCAGCGGCGGCAGCACCAGAGCGTTGGCGTCGAAGGTGCCAATGTCGTCTTCGGTGAGAAACAACTGATGGGCGCTAACATCGGCGGTGACCTGCACGCCGCGCGCGCGTGCCTCGGCCAGCATTTCGGTGGCGCGTGCGGTGGACAGGCCACGGAAGTGAATGCGCGCGCCGGTTTGTTCGGCCAAGGCCAGGTCGCGGGCGACGGCGACCGTCTCGGCGGCAGCGGGAATGCCAGGCAGACCGAGTCGAGTGCTGATGCGGCCCTCATGCACCAGGCCACCTTCGGACAGGGAGGCGTTGGCGGGGTGCAGAAAGCAGGTCAGATCAAAGGTGGCGGCGTATTCCAGTGCCCGGCGCTGCACCCGGGCGCTGCGGATGGGGCGGTCGGCGTGGCTCAGTACCGGGCAGCCGGCGCGCGCGAGGGCCGCCATTTCGCTGATCTGCTCGCCGGCCAGGTCCTGCGTCAGGCTGCCGGCCGGCAGTACCCGAGCAAAGCCGTGTTGCTCGGCGGTCTGGCGGATGAGCTGGGCAACCGCCGGGGTGTCGACCACAGGCAGGGTGTCGGGCGGACAGCACAGGGTGGTGATGCCGGCGCTGGCGGCGGCCCGGGTCTCGCTGCGAATGGTGGCTTTTTGTTCCAGACCGGGCTGGCGCAGGCGTGCGCAAAGATCGACCAAGCCGGGGATGGCGAGTAGGCCGCTGGCGTCGATCAACTCTTCGGGCTGGAAATCCGCCGGTTTTTGGCCAATGGCGAGCACTCGCCCGTCGGCCAGATGCAGATCGGCAACTTGATCGAAGCGGCTCGCCGGGTCGATGACGTGCGCGCCCAGGATGGATAAGCGCGGCGGGTGCTGGCCTTTGGTGTCAGTCACGCGCGACCTCCCGCTCGGTGCCTTGGCCGGCTGCATGGTGCGCGCCAATGCAGGTGGACATGATGGCCATGCGCACCGCCAGTCCGTTGCTGACTTGCTCGAGAATCACCGAACGCGGTCCATCGGCGACCTCGGAGTCCATCTCGACCCCGCGATTGATGGGCCCCGGGTGCATCACAATGGCATCGGGCTTGGCGCTGGCCAGGCGCTTTTCGGTTAGGCCGAAGAGAAAGAAATACTCATGTTCGCTCGGCAGAAAGCCGCCGGTCATGCGCTCGCGCTGCAAGCGCAGCATGATGATCACATCGCAGTCGGCCACGCCTTCGCGCAGGTCGTGAAAGACGCGCACGCCCAGAGCCTCGGGCGCGCAGGCCGGGATCAGGGTGCGCGGCGCGATGACGCGCACCTCGGCAGCGCCTAAGGTATTGAGCGCACTGATCTGTGAGCGGGCGACGCGCGAATGCAAGATATCTCCGACAATGGCAACCTTGAGCCCGGCAATCTCCCCCTTGTGCCGGCGAATGGTGAACATGTCCAGCATGCTTTGCGTGGGGTGTGCGTGGCAGCCGTCGCCAGCGTTGATCACGCTCACATGGGGCGCGGCATGGCGGGCAATGAAATGGGCCGCGCCGCTGTCGCTGTGGCGCACCACAAACATGTCGACATGCATGGCTTCAAGATTGCGCAGGGTGTCGAGCAGGGTTTCGCCCTTGGCGGTGGCTGAGGTGCTGATGTTGAGATTAAGCACATCGGCCGACAGCCGCTTGGCGGCTAGCTCGAAGGTGGTGCGGGTGCGGGTGCTGTTCTCGAAGAACAGATTGGCGATGATCTTGCCGCGACACAGGGGGACTTTCTTGACTGGCGCGCGGGCCAGGCTCAAAAAGCCCTCGGCGCGGTCAAGAATGTCTGTGAGCAGGGTCCGATCAAGGCCGTCGATGGCGAGAAAATGGCGCAGCTGCCCCTGGGCGTCGAGTTGCGGATTGGAGTGCGCAGCAGAGGCAACCTGCGCAAAGGCAGCCGGGTGCTCGGGTCGGGTAGATGAGGGCGCCAGGGGTTGGTCGGCGCCGTTTGCGCTGGCCAGTGGATTGTTCATCAGGGGTGATCCGCAGCAGCGCGCCGCTCGAGTTGCAGTGGCTCGGGGCCGCTCAGTTTGATATGACTGCCGCGCTCAAGCTCGGCGTGCAGTCCGACGACATCGGGGTTGATCGGCAGTTCGCGCCCGTCGCGCTCGGCCAGAATGGCCAGCAGCACCTGCGCCGGGCGGCCATAGTCAAAGAGCACATTGAGCGCGGCGCGGATGGTGCGCCCGGACTGGAGCACGTCGTCGACTAAAATTACCGCCCGATCATCGACCGCCACCGGGAGTTCTGATGGATGCACCTGGGGGTGCAGGCCGATGCGGGTGAAATCATCGCGGTAGAAGGAGATATCCAAAAACCCCAAGGGGTCTTCAATGTCCAGCAATTGGTGCAGCTGCTCGGCCACCCAAACGCCGCCCGTGTGGATGCCCACCATCAGCGGGCGGTCGATGCCGCGCTCCTGGCACAGGTTTTTGAGGTCCCGCGCCATGGCTTTGATGATGGTTTCGATCTGTTCCGCATTCTGCCAGATATTGCTGTCAGTCATGGTCGCGGTCCTCGCGCTGCACAAGTTGCTCGCCAAGCCAGGTTTCCAGGATCAGCTTGGCGGCCACCGCATCGACTTGATCGTCGCGGTTGTCAAAGCGCCCGCCAAGCTCCTCGCGCGCGGCCCGGCTGGTCAGGCGCTCGTCGACCAGATGCACCGCAAGGCCAAAGCGCCCCTCCAGCTGACGGCCAAAGCGACGCACCAGCGGCGTCCAGTCTTCCTCGGTGTCATCCATGCGCTTCGGCAGGCCGAGCACGGCGGCGCAGGGCTGCCAGTCGCGCACCAGGCGCTCAATGCCAGTCCAGTCGGGCTTGTTGTGGCGGCTGCGCAAAGTGGTGAGTGGCCTGGCCGTGCCGGTCAGTGTTTGGCCGACCGCGATGCCGATTTTGCGCGGGCCGAAATCGAAGCCGAACAAGGTGGTTGGCGTGGTCAATCGAAACTCAAGCTGGTTACAATCAGGAGTTGGCCAGCATCAGGCGTGCCCGGCCTCGCCGATTAGCAGGTTGATGTCGATGCCGATCAGTTGCGCCGCCGCCTGGAGACGACTGGATGCCGGGCGCTTGAACAGGGTCTCGTTGTCAGCCGGGCCGCTGAGCCAGGCGTTAGCGCTTAACTCTTCTTCAAGCTGGCCGCTGGTCCAGCCGGCATAGCCCAGGGCCACCAGCGACAGCGCGGGCCCGGTGCCGTTGGCGATGGCCTCAAGGACATCGCGCGAGGTGGTGACGCGGATATCGGGTGTGACGTTCAGGGTGGAGTCAAAGGTGTCCGGCCCGGTGTGGATTACAAAGCCGCGGTCAGTCTGCACTGGGCCGCCAAGATAGACGATCTGGTTTTTGATGTCGGGCGCCTGGGGTTCAATGTCGAGCTGCTCCAACACATCACCCAGGCTCAGGTCCATGGGGCGATTGATGACAATGCCCATGGCGCCTTGCGTGTTGTGTTCGCAAATATAGGTCACTGTTCGCGAGAAGTTAGGGTCTTGCAGACCCGGCATCGCGATCAGGAAGTGGTTTGTCAGCGAGGTGGAAACGCTCATAGCGCCATAGTATCCCGAGCCCAGCGGTGGGAAGCAAGCATCTTTGAGTCCTCTGTAAGCAGGCGCCGCAGAATCCCGGCCAGGCAGTTTGCGTTATTTGTCCCAGCCAAGCTTGTGCTCGCGCAGGAATTGCCAGGTTCTGGTGATATCGAGTACGTCGTGGTGCGCGCGGATGTCGTCGGGAAAGGGGGCGAAGGGCGCAGCCAGTTCGACAATGCGCACGGCGGCCTGGTCGAGCACCTGATGCCCGGATGAGCGCAGTACTCGCACGCCTTCCAGACTGCCGTCGGCGCGCACCGAGACTTGCAGCACCAGGCTGCCGAACAGGCGCTTCTCCTTGGCTTCTTCGGGGTAGTTGAGGTTGCCGATGCGCTCGACCTTGCGTCGCCAGGACTCAAGATAGTTGGCGTAGATGTACTCCTGGGTGTTGGCGCTGATGGCTTTGCGCCGGCTTTGCGTCGCCCCGCGCTGGCTCGGGTGCTGCGCCCGGCTCAGGCTTGCAAGCTCCTGATTGCGGCTGGCAAAAATGTCCGCCGCCGAGACCTGCCGTGTCGGCGGGGCGCTGGGGCGCTCGAGCGCAGGCGCGAGTGGGGCCTGCGCGGCTGGAGGCGTTTCGGTGGCAGTGATGGATGCAGTTGGAGTCTGGTCCTGGTCCTGGGTCTGGTCCTTGATCTGGTCCGGGATCTGGTCTGGGATCTGGTCCGGGATCTGATCCTCGATTTGATCCTCGATTTGATCAGGGCTCTGATCGGGGAGCTGGTCTGGGTCGGTGCTGGTTTCGTCCGCGACCGCTTCAGGCGGCGCCGATGCGGGGTCTGGCGTCGATGCCGCCTCGCTTGACTGCTCGGGCGGCTTTTCTGCGATAGGTGCGGGCTTGGTGGGTGGGTCGTCCGCTGGTGTTGGTGCTGGGACTAAATCAAAGGTCAGAGGCGCTGCCTGTGTCTCAGTACCGCTCGCGTCTTGGGGCAGTGGCCGGTCGAGCGCGGCCACAGCCAAGCCGGCGGCCAGGTGCAGGAGCAGCGCGAGTGCCGTGGCAATCAGCAGCGGTAGCCGCGCGTTTGGGGTGTGAGGCGGAAGCGGGGCGGCGGCGGACATGGCAGGGAGTCCGGGGCTAGTCGGTGCCGGAGTCCTGCCAGGCCGGGCTCAGGCTCACCTGGGCGTTGCGGTCGATAATCTGTAGCAGGCGCGCCATGGCCGGGCTTAGATGAATCTGCCCGGTCTCGTCGATTAGCAAGGCGGCGGTGATGCCCATTCTTTTTCCGACCTGGCCCCAGTGCTCGGGGCCCGCGACGAAGAGCGCGGCCGCTGCCGCAGCGGCTGAAACGGCATCTCCCGGATGTACCACTGTGACCATTTGTGTGCCCTTTGCAGGGTAGCCGGTGCGGGGGTCGATGGTCCTGGGATAGTGCTCGCCGTCGCGAACGCAGGGCTTTTGAAAACGCCCGATGGTGATGATGCTGGTGTCGCCGCGCAGGCTGAGCGTGCCCAAAACAGCGCCGCCACTGCCACGCAGTACAGGGATGCGCCAAGGTTGCCCGGCGCGATCACCGAGCAGGCGTAGATCAGTGCCGATGCGGATCATGGCGCCGCGCATGCCTCGGGCGCGCATGTTGGTAATGGCGAGATCGGTCGCGTAGGCGCGCGTGACGGCGCCGAAGTCGAGTTTGACCGCAGGATTGTCGCTCAGCAGTTCAATCCCGTTCAGGCTGAGATCGGTCAAGCGAGGTTGAGCCTCAAGGATGCGCGCGATGGTTTCGGCGTCAGGGGGGGGCTCGCAGCGACCGGTGACGGGGTCGGGTCGCCACAGCTGCGTCAGCAGGCCGATGGCTGGGTTGAACAGATGGCCGCTGCGCGCGGCCAGCGTTTGACTTTGCTTGAGCAGCGGCAATAGGGAGGGAGGCGCGGCAAAGGGATCGGTGGTGGCAAGGAGTTCATTGGTCCGCTGCATCGGTCCGGGCTGGTCGAGCCCCAAGGCGTATTCCACTAACCCGAAGTCAGTCGCGGTTTGCTGTGCGATCTCGGTGGCTAGTTGCTCGGACACGCCCAGAAGCTGCATATCGACCCGGGTGCCGAAGGCGTCGAACTGGCTGACATGCACCGGCGTCTCGCCCTGGTTGCAGCCATGCAGCATTAGGGTGATCGGCGCCAGGCTGACCAGCATCAGTGCGGTGAGGAGCCGCTTGCCTGGGCCGCGCGTGCAGCGGCGGGTGCGTTGCGGGTGGAGCGGGTGGAGCGGGTTAGCGCGCATCGAGCCTCCGGCCAATGGCGTCCATCAGATCACCTGCGATATCAGTGTTGCGCTCGCGGTCGATCTCGCGAATGCAGGTTGGGCTGGTAATGTTGATCTCGGTTAAGAAGTTGCCGATCACATCCAGCCCGGCGAAAAGAATGCCGCGCTCGCGCAGCACTGGGCCGACCTGGGCGGCAATGGCGTGCTCGGTCTCGCCCAGCGGTCGCACCTGTCCCAGCGCGCCGGCGGCCAGGTTTCCGCGCGGATCAGCACCCGTGGGGATGCGTGCGAGCAGGTGCGGCACCGGCTCGCCCTCAATCATTAGCACCCGTTTGTCACCCTCAGTGATCTCGGGAATAAAACGCTGTGCCATGCAAAAGCGCTGGCCGTGATCGGTCAGGGTTTCGATAATGACGCCAAGATTGGGGTCATCTTGACGCACGCGAAAAATAGAACGCCCGCCCATGCCGTCGAGCGGTTTGAGGATGGTGTCTTGATGTTCGGCAACAAAGGCGCGCAGATCGGCGCCGTCGCGCGCGACCAGATGTGCGGGGGCCAGCTCGGGGAAATCGGTCGCGAAGATTTTTTCGTTCGCGTCGCGCAGGGCGCGCGGGTCGTTCACCACCAGGCAGCCCTGGCGCTGGGCGCGCTCGAGCAGGTAGGTGGCGCAGATGTATTCCATATCAAAGGGCGGGTCCTTGCGCATCAGCACCACGTCGAAAGCCTCGAGTGGTGCCAGCTTGGCCTCACCGAGATCGACCCAGCCGCTTGGATCGTCGCGCACTTGCAATGGGCGGCTGCGCCCATAGACGCGCTGATCGCGCAGGAACAGATCGCCGAGTTCCAGGTAGCCGAGTTCCCAGTCGCGCGCCTGAGCGGCGAGCAGCATGGCGAAGCTGCTGTCCTTTTTGATATTGATGGACGAGATCGGGTCCATCACCATGGCCAAGCGCGGTTTCATGATGCGAGTGTAACCGAGCCGCCGGGTGCTGTCAGGTCATGGTGCGTTCTGGCAGCGATTCCATCGATTTAAAGACAAAGTATCGCGGAAAGGTATCACTGCCTCGTAACGAACCCATGCTGGCTCATGCCTTGGGGGGCGAGACAATGCGTTAGAATCTCGAATCGCTTGAGACCCATCCGGGGTCCCGTTACTTATGCCAGAGGCAGCCACCATGCCTGAGCGCACACCCGTCACGATTTTCATTTCCTCACCTGGCGATGTGGCCGCTGAGCGGCGTCGCTGTGTGCTGGTTGTCAACCGATTGAACCAGGAGTTTGGCCGATTCCTGGATATCCGCCCTGTGCTCTGGGAGACCGAGCCCATGCTGGCAGGCGGGCACTTCCAGGACATCATCGAGCCGCAGCCAGGTGACAGCGATATCGTGGTTGTCATCCTTTGGTCGCGCATGGGCGTTCCGCTGCCGGAGCGCACCGAGAAACGCGAGTACCGTGGGCTTGACGGGCGCGTCCCTGTGACAGGGACCGAGTGGGAAGTCGAACATGCCCTAGAGGCATACGCTGCCAAAGGTCGCCCGGACTTATTGGTCTACCGCAACCGCAGCGAAGCTTTGGCGAGAGGCCAGGATAGTCGCGCTCTGCGCGACGCCGCTGCGCAACTCGATGCGCTCGAGGCCTTTTGGACCCGCCACTTCGCGGACACCAAGACCGGTGGTTTCAAACTGGGCTACAACGCTTATAGCAGCGCGGACCAGTTCGAGGAGAAGCTGGAAATCCATTTGCGCGCGAGACTGCGGCGCTTCTTGCCTGCGGTCTCGGCAGCGCCTGGCAGCGACAGGGCAGCGGTTGGTCTGTCGTGGTACCAAGGCTCGCCGTTTCGAGGGTTGCAGACTTTCGATGTGGAGCATGCGCCGATCTTTTTCGGGCGCTGGCAGGCACGCACCCAGGTTCTGGATAGGCTGAGCGCGCGCGCGGAGCGGGGGCGTGCCTTCGTCCTGGTGCTTGGAGCCAGCGGCAGCGGCAAGTCCTCGCTGGTACGCGCTGGCGTGCTGCCTCTGCTGGAGCGGCCGGGGGTGACCTCGGGTGTCTCGCTGTGGCGGCGCTGTATCCTCACTCCCGGGGCCCATGGTGCAGCAGAGGCGGACGACGTGTTCGACCGTCTGGCGGGGGCGTTGCAGGCCGCCCCGGCGCTGCCGGAAATCGCGGAAACGGGGTTCGACCCGGCGCGGCTCGCCGCGCGTTTGCGCGATGGGAGTGGCAGCGACATTCTTGAGATCGCATTGCGCCGGGTGGCCGAGCGCGAGTGCCTGGCGTCTGGGGCAAATGATTCCCCGCCAGTGCGGCTGGTGTTGGTGATCGACCAGTTAGAGGAGATGTTTACCGATCACCGCAGCTTCTCGCCTCAGGTGGCGGGGCGCTTCGCCGAGTTGCTGCGGTCCCTGGCGGATTGCGGCTTGGTCTGGGTGATCGCCACCCTGCGCTCGGACTACTTCCACCGGCTCGCGGAGGTGCCGGCGCTGCTGGAGTTGAGCGCCGGAGAGGCTCAGATCAATCTAGGCTCGCCGAGCGGCGCCGAGCTCGATCAGATCATCCGTCTGCCAGCGCGGGCGGCGGGGTTGGAGTTCGAAGAACATTCAGAAACCCAGGTGGGTCTGGATATCTCCTTGCGCGAGGCGGCGAGCGGCCAAGATGCGCTGCCCCTGCTCGAATTCACCTTGGATGAACTCTACCGGCGCGATGTTGAGCAACAAGGCCTGTCGGTTTTGACCTTCGCAAGCTATGACGCTCTCGGTGGCCTTGAGGGTGCGATCGCCAGTCAGGCAGAAGCCGTTTGTGCGGCTCTGGGAGCGCATCGGACGGCAGCGGTTGACGGCGTATTGCTTGCGCTAGCCGGGTTGGAAGCCGGCGATGGGTCAGAGGAGGCCGATGCGGCGCGACGACTGGTGGGGTGGGACGATTTGGGGCGCAATCCGGAACGGGCGGCGGTTGTCGAGGCCTTGGTGGGGGCGCGGCTGCTGGTCAGCGATGCCATTCCGACTAGTGGGGAGAACAGCGAAGGGACGGGGGCCAGGGTGCGCTTGGCTCATGAGGCGTTGTTGCGCCGCTGGCCGCGCTATCGCGCCTTGCTGGAGCGGGAGCGCGACTTTCTGAAAGCGCGGGGGCGAGTGAGTGCGGCCTTGGGTGTATGGCTCGATCAAGATAAGGATAATGCGCGCCTGCTGCCCGATGGCATCGCCCTGGCTGAAGCAGAAGACCTTCTGGCGCGCCGGCGCGAGGATCTTGATGCCTTGGATATTGCCTATATTGATGCCTCGTCCCGCGCTGCCCGCGCACAGCGTGATCGTCGCCTGCGTCGTATCCGTCTGGTCGCCGCCATGATGGCGGTGCTGGCCATGCTGTCGGGCCTCGGGGCATGGTACGGATTCACCGGGCAGTTGGAGGCAGAACGGCACGCGGCGGAGGCAACACGTCAGCGCGGCATCGCCGAGCAGCGTCGGGTTGAGGCTGAAACTGCCCTGCGTGCCGCCACCGAGAGCGCGAACACCCTGGTATTTGATCTGGCCGAGAAGTTTAAAGACTCGCGCGTGCCCAGTGCCATTATTCGCTCCATTCTGGAGCGGGCCCGCCGTCTGCAAGATACCTTGGCGGAGTCCAATCCCAATGACATGGTGCTTCAGCGCAGCCGCTCTGCTGCCCTGCTGGCGCTGGGAGATCTGTACGCCCTGCAAGGGAGCCTGGAAGACGCCCTGACGGCTTACAAGGAGTCACTGCGCATCGACAGGATTCTCGCCGCAGCCGACCCAGATAATGCGGAAGCCCAGCGCGATCTGTCCGTGACCTTGGACCGT
Source organism: Thiorhodovibrio frisius (assembly GCF_033954835.1). Taxonomy (NCBI): domain Bacteria; kingdom Pseudomonadati; phylum Pseudomonadota; class Gammaproteobacteria; order Chromatiales; family Chromatiaceae; genus Thiorhodovibrio; species Thiorhodovibrio frisius. The sequence goes on from NZ_CP121471.1 coordinate 797,632, forward strand.
ATTGGCGACATCGAGAAAGAAAGCGGCCAGGCCGAGGCCGCCCTGACAGCCTATGAGGAAACCTTGGCCATCAGTCGCGCCCTCGCTGCCGGGGACGCCACCAATGCGCGTTGGCAGCGGGATGTCTCGATCGCATGGGAAAAGGTTGGCGATATCAGCCTACAGCAGGGCGACGCTGCGGGTGCCCTGGCCGCTTACGAGGAGGTGCTTGCCACCCGGCGGTCGCTGGCGAAGCGGGAGCCGAATAGCCCGACTGCCCGCCGTGACCTGGCAGTTAGCTTGAACAAGACCGGTGACGTGCGTGTGCTTCGCGGCGACACTCAGGGGGCCCTTGCCGCTTACCAGGAAGCGATGACCCTCGTCCAGGTTTTGGTCGCGAGCGATCCTGATAACACCAAATGGCAGCACGACCTCTCGGTCACTCAGGAGCGCATCGGCAATATCCAACTACAGCTCGGGCAGACGGATGCCGCACTGACCTCCTATGAGAATGTGCTGGGCATCCGCCGCGCGCTCAGCGAGAGCGATCCGGAAAACAGCGATTGGATTCGGGATACCCTGGTGGCCCTGACCAAAGTCGGTGATCTGCACCTGACCGTTGGAAAGTCCCGCGCCGCCCTGGCCGCCTTTAGCGAAGGATTGGAATTGTCTCGGGAACTGGCCGTGCGCGATCCGGACAATCTGGTCTGGCTTCGCGACCTGACCATTAGTCTTAACCGAATTGGTGACCTGCGTTTGCGCTCGGGCGAGGTCAATCAGGCTCTGGACTATTACCAGGAAGCCCTGGACATCGCCCGTGACCTGACCGCCGAGGATCCGAATAACCGGGTGTGGGGTCGCGACCTTGCCATCAGTCTGAACAAGGTCGGAGACATCCTGGTGCAACAGGGCGATCCGCCTGCTGCCCTGGATTTGTACAGGGAATCCCTTGAGATCTGTCGTGGGCACGCCGAGCAAGATCCGAGCAATATCCAGGGGCAGCGAGACCTTTGGTACACTCTTCGCCGGATCGCCAATGTCCAAGTCACCACGGGTGACCGGGCTGCTGCTTTGAAGGCACATGAGGAGGCGCTGGCCATGCTCCGGCCTCTGGCCGAACGTCATCGCGAAAACAGCATCCTGCAATCCAATATTCTGCTCTCGCTACAGGACATTGGCGATCTCCACTTGCAGCAAGGCGATGTGGCCGCTGCCCTGGCTGCCTACCAGGAAGGTCTTCCCATCGCTAAGGCTCTAGCGGCAAGCGATACCGACAATGCCGACCATCAGCGCAATGTTGCCATCAGCTTCAACAAGATTGGCGATGCGCAATTGAAGAATGGAAATTCGGCTGCGGCTCGCATGGCGTTCGAGCATGCCTTGGACATCGTCGAGGAGCTGGTCGCGCGCGATCAGCACAACACCCTATGGCAGCGCGATCTGTTCATCTCGCACGCAATCACCGGCGGGTGGCACGCCGATCATGGCGAAGCCAGGGTGGCACGGATGCACTTTGAAAAGGCCCTCGCGCTCGGCGAGGAACTCGCCAAGACCGATGGCCTATTGCCGGCAGATGCCTTGGTGGTCGCGGAGCTGAAACGCCGTGACGCCGAGTTGCCTTGATCGAATCTGTGGCGGTCCGCTCATGCCTGCTTGGTTTCAGCGAGCAGTCCGGTGTCGAGATAGATCTCGGCCAGGGGGAGCCTGATGTCCAGGTCAGGCAAGTTGATTGCATCACTGGCCTGCTCGAGCAATCGCGGTGTCCACACCGAGTCTTCCTTGCGCCCGCCTTCCTTACGAAAATGCAGGACGGCGACCTCGCTTGAGTCGACCAGCAGATAGTCGGTGAGTGACGCAATGGTCTGGTACTGCATGAACTTGGTGCCGCGATCATTCTGCGCGGTGGTCGTTGACAGCACCTCGACGATCAGAATCGGGTTCAGCAGCGTACCTAGACCATTGATGGTGGTGAACTCGGGATGGCAGGCAACCGAGACATCCGGATACAGGTAGGGGCTCCCGGCATGGACCTTCACGCGCTGATCGCTTGGGAAGGTGCGGCACGCGGAGCCGCGCAGTCGCGCGCGCAGTTCGGCGCCCACATTGATGCAAATCACATTGATGCAAATCACATTGTGCTCCGGCTGGGCGCCACTCCTGCAATAGACATCGCCATTGCGCCATTCCCAGCGTTCGGGCGCGGTCTCTGAGTCCAGGGTGAAATAGTCCTCGATACTGACGAAGCATTCTTTTAGGGCGCTGGCCATGGGCAACCCTCCATGCCGTTTCCTTGGTTTTGATTATAACCACGAGACCGACTGAGGGCTTGACGAACGAGGCTTGGCGTTGATCTGGATTGGATGCGCGCGCGCCCAGGATGCGTCCGCTGGCGTCGAGTCCCAGCATGAGCGGGTTCGCGCCCGGCTGGACGTTGATGGCCAGCCGCTGGCGGGCTGTACTCGCAAACACAATCACCCTAAAGAGGCGAGAGGCGATCATGAAGCCAGCTCCTGTTTCAGAAACCACCCTGTCCTTGGCTGACTTCCAGCATCAGGCGTCGGCGTTGCTCAATGGTATCGCGAGTTCAAAGGAACCTGTCGTTATCACACAGGATGGGTGTGCGGTCGCCGTGCTTGTCTCGCCAAGCGACTATGCGGATCTTCGTGAACAGCTGCGCTTTGTTCAAGCCGTGAAAGATGGCCTTAACGACGTGGAACATGGTCGATTGCTGAGCGAAGAAGCGCTTGAGCAGGCGCTTAATGGAGCTAAAATGGACTGTCACTGCTGCTCGGGATCTTGTTGCCATTCGAGACTACATTGCCGCAGATAACCCCAGGGCCGCGCAAAACTGGATAGGCCGTTTGCGCGCGCGAGGCGCGAAGATCGTGAATGCGCCTTTTGCTGGCCGCAAAGTACCTGAGCTTTCGCGTGATGATATACGGGAAGTGATCGAAGGCAATTATCGAATCGTCTACCAAGTGTACGGCAATCAGGTTAGTTTGAATTTTACATGGTTTTCACTACCTGGGATGACCTCTTTCGCTTGATGCGTTGGAAAAAGCCCAGCCCCCACCCAGGAAGCGCTCCCGGCGGTAACCAGGGCAAATTTGAAATTTCAGGAAAACAGCGAGCTAGCTGACAGTCATAATAAAGTGTGCGACCATGTGGCTGGAATCCGTCGCAAGCATGGCATTCGCCGATGGCCGGTACGAGGTTTGTTTGAAACTCACTTCGCGTGATCTCCAGCGACTTGATGAAATGCACCTTATCAAGATTATAACTACACAAGGTAAAGTGAATGAGAATAGTGTTTGCGACAGAAAGTTATTATCCTAACATCGACGGTGGGGCTGTGGCGGAGCACAATCTAGCCATAGAACTAGCCAAGAATGGCCACGACGTTTCGATTCTGGCGCCGGCAGCGAATTTCTCCAGCTATACCGAGAAGGACAAGAACACGACCATCTACCGGCGCCATGCATACACTTGGCCATTTTACAAGGATTACAAAGTCTCTCCTTTTCCCGCCATCGGAATTGGGCGAATAATCAAGGAGTTCAAGCCAGATGTGGTGCATCTACACAATCCTTGGGCAATTGGAACCACGGCGCTTTTATATGCCAAATATAAAGGAATACCAATCGTTGGTAGCAACCATTTGCAGCCAGAAAATCTGGTGATGCATATTGCGAAAACACGGTTTTTATTTCGTGTTCTAGAACGTGGAGGATGGAGGTTTTTGGTTGGTTTTTATAATTTGTGCGACCACGTTGTTTCTCCGACGCAAACTGCGGTGAATATGCTTCTGGATAATGGACTTAACGTTTCCGCGACTCCGATTTCAAACGGAATAGATTTCGAGATATTCAATCCAAAAAATGACCCGGGAAAGCTCCAAAAAAGATATCAACTGCCAGCAAAGCCGAAAGTCCTTTATACAGGAAGGATTAGTGGCGAGAAAAGATTGGATGTTTGGGTTAAAGCGGCAAAAAAAGTTCTGGAAGAGATCGAATGTCATTTTATCATTTGTGGCGGCGGAAGAGAAAAGGAAAGTCTATGCAACATGGTGAAGGAACTCGGAATTTCCGATAATGTCACGCTGACGGGATTTATTCCAGAAGAAGATTTTCCTGGAATTTATGCGCTAGCGGATCTGTTTGCAATTTCCTCGGAGGCGGAATTACAAAGCATCGTCACAATGGAAGCTCTTGCAACCGGTCTTCCCGTGGTCGCGACAAATAAGGATGCCCTTCCGGAGTTGGTGCATGATGGAAAAAATGGTTTTTTGTTCACCCCTGGCGACGCAGATGACATGGCCAGGAAAATTATTAAAATATTGGCCAGCAAGGAGTTAAGAAAAACAATGGGAAAGGAAAGTTTGAAAATAATACAAAAACATTCGCTTAGTAGTGTTGTTTGTCAATTCGAGGATGTTTATAAGAAAGCGATAAAAAGCTGAAAAGCATTGGGTTTTGGTGTCCTTGGTGTTAAATTCGTTTGCTGTAAATATTTAAATAAAGACGCTTTGTGAGTATATAATAATACCCTTGACGTAGCCCTCTTCTTTCGTTCTTTTGGGATTGATCTTTCAATGAATATGTTTTTCTATTTCGCTGGCCGGGTCGCTGGCATACTGCGTTTTTCAGCGCGCTGATCATTGGGAGTCCTCAATGTCGTCTCTGCGGCTGAAATTATAGCCGCGAGATCGGCTGGGGACTGGCGGGAGAGTCTTGTCTTTGACCCTTGTTCGGCCCGCGTTCTATTGATCGCGCCGGGGAATGGTCTCGGGATCGGCGGTGATGGGGCGGTAGATCTCGACCCGGTCGCCGGGCTTGAGCTTGGCCTCGAGCTTGCTGAGGCGCCCGAAAATGCCGACTCTCTGGGTGTCGAGGTCAATGTCCGGGTATTGGCGCAGGATGCCGGAGTGCTCGATGGCTTCCTGGATGCTGCTGCCATCGGGCACATCCAGGGTGAGCCAGGTTTGTTTGAATTTGTCCGCGTAGGCGACGCTGACTTGCATGGGTTCTCCCTCCCTTAATCGTCAGCCTGCGCGCGCGGCGCGGCGGTCGATCAGCCGCTTGCCGGCGAGCAGAAAGCCGAGTGCCAGAAAACCGCCTGGCGGCAGGATTAGCAGCAGAAAGCCGCGATAGTCGGGGATGATGGTCAGTTCCAGAAATCGCAGGCCCTCGCCAAGCAGCAGAGATGCGTTGGCAAAGAGGGTGCCGAAGCCGAGGATCTCGCGCACCGCACCGAGCACAACCAGCACCAGTGTAAAGCCCAGACCCATCATCAGCCCGTCAAAGGCTGCCGGCAGCACCGGGTTGCGCGAGGCAAAAGACTCCGCGCGACCGAGAATGGCGCAGTTGGTGACAATTAGCGGGATGAACAGCCCCAGCACCTTGTGCAGATCGTGCATCCAGGCGTTCATGCCCAGATCAACCAGGGTGACCAGGGTGGCGATCACCAGCACGAACACCGGAATGCGCACCTGTGGGGTGATGAGGCCGCGTAGCAGGGCGATGGTGAAGCCGGACATTACCAGCACAAAGGTTGAGGCCAGACCAAGCCCAAGGCCGTTGGTTGCGGTGCCGGTTACCGCCAGCAGCGGGCAGAGCGCCAGCGCCTGGGCGAAGACCACATTGTTGTCCCACAGCCCATCGCGCGCCAGGCGCGCCCAGTCGGTGGCGGGGGCCTTAGGTCTCGATTCCACAGTGGCCGTGTCAGTTGCTGTTGCCATGGGGTTGCTCCTGCTGAATCACGGCCGAGGTGGTCAGGGCTGCGCGCTGGTCGGCGAACCATTGAAGCCCGCCGCTAATGGCCTTGACCACGGCCCTGGGGGTAATGGTGGCGCCGCTGAACTGATCAAAATCGCCGCCGTCTTTTTTTACCGCCCAGCGCTCAGGCGGCGGATCACCCAGCGTCAGACCATTGAAGGCCAGAATCCAGTCATCGCGCGCCACTTCGATTTTGTCGCCCAGCCCGGGGGTTTCGGTATGAGACAGCACCCGCACACCCAAGATGCGCCCGCTCGCATCCAGCCCCAGCATCAGCTCAATCGGCCCGGAATAGCCCGGCTCGGAAACGCGAAAGGCGACGGCCTGGACTTCAAGCCCTTGCAGGGCGCGATAGACAGTCCGGGGCGTGCCATCCGGGCCGGTCAGCTCCAGGGTGGCGGCGAGCAGGTCGTTGTTGTGCAGGTCCGCCGGGATCACTTGGGTCAGGGAGGCACGCAGATCCTCGGCGTGACGTTCAGCGATGGCCTCGTGGGTGGCGATGTTGCCCATGGTCAGCAGCGCGGCCGCGACCATGGCAAACCCGCCGAGCAGCCCGGCCTGATAGCCGATGCGCTGGCGATAGCTGGGGTTGAGAACGGCGGTCATGGCTGACCTCCCTGAGGATTGGCCGGCGTGGCTTTGGTCTCAGATACCTTGAGCGGCTGTCCACGGCGATCGCGGCCATAGATGCGTGGTTTCAGGTAATGATCGATCAGCGGCGTGCAGGCGTTCATCAAGAGCACCGCGAAGCCCACGCCCTCCGGATAGCCGCCCCAGGTGCGGATGACATAGATCAGCACCCCGCAGCCAGCGCCGAAAACGAGTTGCCCGGCGCGCGAGACGGGTGAGGTGACCGGGTCGGTGGCGATGAAAAAGGCGCACAGCAGCGTGGCCCCTTGCAGCCAGTGAAACAGCGGCCCCGGATAGCGCCCGGCGTCGAGCAGGTGCATTAAGCCGGCCATAAGGCCGATGCTGGCCAGCACCGCCAGCGGAATTTCCCAGCGGATCACCCGCTGTTGCAGCAGGAACAGACCGCCAAGCAGTAGCAGCAGTGCCGAGGTCTCACCCAGGCTGCCGGCCACTCCGCCCCAGAGCGCGGCGAAGGGGTCAAAGACAGCGGGCAAAATGGCATCAAGCGACTGCCCCAGCCCCAGGGAGGTGCGGACATCGTTGAGCACAGAAGCACCGCTCAACGCGTCATACTGGCCGATTCCGGTATTGATGGTGGTTTCGGCCGCACCGCCAAACGCGATGCTGAGCCCGTCCAAAAAACCGGGCGCGCCAGCCGAGAACAAGGGCGCGGGTGAAACGAAGCTGGTCATCTCCAGCGGCAGCGCGATCAGCAAGGCGATGCGCGCGACCATGGCCGGGTTAAAAAGATTTTGCCCCAAGCCACCGAAAATCTGCTTGCCGACAATGATGGCGAGAAAAGCCCCCAGCAGCCCAACCCACCAGGGCGCCCAGGGTGGCAACGTCATGGCCAGCAGCCAGCCGGTCAACAGTGCTGAGCCATCCATGAGCCCCGGCCGCACGGATTTCCCTGACAGTTTCAGGCCTAGCGCCTCCCACAAAAGTGCGCCCAGCACAGTGATGCCAAAAAGAAAAATTGCCGGCCAGCCGAATTGATAGAGCCCAAGCAGGGTCGCTGGCACCAGCGCCAGCATGACTAGCCGCATGGTGCGCGCGACGCTGGTCTGCGCATGGGTGTGGGGGCTGGCGGCATAGGTTGGGGCTAGCATTTTGTCAATCACTCGCTGCCGGTTTTGCGGCTGGCTTGCGCTTCGCCATTGCCGCGCGCTTGGCCTGCTTGATGGCCTCCATGCGTGCTGTGCGCTGGTCAGCCAGGCGCTTGGTTTCGGTCTGTTTCTGCTTGATACGGTCGCGCTCGGCCATGGCGCCCTTGGCGTGCACAAAGTACTGCACCAGCGGTAGGTGCGCCGGGCAGGCATAGGCGCAGCAGCCGCAGCTGATGCAGTCGAGCAGGCCCGCATCCACCGCGCGTTTGGGCTGACCGGCGCGCACCAGGGCGGCCATTTCCAGCGGCACCAGGCCGCAGGGACAGACCTCGACGCATTTGCCGCAGCGGATGCAGGCGGAGGGCTCGCGGATGCGCGTCTCGGCCTCGGTTAACGCCAGAATGCCGTTGGTGCCCTTGATTACCGGCGCGCGCGCACTGGAAATGACTTGCCCCATCATGGGCCCGCCGCTAACCAGGCGCGCGGGTGGCTCGGCAAAACCGCCGCTGGCTTCGATCAGGGTCTCGATGCGGGTGCCGATGGGCACGCGCAGATTGCGCGGCTGGCTGATGGCACCGCCGGTGATGGTCACCACCCGATCAATCAACGGGCGTCCGTCGCGCAGTGCCTGATGCACGGCAAAGGCGGTGGCCGGGTTGTGCACTACTACGCCGATGTCGGCGGTCAGGCCCCGCGCCGGGGTTTCCTGACCGGTCAGGGTCTGCACCAGATGCTTTTCCGAACCCATCGGATAGTGCATCGGCAGGCCGACGATTTCGAGACCGCCATGCCCGACTGCGGTGTTTAGCATCGCCTGCTGTGCCTGGGGCTTGTTGTTTTCAATCGCGATGATGATGCGCGCGACACCCAGCGCATAGGCCATGATGCGCGCGCCATCGACAATAGCAGCGGCCTGCTCGCGCATCAGCCGATCATCACAGGTTAGATAAGGCTCGCATTCGGCGCCATTGATTACCAGCCTGTGCAGCTCATAGCGGTTGCGCAGATTGAGCTTGACCGCTGCCGGAAAAGTGGCCCCGCCCAAGCCGACCACGCCGGCGGCGGCGACGCGTCGGGCGATTTCTTCAGGCTCGAGCGCGAAGGGATCAGCCACGCCTTCGAGTCCTTCAACCCAGCGCTCCTCGCCGTCTGGCTGCAAGGAGATGGTGCGTACCGACAATCCCGAGGGATGATTGGCCGGATAAAGCCCGATGCCGGCGATACGCCCCGAGGTTGGCGCATGAATGGGCGCAGAGACCGGCCCTTGGGCGCGGGCGATTAGCTCACCCTTGGCAACCTGCTGGCGGCGCTCGACCATGGGGTTGGCGGCGGCGCCGATATGCTGCTGCAAAGGCAGGTGGAGCAACTGTGGTAAGGGAAGCGGCTCAATCGGGCGCTCGGCTGACAGGCTTTTCTGATCCTGCGGATGAACCCCGCCGCGAATGCTGAACAGGCGCATCAGAGTGCCACCCCATCAGCATTGAGTGTGACCATGATCGGCGCGCTTGCCTTGCCTGCGTTGGAATTGGCTTGCGGCAGTGGCCAGTACCAGGTCTGGGGCGTGTAGCCAACCGGGCGCATTTCGATGCACTCGGTCGGGCAGTCGGCAAAGCACAGCTCGCAACCGGTGCAAGCATCGGCAAAGACGGCGTGAATCATGTCCTTGGCCCCCAGAATGGCATCGGTCGGGCAGCGTTTCAGGCACTTGGTGCAGCCGATGCAGGAGCGCTCATGAATGAAGGCCACCATGGGCACTTGCTCGGCTACCGCCGAGGCATCGAGAGTCACGCCCAGCTTCTCGGCCAGTGCCTCGGCCAGTGCCCGCCCGCCCGGTGGGCAGCAGGTGACTGCGGCCTCGCCAGCCGCTAGTGCCGCAGCCGCCGGCGCACAGCCAGGATAACCACACTGACCGCACTGCGAGCCTGGCAGTAGGGCCTCGATTTCTGCCTCCAACGGGTTGGCCGGCACGCGCAGAAAGCGATCAGCGATCCCGAGCAGGGTGCCCAGGGCCAGGCCGAGTGCGGTCAGACTGAGGATGGCGCTGATCATGCCAGCCCCGCGAAGCCCATGAAGGCCAGTGACAGCAGCCCGGCCACGACAAATGCAATGGGCGAGCCTGCAAAAGCGTCCGGTACTTGGGCCAGCGCCAGGCGCTCGCGCAACCCCGCAAAGAGCACCATCACCAGGGTGAAGCCGAGCGCTGAGCCAAAGCCGTAGAGCAGGCTTTCGCTAAAGCCGTGCTCCTCCTGCACATTGAGCAGCGCTACGCCGAGCACCGCGCAGTTGGTGGTGATCAGCGGCAGAAAGATGCCCAGCACCTGGTAAAGCGCGGGGGAGATTTTGCGCACCGCCATTTCGGTAAACTGCACCACGGCGGCGATGGCCAGGATGAAGGTCAGAATGCGCAAAAAACCGATGCCCAAAGGCTGTAGCAGCCAGTGCTCCAGCAGCCAGCTCGCCGCCCCGGTCAGGGTCAGCACAAAGGTGGTGGCCAGGCCCATGCCCAAGGCGCTGTCGAGCTTGTTCGACACGCCCATGAAGGGACATAAGCCTAAGAATTTCACCAGCACCACGTTATTGACCAGCGCGGTGCCAAGAATCAGCAGCAGAGCATCGGACATGGCAATCAAGACTAAAAGGCAGTGGTGGTCTGTCGGGCGGGCCGACGCAGCAGGTCTGCATGATTAAGCAAAGCCGGTGCCAATCGCCTGTGAGCCTTGTCGTGGGCGGCTGGCAGGCTTTTGCAGCGCCTGGCAGGTTGCCCGGCTTGTCGCGGACGTCACAGGTATCTCGGGGGCAGCCCTGTCTTTGTTGCCTTTCCGACAAGCTGGCCCTTATCCTCGCGCGTGTCGAGATTGCGAAGTCCGGAATTGGTCCTGATTTCTGTTTTGGGGTGGCATGAACCAGGCGGCTCAAGCTGAGTTTGGTCTTCACCCACGAGCGGCGCAGCTATCCAGCATGGCGGATCGACGCTGGCGCGAGTTCTGCTTTATGCTGTTGCTATCTTCATAGAGGCAGGCTGGCCACTTTGCGGTCGGTCGGGAGCCGGTCAACAGGGCTCAGCCAAGGCGCACAGATGCTGGAGGAATTCACTCGTGGCTGGATCAAGATTCGCCGAAGCAGAGGTTAGACCTGATGTCGGGTCCGATGTCGGCGCCCATGGTGGGGCCGATTCCGCATCGGGCGCAGGAACGGATGTCGGGTCTAGCATTCGGCCACCAACGGCAGAAGAGCAGCAGGCCTTGAACGCCTTGGCCCAGTTTCTCGCCACCCCGCCGGTCGGCACCCCGCCCGAAGTGCTGCGCGTGCTGACGCTGATGGCGGGCGATCCGGGCGCGCCCCTGCCGCCGCGGGTGTATTTCGAGACCGTCGAGCAGGCGCCGGTGGCCATTTCCATCACCGACGACAAGGCCGATATTCTTTATGTGAATGCCGCCTTCGAGCAGCTCACCGGTTACAGTCGCGACCAACTCATCGGTCGCAATCAGTCCATCCTTTCAAGCAATGCCACGCCGAGCAGCATCTACCAGCAACTGTGGCGCACCATCCAGAGCAAAAACACCTGGAAAGGCATTTTGGTCAATCGCACCCGGGATGGTGGCGATTATCTTGCTGAGCTGATTATCTCCCCCGTGCTCGATGCTGGCGGGCGCATTCGGTTTTTTCTTGGCATGCACCGCGATGTGACCCGTGAGCATCGCCTGGAAGCCGATCTGCGCGCGCAGAAGATCCGCAGCGAAGCCGTGCTGAATGCCGCCCCGGTGCTGGTCGCGCTGCTCAATGCCGAAGGGCGAGTGGTGCTCGATAACATGGAATACAAAAAGCTCCTCGGCGATCTGCGCGGTGAAGAGCCGGTCGCAGAGCTGCGCCGGGCCTTGATTGAGCAGGCCGGCTTTGATCCGCTCGAGCGGGTGTTGCACGGCGATGGTTTCAAGGACGTTGAAATCAGCCTGATGCTCCCCGGCAGCAGTGCACCGCGCTGGTTTTCCTGCTCTGGCGTAGCAGTGAACGAATCCGACGCCAGCGTGCGCGGCTACTTCGGTGCAGCCGATGAAGGCGAGCATCGGTTGCTGTTGTTGGCCAACGATGTCACTGCGCGTCGGCGCGAAATCGACCGGGCCCATCTCGAGCATCTGCGCGCGCGCCTGGCCGAGCAGCAACTATCAGAAGGAGTACGCGAGGCGTTGGCCGCAGCGAGTTATCAGATCGAACAGCCGCTGAATTTGATTCGCGCCGCCACCACTATGTTTGGTGATCGCGACGGCGAAATGGGGCTGTTCATCGAACAATTGCGCCAGATCAGCGCCGCCAGCGAACGAGCGCTGGCCACCCTGCACGCAGCCTTGCCGAACGAGGCGCCGGAGGCGGGCGTGATGGTCAATATCAACGAACTGCTGCGCCATGTGCTGGAGCTGGAAACTGACCGGCTGCTGGCCGCTGGTGTGGTGATCGACTGGCAGCCGGCCATGCAACTGCCGGAGCTGTCTGGACATCGCAACCAGTTGCGTTCCCTGTTCAAATATCTGATTGACAATGCCCTGCAAGCCCTGCATGAAAGCCGCTGCGCGCAGCGCGAACTGCGCCTGGCCACGCGCACGCTCGACGACTCGGTCGAGGTGGTCATTCAGGACAATGGCCCTGGCCTGCCAGCGGCTGATCGGCTCAAGGCGTTCGAGCCCTTCTTCGTCGGTTGGCGGCGCCGGCGCGGACGGGCCGGTATGGGGCTCGCGCTGGCGCAGGAAATTGTCAACCAGCATGGCGGTACCATTGAGATCGACGACGCCTTTCAGGACGGCTGTCGGATCAAGTTGGTGCTGAGTCACGCCCCGTCACAGGAGTAACAGCGCGATCGTGGTGGACACCAGGATGCAGAGCATGAAGCAGACCGATGCGAACGGCAGCGAGCCGGGCGCGCGTGCCCGCTTGACCCAGCTTGAGTCCCAGCTCGAGACCCTGTTTGAGGTCAGCCGGGTGCTGAGCCGCTCGCTCGACCTGCACCAGACCCTGCGCGCGCTGCTCAAGACCTTGCACGAGCGCGGCGGGTTGGAACGCGGCATCGTCTGCCTGATGGATGAGGACAGCGGCGAGCTGATGCTGAGCGCCATCCATGACGAGGTTGCCGAGCCTTTCGAGACTATCCGCTATCGCCCAGGGGAGGGGGTGATTGGGCGTATTCTGGAAGCCGATGAGCCCTGGATCCTGCCGCGCGTCGGCGACGAACCGCGCTTTCTTGATCGGCTCAATCTCTACGACCGCGATCTGCCATTCATTGGTGTGCCTATTCGCTTAGGCGAGGAAGGCGCCATCGGGGTGCTGGCCGTGCAACCGCCAGATCGCGATGGTCTGCTCGAGGAGCGCGCGCGTTTTTTGGAAATGGTCGCTAATCTCATTGGCCAAGCGGTGCGGCTGGCGCGCACGGTAGCCGCGGAGCAAAGCGCCCTGCGCGAGGAACGCGACAAGCTGCGTCGGCATCTCAAGGGCGCCCATGGTTTCGAGAACATTATTGGCCACACCCAGCGTATGCGCGTGGTGTTTGACCAAGTGCGCCAGGTGGCCAAGTGGAATACCACGGTACTGATTCGCGGTGAGTCCGGCACCGGCAAGGAACTGATTGCCAGCGCGATTCACTACAACTCCCCGCGCGCGCGTGGCACCTTCGTCAAGCTCAACTGCGCTGCGCTGCCGGATAGCCTGTTGGAGTCTGAACTCTTCGGCCATGAAAAAGGGGCTTTCACCGGCGCCAGCGGTTTGCGCAAGGGCCGCTTCGAGCAGGCCGATGGCGGGACGCTGTTTCTGGACGAAATCGGCGAAATCAGCGCCGTCTTCCAGGCCAAGCTGCTGCGCGTCTTGCAGGAAGGCGAGTTCGAGCGCGTCGGTGGCAATCGCACCCTCAAGGTTGACGTGCGGGTCATCGCCGCGACCAATCGCAATCTTGAGCAAGAAGTCCGCGAGGGCCAGTTCCGCGAAGACCTCTATTATCGCCTGAACGTGATGCCCATCTACATGCCAGCTCTGAGCGAGCGCATCGAGGACATCCCGGACCTGGCGCGCTTCCTGGTCGCCAAGATCGCCAAGACCCAGGGTCGGGAGCTGGAAATCACCGATTCCGCCGTGCGCGCTCTGATGCGCCACGACTGGCCCGGCAATGTGCGCGAACTGGAAAATTGCATGGAACGCGCGGCGGTGATGAGTGAAACCGGCGTCATCGACCGCGATGTAATCGACCTGACCGGCCTGCGCCTGGAGCCCGGCATGGACCTGCCCGCTGCGCCCAATGCGGTTGACCTGCAAGACCCGGACCTCGACGAGCGTGAGCGTGTCATCGCGGCGCTGGAGCAAGCCGGCTGGGTACAGGCCAAGGCCGCGCGCCTGCTCGGCATGACCCCGCGGCAGATTGCTTATCGCATCCAGACGCTCAATATTCGCGTGAAGCAGTTCTGATTCGCTCTTGTGCTAGCAGTTGGCGCTGTCCTTGATTTGGGTATTGATAGTGATTCTTGATTCGCTTTTTTGTCTGACTTAGACTTTCAGCTTATGGATAAGACTGCCACCTTTGGCCCAATCCCTGCTTCTCCGCCTGCGCCCGCGACCCTTGCAGAGCTTCCGCTCGGTGCCCGGGCGCGGGTGATCGGCATCAGTGGCGGGCGCGATCTTAGTCGCCGTCTGCTCGCGCTCGGGGTGCGTTTGGGCAGTGAGTTGCGTGTGGAGCATCACCGGGGTCGCGCTCGGGTGGTCTCAATCGGTCCAACTCGGGTCGCCCTCGGCGGCGGCATTGCCGAGAAGCTGCGTGTCGAGCCACTCGATGCCGTCTTGCCGCAGGACGCAGCACCCTTGTCTGATCCCTCCGCTTGACCGTGACTTTCCTGGATGCATTTCCCACGATGTCCGGGTCTGTGAGCGTTGCCGCGCATCTCATGGCTATTTTTCCAGAGGGTGCCGGGTCGATGACCCTTAGCTTAAGCATCTGCCTTGGGCTCGACACGGGCGGGGTTCAGGGGCCTTTGCAATGCGATCCTCTTTATCTTTCATCCCATGTCAAAGACTGATTCTGTAACGGGTCGCGCAACGCCGGCTGAGGCCCGTTCAATCGACCAGATCCTCTCTGCCGCCAGGACCGTCATTCTTGGCAAAGAACCTGAGCTGCGCCTAGCGCTGGCTTGTCTGCTCGCGCGCGGCCATTTGTTGATCGAAGATTTGCCGGGGGTCGGCAAGACCACCCTGGCGCACTTGCTCGCGCGGCTGCTGGGGCTCAATTTTGCGCGCATTCAGTTCACCAGCGATCTACTGCCGGCGGACATCATTGGCGTGTCGGTGTACGAGCGGGTGCGCGAGCATTTCGCCTTCCATCCCGGGCCGATTTTTGCCCAGGTGGTGCTGGCCGATGAAATCAACCGCGCCACGCCCAAGGCGCAGAGTGCCCTGCTCGAGGCCATGGAAGAGGGCCAGGTCACGGCTGAGGGCGAGACGCGCGCCCTGCCCACACCCTTTTTTGTCATCGCCACCCAGAACCCGACCTATCAGGTCGGCACCTTTCCGCTGCCGGAGTCGCAGCTTGATCGCTTTTTGATGCGCATTGAGCTTGGCTACCCAAACGCCGAGCATGAGAAGGCGCTGCTGGCCGGTGCCGACCGGCGTGCACTCCTAGCCGCTGTCGAACCGGCGCTGAGTGTCGACGAACTGCTGGGGTTGCAGCAACGTGTCGCGTCCGTGCATGTGGCGGCGCCCGTCATCGATTACTGCCATGGCATTCTGGCCTTTACCCGCGCGAGCAATCGTTTTTTGCACGGGCTTTCACCACGCGCCGGGCTCGGGTTGCTGCGCGCGGCGCGTGCCTGGGCCTTGATCCATGGTCGCGGCTACGTGATCCCAGAAGATATCCAGGCGGTGCTGCCGGCGTGCGTGCCGCACCGTTTGCTGAGCGGGGATGACAATGGTCCCGTTGGCCATGCCGAGATCGCGGACTTTATTCTGCGAGCGGTTTCGGTTCCCTGAGCATCCTGCCAAGCTGACGAAGGACGCTGCGCGACATGGCGACTCGGACATCTCCTGCGCGGCGACAAACCCCCGGTTGGACGACGCGATTCAGCAGGCTACTCAGAAGGGTGCCGGTCGACGCTCAGGGGCAGGCAACCATCGGGGCGCGACAGATTTATATTCTCCCCACGCGGGCCGGTATGGGCTATGGCCTGCTGCTGTTGGTGACCCTGCTTGGCGCCTTGAACTACCAAAACAACCTTGGTCTGCTGTTTACCTTTGTGATGGCCGGGGTCAGTCTGGTCAGCATGCATCATGCCTGGTTCAATCTGCTGCGTTTGCGGGTGTGGGCGCAGCCGGGGGCGCCAGTCTTCGCCGGCCAGGAGGCGCGTTTCGATGTTGCTCTCGAGGACGCGCGTGATCGCGAGCGTGGTGCCCTCTGTGTGCGCGGCTGCGACTGTGTCGATGTCGTTGCTGGCGGCATGGTGCGGGTGGTTTTACCGGTGCCGACCGAGCGTCGCGGCCCCTTGCCGCTCGGCGAGGTGCTGATCGAAACCCGCTATCCGTTGGGGCTGTTTCGCGCCTGGTCGCTGGTGTCGGTCGATGCCGTGGCCACTGTCTATCCACGCCCGGCACCCCATGCCGGCGCGCCGCCGCAGCTGAGCTCGGTCGATCACAACGCCAGCGGCGATCAGGGCATCGGGGCGGACGATTTTGTCGGTGCGCGCAGCTATGCACCAGGCGACTCATTAAAGCGCATCGACTGGAAGGCGCTGGCCCGCGAGCGCGGACTGGTGGTCAAGCAGTTTGGCGGCGACCGCGCCGCGCGGGTGTGGCTTGATTGGAATGCGCTGCCGCCGGTGGATGAAGAGACGCGCACCGCGCTGCTGTGTCGGCAAGTGCTCAACGCCTCGGAGCAACACCTGGTCTATGGGCTGCGGCTGCCGGGTTTGAGTGTCGAGCGCGGCCAGGGTGATGCACACAAGCATCGCTGCCTGAGCGTGCTGGCGGGGTTTCGCCATGAAGATTAAGCGCAATGCCACGCGCCGGCTCGCACCCAGGTCCACTGGCGAACCCGCACCGGATTTTCTCCAGATCGGCCTGCTGACCGCGCTGCTGGGTCTGGCCGCAGTGCCGCTGCTGTTTTACATGAAGGCACCGGTCGCCGGTTATATCGCCCTGGTGCTGCTGGCGCGGGTCGCGGTTCTGTTCCGCCCGGCGCTCACGCCCGGGCGCTGGCCGCTGGTGGCTCTGGCGTTCCTTGGGATGGGCGTGGTGCTGGCGGCTTATCGCGAACTGGCAGGTCAGGATGCCGGCACCGCACTGCTGCTCACCATGATGGTATTAAAGACGCTCGAGATTCGCGCCATGCGCGATCTGCGGGTGTCCTTGCTGCTGTTCGGCTTTTTGCTGGTGGTGGCCTTTCTGTTCAATCAGTCGCCGCTCTTTGCCGTCTATCTGGGGGCGCTGCTGCTTGGCAGTTTTGCGTTGCTCGCGGACTTAAGCGCGGTGCGGCGCGACGCTGGTCGGCAGGCATGGATCAAACGCCTGCGTGCCGCCGGGCGCCGGGCCGTGGTGCTGAGCGGCCAGGCGGTGCCACTGGCAGCATTGCTGTTCGTGCTCTTCCCGCGGCTCGATTCGCCCTTGTGGAGCCTGGGGCTGGAGCGCGATCGGGCCCAGACCGGGGTGAGCGATTCGCTGGAGCTTGGCAACTTCAGCGAGCTGGTGCGCGTGGGCGCCGTGGCCTTCCATGCCTATTTCGACCAGCCGTTGCCGGTCGAGCCTTCCGAGCTCTATTGGCGTGGGCCTGTGCTATGGCAAACCGACGGGCGTGGCTGGGAGCCCGGACCCAAGGAGCTGATGACCGACCTGCCGGCGGACATCGAGTCGCTGGGTGAGGAACTTGACTACGCCATCGTGATGGAAGCGACCGAACAGCGCTGGATCTTCGCGCTTGATCTGCCTCTTGCGGCGCCAGCGGATGCGCAATTGACGCGAGATGCGCGCCTGGTCGCAAGAGAGCCGCTGCAGGAACTCAAACGCTTTGAGCTGCGTTCGGCACTCAAATATCGCTCGTTGGCGCTAACCTCTCCTGAGCGTGAATTGGCGCTCGAGTTGCCCGAGCGCATGATCACGCCGCGCATGCGCCTGCTGGTGGGCGCATGGCAGGAGCAGGGCGGTGGCGCGCGCGCCATCCTGACTCGCGCGCTGGCGCATATTCGCCGTGAGCCCTTCCGTTACACCCTGAGGCCACCGCCGCTGGGGTCTAATCCGGTTGATGATTTCCTGTTTGAGACTCGCGCCGGCTATTGCGAGCATTATGCCAGCAGCTTCGCGCTGCTGATGCGTTTGGCTGGCATCCCGGCGCGGCTGGTGGTGGGCTACCTGGGCGCCGAGCGCAATCCCCTGGGCGGACACTATTTGGTGCGTCAATCCGATGCTCACGCCTGGGTCGAGGTGTGGCTGGAAGACAGCGGCTGGACCCGAGTTGACCCGACCGCAGCGGTTGCGCCTGAGCGCGTCGACAACGATGCTGAACTGGCCGACCTGGGTGGTACCGCGCCGCTGCGTTTTCGGATGTCGCGCGACAGCGGCCTGGGGCGGCTGGCGCACAGTCTGCGGCTGCTGGTGGATGCGGGCAATGCGGGCTGGAACAATTGGGTGGTGAACTTCTCCAGCACCCGCCAGCAGCGCTTGCTGGAAGCGCTGGGGTTCGAGCATCTGGGCACCTATGGCCTGGTGCTGGGTCTGGCCAGCGGTGGCGCGGTGCTGATGGCGCTCCTGCATGGGCTGCTGGCGCGCCGGCGCTGGCCGGCCGATCCTGTCGAACGCAGTTTCGCGCGCCTGTGCCAGCGCCTTGCGCGCGTGGGTCTGGCGCGCAAGCCTGGCGAGGGACCGCGCGATTATCTGCAACGGGTGGCGGTGGCGCGGCCCGATTTGGCGCAGGGGCTGAATGTCTGGCTAAAGCTCTACCTGCCAATGCGTTTTGGTCGTGCGGAAAATGGCTCTGCCCGCGACGCGCTTATCCTGCGTGAACGGCGTATGAATATTCGTCGGAAAGTGTGATTTAGTCTGCCATTCGAGTCAGGCATGAGAACACCAGTTTTTCTGGACAAATCGCGACTTTAGTCCTACTGTCAGGGTAAAGATACCGCGCTGGCAGCTAGCCAGTTTTCGCATGAATTGTGGCGTCTTGGTGATGCTCGAGGTGCCGGTCAGAGCAGAGCAGGCCCGCACAGAGCAACGATAATAAGAACAAGCACTCTGGTTGGAACAGTGTGCACCTTGGTGGCGCTATGTCGCCATTGGTTCGGGATATGAACATGGCACCATTTGATCAGGCGGCCGGCTCAGGGCGTTCATTGCCAATGACGCTGAACGCCTGGACCAATTTTCTTACCGATACCGAACTTCCGGCCTTTGCGCGCACCGTCAGCGATGTGACGCGGATTTCCAATGATCCGGAAGCCAGCGCCTACAAGCTCTCCAATGCCATCGCCAAAGATGCCGCGATGGCCGCACGCCTGGTCAAGCTGGCGAACAGTCCGTTGTTTCCTAGCAGTCACGGCAATATCCAAACGGTTGATCGCGGTGTGGTGCTGCTTGGCTTTGACGCAGTGCGCGATCTGGCGATATCCCTCAGCGTGATCGAGCAAGTCCTGCGCGGTCAGAGTCGCGCCGCCCTGCTCGAGGAAATGGCGTTGGCCTTTCATACCGCCACTCAGGCGCAGACGCTCGCGCGCATGGCGCAGGATGACGTGGTGGCGGAGATTTTCGTCGCCGGTTTGTTGTATCGCATTGGGGGGCTCGCGGCGCTGTCGAGTTCCGACCCCAGGGTGAACAATTATCTGGCTGAGAAAGCGGAATTTGGTGACGACGAGGCGGTGCAGATCGCGCGTCTCGAAAAACGCACCTTTGGGTGCGATATGACCCAGCTCTCGCTGCGCTTGGCGCAGCACTGGTCGCTTGGTCAGGTGTTGCAGAAGGCACTGTCGTCGGAGCCGGGGCAGGCTGGGGAGCGCATTGCCACCGGCCGGCGCATTGCTGAGGTGGCAATGCGGCGCGGCTGGGAGTCGAATGAGATTCAGCAGTTGTTGTCGCGGGTGGCGCGCAACATGGGGCTGAATCTGGCCGACATGCGCGAGAAGGTGCATCAAAGCTCCGATGTGGCGCGCGAAATGGCGGTGCAGTTCGGCGCCACCAAGGTTGCACCGCTGATTCCGGAAACCGCGCGGGCCAAGGCAAAGCGCGACAAGGCGGAACGCAAAGCCGCTGCCGAGGCTAGCGCTGCCGAGGCGGGTGATGAAACGGCGCTTGGCGAGGATGGCTATCCTGCCGGGTTGCTGCGCCCGAATCCGATGCTGCAACTCGAGATGCTGGGTCGCATGGCTGAGTTGCTCAATGGCAAGCCGGATATCAATCGCTTGCTGACGACCGTGGTGGAGGGCGTTCACCGTGGTATTGGTATGGACCGCACCGTCTTTGCGCTCTTGACCACCAAGAAAGACGCGATTGCGGCCAAGTATGTGCTAACGGAAGTCGAGGAGCGCTTGCAGTCGAGCTTTCGCTTCAGTGTGCGCTCGGAGATGAATCCTCTCCTTGCCGCTGTAATCATGCAGCGCAAGGCGTTTTGGATTCATGCTGACTCCTCGCCCGATGAGCGCAAGCTGGTGCGCGGGCCTTTTGCGCAATTTGTCGGCAAGGGTGATTTTTTGATTCACCCGGTGCTCTTCACCGACAAATGCATCGGGTTTCTCTATGCCGATCGTGCCAGTTCCGGGCGCCCAATCGAGGCATCTGATGAGGCCAGCTTTCGCCAGTTCATCCAGCAGCTGTCGATCGGTCTGCGGTTGATTAGCGGGGGCTGATGCCGCGCCAACCCATATACCGAGACCCCCGTGGCCGTCACCCGACCCAGAACCGCAAACCCGTTTGCGATTGGTCTATCTCAGAAGTTTTATGGCCAGCGCGGCATCCGAAAAGGCAGCAGCATGCGCACCCAGGGCTGGGCGAAACGATCCAGCGACAGGCTTTCATGCACGGCGGTGACAGGCTCGCCCAAGAGGCGGGTGGCGATGGTGGAGCGCGCATAAAACGGCGTGTCTTCCAGGGTCTCGAGCACTTGGGCGCGGGTCTCTCCGGTTACAGGATGTTCGCTACGGGTAGCGCGCGCAATGCGCCAAACAGTGGTGGTCGGCAGGGGTACCCGCGCCGGTGGCTCGAAGGGCTCAACCGAGCCGTCGCGGTTCACCTGCAGGGCAAGCGACAGCGCGCTGCCGTCGCGCCGATTGGCCTCGTAGAGCACGACCGCTCCGCCCTGGCGGCGTTTGGCGCGTGACCAGTCCCAGTCTGTGAACCCCTGTTCTAGCGGCTCCGAGCCCCAATTGCTGTCCAGATAGCCATCGCCGCTCCAGTGTAGATGCGGATGGCTGAGCTGGACGCTGACCCGCGAATCGGGCGCGATGGGCCACCAGTGATGGCGTCCGTGTTGGTCGAGTTGTTCGACATGGCGGGTCATGGTCTGGGGGCGCACGCGCACTTGGCCGCGCAGGGGTAGCGGGATGGGGGCGGCGGTTTCATGGATGTCGATAACCAGATCATCGCCATCCCAGTGCAATTGGCTGGGGCCGATGCGCAGTTCGGTCGGTGTGCGGCTCAGGCGTTGGCGACCGCGTTCGGTCATGGCCCAACGTTTGCCGCTGGCGCCATAGATCACGGCGTTTAGCGCGCAGAAGTGCTCCGGGTCGGCTGGGCCGCGCTGCCTTGCCCGGGCATAGTAGGGCGAGAAAACACTGCCGAGCAGCGCGATGATGGTGAGCCCATGTTGGCCGTCGTCGCTCAGTGCGTCGATGTACCACCAGAGGTAGCCGTTCTTCGGGATGCTTTGATCGAAGGCCGGTCCGCGAGCTCGATCTGCGCTGTCAGATGGCCGAATAGGGTCGCCCTCGGCAGTTCCTGTTCCGGGTGGGGGCCGCCCCCCGCCAGAGACAGGCCCGGCAGCTTGGTGCGTACTTCCGGTCGACTGAAAGACGCCATCCAGTCGTGGGATGCGCGGCCATAGGTGGCGCCACCGCTGGTCGGGAACAGCTGCTCGAACAGGGTCGGTGAGGCCGGGTGGGTGAAATCCGGCGGAGCTTGCAGCTGTGGCCCAAAGCGGTTGAGCAGGGCGAAGGTGTGCTCGGCGCATACGTTGATCTCCGTGGTGTGAATTCATGAAGGCCCCTGATTAGTGGGGGATTGGCGGTGCACATTATGCGATCAACCATTGCGGGATGTTTTCGCAGTCTTAAGCGCAGATAAAGACGGTCTGTTTCTGGCAAGTCCGACCCGCTGCATCAGCTCGACCGGTTTGATCTGAATGGGCAGCTTGGTGAGACGTGATGGCGGGCACGCTGCTAACACGGGCTTTATGCTGGATGCGGGATCGGAAGTCGGGATGGATTTTGCGCTGGATTGGGGGGGAATGCTCGGATCACGGGGCGGGTGGTTGCGAAGGTGAAACCGCCGCTGGTCATGGCAGCCGACAGCATGCGAATTGACGCCCCCTCGGGCGGTGTCTATCTTACAGGACAGCTAGACGTGGCAACCAGCTTATCGCCTGCTTACCCTAATCTCATGGATTCATTGCCTCGGGGTAGCCGGGACCATGAGTGTTGGTCCCGATGCTGCGGGAGATGCCCCTGGTCGCCACTGCCGCCCAACCGCCAAATCAGTGAGGAATCTGCAACCGATGGATGTGATGTCGCGAATTGAACAGACCCTTAAGCGGGCTATTGCCCAGGGTAGCGGGGAGGCGGCACCACCGCTCCTGGAAGCTGCGACCCGCCATGCGGTTTTCCCTGGTGGTGGGCGGGTGCGCCCCCGCCTTTGCCTGGCGGTGGCGCTGGCCTGCGGCGACGATGCGCCGGCGCTGAGCGATGCCGCAGCGGCTGCTTTGGAATTGCTCCATTGCGCTTCTCTGGTGCATGACGATCTGCCCTGCTTTGACGATGCCGCTACCCGCCGCGGGCGCCCCTCGGTGCATGCCGCCTACGGCGAGCGACTGGCGGTGTTGGTCGGTGACGGGCTGATTGTGCGCGCCTTTGAGTTGCTGGCATGGAATGCGGGGTCTCACCCAGCGCGAGCAGCGAGTCTGACGGCCATTGTTGGCCGCGCGGTGGGCATGACCTCTGGCATCATCGCCGGGCAGGCTTGGGAGTGCGAGCCCGAGGTGGAGCTGACCGAATACCATCGCCAGAAAACCGCCGCGCTCTTTTTCGCCGCGACCGAGGCCGGCGCCGCCGCCGCCGGACAGGATCCTGCACCCTGGCATGCCTTTGGCGAAAAGCTCGGTCTGGCCTATCAGGTGGCGGACGATTTGCGCGATGTTGCCGTGAGCGAAGCCGACATGGGTAAGCCCATGGGGCAGGATCAGACCCACGGGCGGCCAAGTGCAGTGGCCGAGCTGGGGCTGGATGGCGCGCTTGGGCGGTTGAAAAAGCTGGTCGATGCGGCGGTCCATGGCATTCCGGCCTGCCCGGGGCGAGCCAAATTGGCCGAGCTGGTGGGCTCAGAAATGCGCCGGCTGCTGCCGGCCGAGCTGGTTGACCGACTTGACTGGCCCCAGCCAGAACCGGACATGGGGAACCTTGAGGAGAACGCCGCAATGCAGATCACCTGGTCCGAGCGTCTGAGCGACGTCTGGCATCAATCTCTCAGTCGGCTCATCGCCAGCCCGGCTTTTCAGCGTTGGGCGGCGGACTTTCCGCTCACTCGTCCTGTCGCCCAGCGCCGCGCGAGCGGGTTGTTCGACATCTGCGCCGGTTTTGTCTATTCCCAGATCCTCGACGCCTGTGTGCGCCTGGAGCTCTTTGAGCGTCTGGCCAAGGAGCCAGTGACCCCCGAGGAACTGGGCGCCGAGGTTGACCTCTCGTCCGCAGCGGCTGATCGGCTGCTGCGCGCCGGGGTGGCGCTGCGGCTGTTCAATCGCCGCGCAGGCGGGCGCTTCGGGCTCGGACCCCATGGCGCGGCGATGCTCGGCAACCCCGGCATTGCCGCCATCGTGCGCCACCACCGCATGCTGTATCGGGATCTGACTGATCCGCTGGCCCTGTTGCGTGGCGAACTGGCGGAAACCGAACTGGGGCGTTACTGGGCCTATGCGGGAGCAGCCACGCCTGGTGCGGCCGGCGATGCCGAGGTGGCGTCCTATAGCCAGTTGATGACGGCCTCTCATGCCTTCGTCGCAGGCGATACCCTCGATGCTTATTCGTTCAAGGACCACCAGTGTCTGCTCGATGTCGGTGGCGGGGAGGGGAGTTTCCTGCTCGCGGCCGGGCAACGCTGGCCGCATCTGAAGCTGCAACTCTTCGACCTGCCGGCGGTGGCCGAACGCGCCGCCGTCCGCTTGCGCGACCATGGCCTTGGCGAGCGCAGCCAGACTTTCGGCGGCGACATGAAGCGCGACCCGTTGCCCAGGGGCGCCGATCTGATCTCTTTTGTGCGGGTGATTCATGACCACGACGATGATATGGCCATGACTATGCTCAAGGCCGCGCGTGCCGCACTCCCGATGAACGGCACCCTGCTGGTGACCGAACCCATGGCCGAGACGCCTGGGGCGGAGCCTATTGGCGATGCCTACTTCGGTTTCTACCTGCTTGCTATGGGCAGTGGTCGCCCGCGCCCGCCGCGCGAGCTTGCAGCCATGCTCAAGGCTGCTGGCTTCTCCTCCGTGCGTCTGCTCAAGACGCGCCAACCGATGCAAACCCGGGTAATGATAGCCAAGCCCGATCACCGAGACTGATTGCCAAGCTGAATTTACATCCGAGGTGTAAATCAGCCTTGACATATCCATCAGTCAGGCTAGACTGACACCTAGTTTCCTTGGTCTTGCGGTTTCTTTTTCTCTCGCCGCTTTACAGTGAGACTTGGGTGGGCACCCTTGCCGGGTTCCTGTTCAGCGCAGCCGGTCGGCATCTCGCCACCGGTCATCGCGGTTAAACATCGGTTTCTAGTGACTATGCCCATCGACATGAACACCCTTGCGGTCGTTCTAGAGCAGCCCGAGCAGCTCGCGGTCAGGCGTTTGGACCTGACCCCGCCGAGCCCGGCTGACTGTGTCGTGGGCATTCACTGGAGCGGCATCAGCACCGGGACCGAGCGTTTGCTCTGGTCCGGGCGGATGCCGCCTTTTCCGGGCTTGGCTTATCCATTAGTGCCAGGCTATGAGTCAGTCGGCCAGATCCTGGCGGCCGGTGAGGACAGCGGTCGGGTTGAAGGTGAGCAGGTGTTCGTGCCTGGCGCGCGTTGTTACGGTGAGGTAGCCGGTCTTTTCGGCGGTGCTGCTTCTCGTGTCGTTGCACCAGGCAACCGCTTGCTACCCCTGCCGGCCAATATGGGTGAAAAAGGCGTCCTGATGGCGCTGGCGGCTACCGCGCATCATGCCATCGCACCAGAGGTCGCGACCGGCCAGGCGCATTCTGGCCAAACACCTGATCTCATTATTGGTCATGGTGTTCTGGGTCGCCTGTTGGCTCGTTTGGCCGTCGTCATGGGTGGCAAGCCGGTCGTCTGGGAGCGCAACCCCGAGCGGGTCGCCGGCGCCGAGGGCTACCAGGTGATCGACCCCGCCAGCGATGAGCGCCGGGATTATCGTTGCATCTGCGACGTCAGCGGCGACAGCAAGCTGCTCGATATCCTGATCGCACGCATGGCCCCGGGTGGCGAGATCGTTTTGGGGGGCTTCTACGAGGCGCCGCTTTCGTTCGACTTCCCGCCCGCCTTTATGCGCGAGTTGCGCCTGCGGGTGGCGGCAGAATTCAAAGAGCCCGACCTGATCGCGGTGAAAAGCCTGATCGAGTCTGGGCGCCTGTCCTTCGATGGGCTGATTACGCACAGACTGCCGGCAGATCAAGCGGCGGAGGCTTATGTCACCGCCTTCTCCGACCCGAGCTGCCTGAAGATGATTCTTGACTGGAGGCATGTCGATGTTTAACCCCGCCGGCCATTTCGCTCCTGGCCAGCCCTTTGAGCAGCCGTCTGGCCTGCCCGAAGCTGGTGGTGCCGGATCTGGTGGAAATGGCTCTGGCAAGCGTCCCGAGATCATCGCGATCTACGGCAAGGGCGGCATTGGCAAGAGCTTCACCCTGGCGAACTTGTCCTACATGTTCGCGCAACTTGGCAAAAAGGTGCTGCTGATCGGTTGCGATCCGAAAAGCGATACCGCCACCCTGCTGTTTGGCGGTCGTTCCTGCCCGACAATTATTGAAACCTCGAGCAAAAAGAAGCTCGCTGGCGAGCCGGTCGAGATCGGCGATGTCTGCTTTAAGCGCGATGGTGTCTTCGCGATGGAGCTCGGCGGTCCCGAGGTCGGACGCGGTTGCGGTGGGCGCGGCATCATCCATGGCTTCGAGCTGCTGGAGAGCCTGGGTTTCAACGATTGGGATTTCGACTACGTCCTGCTCGATTTTCTGGGGGACGTGGTCTGCGGCGGCTTCGGCCTGCCAATCGCACGCGACATGTGCCAAAAGGTGATGCTGGTCGGCTCCAACGATCTCCAATCCCTTTATGTGGCCAACAATGTTTGCTCGGCGGTTGAGTATTTTCGCGGTCTTGGTGGCAATGTCGGTGTGGCTGGCATGGTCATCAACAAAGACGACGGCACGGGTGAAGCCCAGCGCTTTGCCGAGAAAGTCGGGGTCCCGGTACTGGCCGAGATTCCGCAGGACGATGACATCCGCCGCAAGAGCGCGGCTTATCAGATCATCGGCAAGCTCGACAGCCCCTGGGCTGGCTTGTTCAAAGGTTTGGCTGAGCAGGTCGCCATCGCGCCGCCGCTTCAGACAACGCCGCTGGCCCACGAGGATCTGCTTGGTCTCTTCGCCAGCGATGCCGTCGGTCGGGATGTGGTGCTAGAGCCCGCCAAGCCAGAAGACATGTGCAGCGTCCAGAAGACCGTCAAGCCATCACTAGAAGTCCTCTACGACGACGCCTAACCACAATTAGATAACTGCTATTTGCTAACCACCCTATTTGCTAACCGCTATGATTCGCCTCGCCTCTGACAATCACGCACCGCGCGCCCCCGAGCTGGTCCCAGACCAGATCGCAGCGGCGTCCGCTGGTGCCTGTCATGCGGGCGAGGACCATATACGCCGGACCGCAGAGGTCGCGGGTCAGAGCGAGCTGCTCGACCGCTTTGCCGCCGACTATCCCGCTGGACCTCATGATCGGCCGCAGACCATGTGTCCGGCCTTTGGTTCGCTGCGGATCGGTTTGCGCATGCGTCGCACCGCCTCCGTTCTCTGCGGCTCGGCATGCTGTGTTTATGGCCTGAGCTTCACCTCCCATTTCTACGGGGCGAAGCGCAGCGTCGGCTATGTACCTTTTGACTCGGAAACCCTGGTCACCGGCAAGCTGTTCGAGGATCTGCGCGAGGCGGTCGAGCAACTCGCCGATCACGAGCTGTACGATGCCATCGTTGTGATGAATCTCTGCGTACCGACCGCCTCCGGCGTGCCGCTGCGGCTGCTGCCTCAGTCCATTAATGGCGTGCGGGTGATCGGTATTGACGTGCCCGGCTTTGGTGTCCCTACCCACGCCGAAGCCAAAGATGTACTGTGCGGCGCCATGCTCAAGCGCGCTCGTGGCGAGGCCGAAACCGGCCCGGTGCAGGCCCCGCGCGGAGGCCGCAGCCAGAAGCCAACAGTGACACTGCTGGGCGACATGTTCCCGGCTGATCCAGTCGGCATCGGCATGCTGCTTGAGCCTTTGGGCTTGGCTGCTGGTCCGGTGGTGCCGACGCGCGAATGGCGCGAACTCTATGGCGCACTCGACTGCGCCGCCGTCGCTGCCATCCATCCTTACTATGTCGCTTCGATCCGCGAGTTCGAGCAGGCCGGTCGCCCAATTGTTGGCTCGGCACCGGTCGGCCATGACGGCACCGAGGCTTGGCTGAGCGCAATTGGTGACGCTTGCAACATCAAGGCCGATCTGGTCGCCGCCGCTAAGAACGCAGTTCTGCCCGCCATCAAGGGCGCGCTGAGCCAAGCGTCGATCAAAGGCACCATCACCGTCTCTGGTTACGAAGGCTCGGAACTGCTGGTTGCCCGTCTGCTGGTCGAAAGCGGCGCCAATGTGCCTTACGTCGGCACCGCGACTAGTCGTACCCGCTGGGCGGATGCCGATCTTGCATGGCTAGAGGACAAGGGTGTCAAAGTCCGCTTCCGCGCCTCGCTGGAGCAGGACAAGGCGGCGGTCGATGCCATCAAACCCGATCTGGCCATTGGGACCACGCCTGTGGTGCAGCATGCCAAAGAACAATCTATTCCGGCGCTCTACTTCACCAACCTGATCTCGGCGCGTCCGCTGATCGGTGTAGCTGGGGCCGGTTCATTGGCGCAGGTTGTCAATGCAGCACTCGCAAGCCAGTCGCGTTTTGATCGCATGACTGACTTTTTCAAAGGTGTTGGCACTGGTGCAACAGCCGGTGTCTGGCCCCTGATGGCGCCCACCGTGCCACCATTGATGCAATCGGCCGCGATGGGGGGGGCGTACTGATGTTCGTGCTCGACCTCGACCGGGCCGGCGGCTACTGGGGCGCCGTCTATGTTTTCACCGCCGTTAAGGGCCTACAAGTCATCATTGACGGCCCCGTCGGCTGCGAGAATCTGCCTGTCACTGCGGTGCTGCACTACACAGACGCTCTGCCGCCGCACGAGCTGCCGGTGGTGGTGACTGGGTTAGGTGAAGAAGAACTCGGCCAGGAAGGCACCGAGAACGCCATGAAGCGCGCCTTCGCCACACTCGACCCCAAGCAGCCCGCCGTCGTGGTAACAGGGTCCATCGCCGAAATGATAGGTGGCGGCGTGACCCCAGCTGGCACCAACATTCAGCGCTTCCTGCCGCGCACCATCGACGAAGACCAGTGGCAGAGCGCGGATCGTGCCATGGTCTGGCTGTGGACGCAGTTTGGCGCCAAAGGCAAGCACGCTGCTGGCAAGGCCAAGACCAAAGCGGACTCGGCAAAGACGTGCAAGCCAAGCGTCAACATCATCGGCCCGGCCTATGGGTGCTTTAACACCGCTTCCGATCTCGCCGAGGTGCGTCGTTTGGTCGAGGGCATGGGCGCCGAGATCAACATGATTTTCCCGCTGGGGGCGCAACTCGATGAACTGCCGCGCCTCGCCGATGCCGATGTGAACATCTGTATGTACCGCGAGTATGGCCGCAAGCTGTGCGAGGCGCTTGAGAAGCCCTTCCTGCAAGCGCCCATCGGTCTGCACAGCACAGTGGCCTTTTTGCGCAAACTCGGTGAACTTCTGGGTCTCGACCCCGAACCTTTCATTGAGCGCGAGAAGCACACCACCATCAAGCCTATTTGGGATCTGTGGCGCTCGGTGACGCAAGACTTCTTCGGCACCGCAAGCTTCGGCATCGCCGCGACGGAAACCTACAGCCGGGGCGTGCGTCATTACCTCGAAGACGAACTCGGCATGCCGTGTCATTTCGCCATCGCGCGCCGCCCCGGAGTCAAGACAGATAACGCCGCCACGCGCGAAGCGGTGCGCGGCAAAACGCCTCTAGTGGTCTTCGGCGGTTACAACGAGCGGATGTATCTGGCCGAGGCCGGTGGACGCGCGGCTTTCATTCCCGCCTCGCTACCCGGCACTCTGGTGCGTCGCCACACGGGAACGCCCTTCATGGGATTCTCGGGCGCCACCTATCTGGTGCAAGAAGTCTGCAACGCGCTTTTCGATGCGCTGTTCAACATCCTGCCCTTAGGCACCGATCTCGACCGAGTCGAGGCCACGCTGGCCCGCGCGAGCGGAACCGAGCATCGCGAGTTGCCCTGGGACATGGCTGCCAAGGCCGAGTTAGATCGGATGCTGGAATCTGCGCCCATCTTGGTGCGCATTTCGGCTGCCAAACGGTTGCGCGATGCTGCGGAGCGCGCCGCGTTGAAGGCCGGCGAAGAGCGAGTGACAGTCGAACATGTCGCGGAAGCGGCTTCGGCGTTGAATCAGGAGGCTGTGGTATGAGCAGGTACCACAGCGGGGAAACAGTTTCGTGGTTGGTTGCCGGAGCAAGTGTTGCTGCGGGAACCGACACGTTTAGAGCTTCGGTGGTGCCTGTCGATTTGTCATGCACCCAAGAAGCGCATGGCCGCCCAGGTCGTATGGGCGCTTGGTCCGTTGGGGCAGTTTTGTCTCAACAAACAAGAAGGTGCGTCGCAGGCGCGCCGAAAACGAAGCCGTAAGGCTCAACTCACTCTCTAGAGAGGATTTCATCATGGCTGAAAAATCAACGACTGGTCTGACTGAGGCTGAATCAAAAGAATTCCACGGAATTTTCATGGCCAGCATGACCCTTTGGTTTGGTTTGGTTGTTCTTGCTCACATTCTGTCTTGGTTGTACCGCCCCTGGCTGTAAGCCCTTCGAGCTAGTCCGACCGACCTTTCTTTATTAGCAGATGCCGATGTTCGGCACTGTGACACGCACTTGGAGATGACACAATGAACGCAAAAAGCTTCGACGGTATGCACAAACTGTGGATGATCATGAACCCGGTTTCCACACTTTGGGCCATCTTTATTTTCCAGATCTTCCTGGGTCTGCTGATCCACATGGTTGTGCTGAGCTCTGACCTGAACTGGCATGATGATCAGATTCCTGTCGGTTATCAGCTGCAGGGCGAGACGTTGCCTGTCAACCTCGAAATGAAAGCCGCCCAATAAATCGGCCCAACGGTCCTTTTCGGATGGTGCTGACCGGGGCGTACTCGCCCCCCGGGTTTGCGCGTCGGTCAGCATCCGAATTGCTATGTGGAGGCAGCAGGTCATGGTGTCTCCCCAGCAGAGGAAATTACGATGGCCTTGCTAAATTTTGAGAAAAAATACCGCGTACGCGGTGGGACGTTGGTCGGGGGAGACCTGTTTGACTTTTGGGTGGGGCCGTTTTATGTCGGCTTCTTCGGAGTCTCGGCGGTCTTCTTCGCGACCCTCGGTACCATGCTGATCTTATTTGGAGCGGCAATTGGGCCGACATTAAACATCTGGCAAATCAGTATTGCCCCGCCTGATCTAAGCGTTGGTCTTGGATTTGCGCCGATCAGGGAAGGCGGTTTGTGGCAGGTAATCACCATTTGTGCAGTTGGGGCCTTTGTGTCCTGGGCGCTGCGGCAAGTTGAGATTGCCCGCAAGTTGGGCATGGGGCTGCATGTACCCTTTGCCTTCTCGTTCGCGATTTTGGCGTACCTCACCCTGGTGTTCTTCCGCCCGGTGTTACTGGGTGCGTGGGGACATGCTTTCCCATACGGATTGTTCAGTCACCTTGACTGGGTTTCCAATGTCGGCTACCAGACCCTACACTTCCACTACAACCCAGCGCACATGCTGGCGATCAGTTTCTTCTTCATTAACACGCTGGCGCTGGCAATGCACGGTTCTCTGATCCTGTCGGTGGTGAATCCGCAGAAAGGTGAGGAAGTGAAGACCGCTGAGCACGAGAACACGGTTTTCCGTGACATCGTGGGTTACTCCATTGGAGCCTTGGCTATCCATCGCCTGGGTCTGTTTCTGGCGATCAACGCGGCTTTCTGGAGTGCGGTCTGCATGATTCTGACCGGTCCCTTCTGGACGCGCGGTTGGCCAGAATGGTGGATGTGGTGGCCCAACCTTCCAATCTGGTAACCTGAGGACACCAAAATGCCTGAATATCAAAATATCTTTAACAAGGTACAGGTTCGCGAACCTGCTTACCCTGGTGTCGAACTCCCGAAAGGCAGTCTGCCACGCGTCGGCAAGCCGATTTTCAGTTACTGGCTTGGAAAGATTGGCGATGCGCAGATTGGACCGTTGTACCTTGGGGGTTGGGGCATCGCCTCACTGATCTCCGGCTTTATCGCTCTTGAGGTTATCGGTCTGAACATGCTGGCATCGGTCGGCTGGGACCCGCGGCTTTTCCTCAAGGAATTCTTCTGGTTGGGTCTGGAGCCGCCGCCGCCTGCATACGGCCTGAGCATCCCGCCCCTGGCAGAAGGTGGCTGGTGGTTAATCGCTGGTTTATTTCTGACCATGTCCCTCCTGCTGTGGTGGGTGCGAGTCTACAAGCGGGCGAAAGATCTTGGCATGGGTACCCACCTGTCCTGGGCCTTTGCTGTCGCGATCCTGTTTTTCCTGACACTCGGCTTTATCCGCCCGGTGCTCATGGGAAGCTGGGGAGAGGCACCACCGTTTGGCATCTTCCCGCATCTTGACTGGACAGCGGCGATTTCGATTCGCTACGGGAACTTCTACTACAATCCCTTCCACGGGTTGTCGATCGCCTTTATGTACGGTTCAGCCGTTCTGTTCGCGATGCACGGTGGCACCATTTTGGCCGTCTCTCGTTACGGTGGTGATCGCGAGATCGATCAGATCACGGATCGCGGTACTGCAGCTGAGCGCGCCATGTTGTTCTGGCGCTGGTGCATGGGCTTCAATGCCAGCATGGAATCCATCCATCGCTGGGCCTGGTGGTTCGCAGTCTTCTGCATCATTAACTCCATACTGGGTATTATCTTGACCGGCACCGTCGTAGACAACTGGTACCTTTGGGCAGTGAAGCACGGCGTAGCACCCAGCTACCCATCTGAGCTGACCATCGATAATCCCTACCTGACGCAGGGGGTGGCGCAATGAAACAGCGAAATCATCACGCGCTGGCACTTCTGAGTCTCGGAGTAGCCGCGTTCATCACAGGTTGCGATTTTCCGCCGCAAGACGTGGTACAGACCGGCTACCGTGGTTTGGGCATGCAGCAAAACTACAACCCGAAACTGTTGCAGAAAGTCATCGACGCCACTCAGGTGCCGGATGCGATTCCTGCGGCGACCCCGGGTGGAGCATTGGCCAAGGACGTCTACAAAAACGTCCAGGTTCTCGGCGACCTGTCGGTCAACGAGTTCAACCGCACCATGGTGGCACTGACCACCTGGGTTGCTCCGAACGAAGGCTGCACCTACTGCCACGAGGGCACGAACTGGGAGTCTGATGGCGTCTACACCAAGATCGCCTCGCGGCGCATGTTGGAAATGACCCGTGACACCAACAGCAACTGGAAAGGGCACGTGGCAGATACCGGTGTGACCTGCTACACCTGCCATCGTGGCAAACCCGTACCGGAGCATGTCTGGACGACCGATCCTGGTCCGGATATTCCGTCTGTTTTCCCGTCAAATGGGCAAAATACGATCGGCTACAACGTGGCTTATACCGCGCTGCCGTTTGATCCATTCACGCCCTTCCTGTTGGGAGAAAATGAAATCCGAGTCTCGGGCAACACCGACCTGCGCAATACCAACCGCAAGTCGATCAAGCAGGCGGAGTGGACCTTTGCACTGATGACCCACTTCTCCGAGGCGCTTGGCGTGAACTGCACCTATTGCCATAACAGCCGGGCCTTCATGGACTGGAATCAGAGCACACCCAAGCGTGTGCCGGCGTGGCATGCGATTCGCAATGTGCGAGACATCAACATCCAGTATGTCGAGCCATTGGGCGAGGTGTTGCCTGCGTCGCGCAAAGGACCGCTTGGCGATCCGTTCAAGGTGAACTGCTTAACCTGTCACCAAGGCGCCTACAAGCCATTGTTCGGCGTACCCATGGCGAAGGACTATCCGGCGCTTTATGAAACGGCGGCTGTAGAGGAAGAGGCTCCTGCTGCGGAAGCTGAGGCAGCTCCTGCTGAAGCAGCACCGGTCGCGGAAGCTCCGGCTGAAGCGGCACCGGCTGAAGCTGAAGCAGCTCCGGCGGCGGAAGCTGAAGCGGCTCCTGCTGAAGTTGCACCGGTTGCGGAAGCTCCGGCTGAAGCAGCTCCTGCTTCCGAAGCAGCTGAGGCTCCGGCTCCGATGGCCGATGCGGGTGACGTTGTCGCTCCAGAGGCGACTCCGACAGAACCTACAGCACCTCCGATGCAGTACGTCCCTGCGCCGATAGGCTACCAACCGGCACCTGCGCAACGCTAGGGGACGGGTTTATCCAGGCGAAAACCGCCGAAACTTATCGACATATGACAAGGCCCTCGGGCCTATCGTGAAACAAAGAGGAAATTATCATGGCTGAAAAACCAAGTACTGGCCTTACAGAAAGCGAAGCCAAAGAATTCCACGGACTTTTCATGGCTAGCATGACCCTTTGGTTTGGTTTGGTTGTTCTTGCTCACATTTTGTCCTGGATGTACCGCCCCTGGCTGTAATGTCCCGGATGATCTGAAGCAAACGCAAACGTGTAATCTAGCGGTTCGATAGACGCTTTAAACCGCGTCTATCACCGCTAATATGGGGGCAATATAATGAATAGTGACAAATTCGCCGGAATGTACAAACTGTGGACTTTCATCGATCCGCGTAGGACGTTGATTTTCATCGTGGCATTCCAGATTATGCTGGGTATTCTGATCCACATGATTGTGCTCGGGTCTGATTTGAACTGGCACAATGACGGGATTCCCAGGTTTTACAGCCCGCGCCCTGTTGATGTTGCCGTAGGTCCCGCAGGAATCCCCTTGGAAATTCCTGGGTCGCCGATGCCTCAGGCTCGCAACTACAACTGATTGCCCTTTGGTGGGCACGGTCGGGCCGCGACAGTGAGTCAATTGGACTCGCTGTCGCGGCTTTTTTCGTTGTAGGCGGTCAACACTTGCTGCCACTGCAGCTAGAGTGCGGCTAAAGCGGTTTACAAGCTTTAGCCGGAGAGAGAGCTTTTCCGAAATCCTCTAGGAAAGTGCTGCAGAGATTTTGCGGGGGGGGCTCAAGCGGCAGGTCGGCGATGGGTGCGTCGGATCTTGGCCTGTGCCGTGGCCCGCGCGGCTGCACTGGCCACGGCCGCCTTGCCGCCGCGTGTTGTCTGGTAGAGACCGAGATCCTCGTAGTCGTTCTCGGTCGCCGGTGTGATGGCTGGGTCGCGGTACTCGAGCCGATCGGGATCGGCAGCGATGGCCGCATCAATGGCGCGTAAGCGGCGCACGACGCGCCAGAAAGTGAAGATGTCACGAATCTCGCGGTAAAGGTAGCGCGGGTAGAAGATTAGCGGATTTTCGCGCGGGAGCCCTGGTCGGCGTTGGGTGCGCGCTGGTAGCCGCAGCAAGCCTCCCTCGACGGGGTGGATGCCGAGGTTGACCGGAAAGTGGTGGTACCAGCCAACGTAGGTGCGTGTCATTTCGATATCGCCGCCGAGTGCGTGAACGCGCTTGAGGATAGTGGTCATGTGATCCCAGGAGTAATAGCTGTGCCACATGTGCAGATATCCCTCGTCCCAGTCTTCGTCCGACATCACCGGGTGATGGGTGACGCGGTAGTTGGTGTTGTAGCGGTTGAAGTCCGGGTCCAGCCAGGCACCTGAGGTGTAGAGACGGGCGTGATCGGCCGAGCCAGGTAGCGGGGTCAGCTGGGTGAAATAGATGTGATCGACCGGCAGCTCGCGCTTGATGATCTCCACATCGTGCTTTAGTGACTCCTTGGTGTCGAACGGGAAGCCGACGATGTAGCCAGCCGAGATGGCTACCGGATACTTCTTCCACTCCAGCAGCATCTCGCGGTAGTCGGTGATGCGGTTTTGTGGCTTGCCGGCGGCAGCGAGGTTGTCCGGGTTGACGTTCTCCAGGCCGACGAAGACGATCTTGGTGCCGGCCTCGACCGCCTTGGGGATGAAGTTCGGCACCTGGTGGCAGCGGGTATCGACCTGGATCGAGAGTTCGAGCTGGATGCCCATTTCACGCTGCACCCGGATCAGGTGATCAAGGAGTTCAGGCCAATTCTTGTTGCGCGCCAGGTTGTCGTCGGTGACGAAGAACTGACGAATGCCCTGGTCATTGTTCTCGACAATGATCTTTTCCAGGTCTTCCTTGGTGCGAAAACGACTCTTGCGGCCGTGGACGTTGATGATGGTGCAGAAGGTGCACTGATACGGGCAGCCGCGGCCGACATCAAAGCTCGAGATCCAGCCGATGGTGCGGCTGATGTCTCCCTCGGACAGGATCGGGATTGGAGCCCCGGCGATTTCCGGCAGCTTCTCCAGATAGTTGTAGGTCGGCTGCAGGCGCCCGGCGTAGGCATCCAGGAGAACCTGGTCAAGGCGCCCCTCCTCGGCCTCGCCGAGAAAAAAGCCGATACCCTGGTCCATGGCTGCCTGCATGTCAGGCGTCGGCTCCTTGAGCGTGGCCATGATCCCTGAAACATGGAAACCGCCGATGCAGACCGGCACACCAGCGGCGACGAACGGCTGAGCCAGGTCGAGCGAGCGGGGGAACTGGTTGGACTGCACGCCGACCATCGCGATCAGCGCCTTGCCGCCGTCGCGCCGGATCATGCGGATCAGTTTGGGCGCCTGGATGATGTAGTTGGTCTCGTCGATCGCGGTGAGGCGGATGTCGACGTTTGGCCCCAGCACCTGGCGCTCCCGGCAGTCGCGGCCTAGCCCGTTCAAGGTAGCCAGCGAGTTGGCCGGCATGCACGAGCGCCACCACTGGAGGGGATAGCCTTCCTCGTCGTAACGCGCCGGCACGATCATGATGAGATGGAAGATCTCGCGGTCTGAATCGCTGGTCGTCGGTTTGCGCATCATGGTTGCTGGGGGAGTCATCTGGTTGCTGAAGAGTTAGGGATTGAATAATGGGCCTGCGGGGCCGCCTCGTTTCAGGCGACGCGTCGACGCTGCGCGGCCTTGCGTTCGGCGGCTTTGGCGACGGCTTCGCGGCCGCCACGGGTGTCCTTATAGAGCGCCAGATCGTCGAAGTCCTGCGCGCTCGGCGGTGTAATTGCCTCGTCGCGGTAAGCGAGGCGCCCGGTGTCGGCGGCGATGCGTGCGTTGATCTTGCGCATGCGCTGCACGATCCGCCAGAAAGTCAGCATGTCGCGAAGCTCGCGGAAAACGTACTTCGGATAGAAGATGAGCGGGTGCTCGCGTGGCAGGCTTGGGCGGCGGTCGAGGCGCGAGCGCAACTGGACTAGCCCGCCCTCAAGCGGGTGGAGCCCCAGATTGATCGGGAAGTGGTGGTACCAGCCGAGGTATTCGAGGGTCTTGCGGATGTCCCCGCGCAGGGCATGGGTGCGCCTGAGCATCCGCTCCATGTGATCCCAAGAATAGTAACGGCGCCACATCTCGCGATAGGCGTCGTCCCACTCCTGGTCGGTCATCTGCGGATGGTGGATGACCCTGAAGTTGGTGTTGTAACGTGTGAGGTCGGGGTCCATCCATTCGCCGGACTGATAAATGCGCGCGTGATCGGCGGAGCCTGGCAGCGGCGTGAGCATGGTGAAGAAGATGTGATCGATCGCCAGTTCGCGCTTGATGATTTCGACATCGCGCATCAGCGATTCCACGGTGTCGAAGGGCAAGCCAACGATGTAGCCGGCGCAGATAGTGACCGGATATTTTTTCCAGGCGAGCAGCATCTCGCGGTAATCGGTGATGCGGTTCTGCGCCTTACCGGTCGTCGCCAGGTTGTCCGAATTGATGTTCTCCAGGCCAATGAAGACGGTGTTGACGCCGGCAGCCGCCGCCTTATCGATAAAGCCAGGGATCTGATGACAGCGGGTGTCGACCTGAACCGAGAGTTCCAGAACGATGCCGCGCTCCTCTCGCAGCCGGATCAGGGTATCGAACAGGGCCGCCCAATTCTTGTTGCGAGCCAGGTTGTCGTCGGTGACAAAGAACTGGCGAATCCCCTGAACGTCGTTTTCGATGACGATCTTCTCCAGGTCCTCGGCGGTGCGGAAGCGACTCTTGCGCCCATGCACATTGATGATGGTGCAAAACGAACAGGTGTAGGGGCAGCCGCGGCCGACGTCGAAGCTGGAGATCCAGCCCATGGTGCGCTTGATATCTTCCTCGTCGAGGATAGGGATCGGCGCCCCGGCGATTGACGGCAGTTTGCCAAGGTAATCGTAAACTGGCTTCAGCTGGTTCGCGTAGGCATCGCGCAGGATCTCGTCAAGCCGGCCCTCCTCGGCCTCGCCGAGGAATAGAGCGATGCCCTGATCCATCGCTGCCTGAATTTCCGGGGTGGTCTCTGGAAGCATCGCGAAACAGCCGGAGACGTGGAAGCCGCCGAGGCAGACCGGCAGGCCCGCCGAGAGGAAGGGCTGAGCGAGGTCAATGGCGCGCGGGAACTGATTGGACTGCACGCCAACCAGCGCGATCAGGCACTTGCCGCCGTCGCGCTGGACCATCTTGATGATCTTCCGGGGCTGGACGATGCGGTTCGCTTCGTCGATCGCGGTCAGCTGAATTTTAACATCGGCTCCGAGGACATGGCGGTCGCGGCAGTCGCGGCCGAGGCCGTTCAGTGTGGCCAGCGAGTTAGATGGCAGTACCGAACGCCACCACACCAGCGGGTAGCCGTCCTCGTCGTACTTGGTAGGTGTGATCAGGATCAGGTGGAATATATTGCCATCTGAGTGGGCTGCTTGCGGGGGGGCGTGCATGTTTCGTCGCAATCACTGAGCACGGAAGTCGAGCGGCAGATGGCCGCGTTTGCGAGGGTTAAACCCGTGATTCGGCGTACCGCAAGGCGAGTCAGCCGACACAGGTTTCGCGATGTCTCGGCTGGATCCTTCGTGGAATCCTGCCATCACAGACAAGATAGTCTAGCCATCAAAGACCCGATAGTCTAACACCGATCTTCGGGGCTCGGGCGACCCCCTAGCAGCGTCACGATCGGGATGGCGTGCGTGGTGTGCGGATGCCGCCCAAAAGGGGCGAGTTGACAGGTCGATCCGTCCGCGCGTAACTAGTGCCCTCTCGTGCCGCGAGCCTTGTGAAGTTTGGTTGCCGACAGCATCAGTCGGTGGTGGACATTTAGGCGGGTGGCCGTCGCGGCCAGTGCCAACCGGGGCTGCCTTTGCCCCTTCCTACCGGAGCGTCGGGTATGTTTTGGATTCGAACGATGAAGTCAGCGCGATGAGCCGAACTGTCGAGGCCACCTGTCCGCTTTGCGAGGCTTGCTGCGGACTGCTCTTTACGCTAGAGGGGGATCAGGTCACCCGGGTTCGGGGTGATCGCGACGATCCGCTCAGCTGCGGCTTTATGTGCACGAAGGGGGCGGCGCTGCCTGAACTTCACGCAGATCCGGACCGCCTGCGGCGGCCGTTGCGGCGCACAGCGACGGGCTGGGAGGAGCTCGATTGGCCCGCCGCGCTCGACTTCGCCGCTGCGGGTCTGCGTGCCGTCAAACAGGCTCATGGTCCCGATGCTGTTGCCGTCTACCGGGGCAACCCGAACGCCCACAGCCTCGGCCTGCTCCTCTTCGGCCACGGGGTGATCCGTGCGCTCGGCACGCACAATCTCTATTCCGCGACCTCGATGGATCAGCTGCCACACATGCTGGTGGCTCTGCGGATGTACGGCCACCAACTCCTGATGCCGGTGCCGGATCTTGATCGCACAGGTTTTCTGCTGATCCTCGGCGCTAACCCGCTGGCCTCGAACGGCTCGACGATGACCTCGCCGGCGGTCGGGCAGCGCCTGCGGGCGATCCAGCAGCGTGGTGGGCGGGTCGTCGTCGTCGATCCGCGCCGCACGCGCACGGCTGAGCTGGCCGATCAGCACCTGTTTATCCGCCCCAGCCGTGATGCGCTGCTGCTGGCCGCGCTGCTCCAGGTGATCTTTGCCGAGCGGCTTGAGCGCCTTGGGCGGCTCGGTGCCTTCGTCAATGGGCTCGATGCCGTGCGCGCCGCCGTCGCGCCCTTCACGCCGGCGCGCGTCGCCGAGCGCATCGGTATTGCCGCCGAGGTGATCACGGCGCTGGCGCGCGAATTTGCAGCGGCCCAGACCGCTGTGGTCTACGGACGCATCGGCACCTCGGTGCAGGCGCATGGCGTTCTTTGTCAGTGGCTCATCCAGCTGCTCAACCTGGTGACGGGGAACCTCGATCACCCCGGTGGCAACCTGTTCAGCTCGCCTGCGGTCGACCCGATCGGCATTTTGCGGCTGTCCAAGCAGGGCACTGTGGGGCGCTGGCACAGCCGCGTGCGGGGCTTGCCTGAAATCTGCGGCGAACTGCCGGTGGCGGTGCTGGCCGAGGAGATGCAGACCCCTGGCGCGGGCCAGGTGCGTGCGCTGCTGACGGTTGCTGGCAATCCCGCCCTGTCGATGCCGGGCGGAGCAGCCCTCGACCGGGCGCTCGCTGGTCTTGATTTTATGGTCAGCGTCGACTTCTATCGGAATGAGACGAGCCGCCATGCCGACATCATCCTGCCGCCCGTCTCGCCACTGGAGCGCGAGCACTATGATCTTGTCTTCAACTTCCTCGCGATCCGCAATGTGGCCAAGTGGTCGACCCCGGTGCTCGCGCCGCCGGCTGGCGCGCTGGGCGATTGGGAGATCCTGAGTGGGCTGCATCGGCGGCTCGCTGAGAACTGGCGACAGCGGGCGATGGCAGCGTTTCTCGGGCGCCTCGGGCCGCGTCGCCTGCTGGCCCTGGCGCTGCACGTCGAGGCGCGTGGGGCGGGGCTTTTGCCGTTCTCGAAGCGCCTGACGTTGCGCCGCCTCGAGGCGGCAGTGCACGGCGTCGACCTGGGGCCGCTCGTGCCGCGGCTGCCGGATCGGTTATGCACCAAGGACCAACGGATTGATGCCGCTCCAGCCGACTTCATTAAGGAGCTTGCGCGCCTCGATGCCAGCGGCGAGACGCCTGCCGCCGCTGGGCTGGATTTGCAGCTCATTGGCCGGCGCAGCCTGCGTAGTAACAACTCCTGGATGCACAACTTGCCGCGTCTGATGGCCGGGGCGGATCGCTGCACTCTGCTGATGCATCCCGCCGATGCCGCAGCGCGCGGGCTGAGCCAGGGTGCTCTGGTGCGGGTGCGCTCTGCTTACGGGGTTGTCGAGGTGACGCTCGATATCACTGAGACCATGATGCCCGGGGTCGTGAGTCTGCCGCACGGCTATGGCCATGATCGCGAGGGCGCCGAGCTTTCGGTTGCCGCTGCCCGACCCGGGGTGAATGTCAATCGCCTGATTGACCCGAGGGCGATCGATCCACTCGGCACGACCTCCGTGCTCACTGGCACGGCTGTGGCCGTCTCGGCGAATCTGTCAACCGCGCTTTACGTAAATGATGCTTGACAACTAAGCGGGTCAAGTCATTAAACTTGGGGATACCTTCACAGTGCCGCCTGACTCGATCAGGCCGCCTGAGGACGGGATTTTCCGGTGTGGGCTCCAGTCTCCTCTGGTCTTGCAACGGCGAGCGCCGGGGATTGGAGCTGCGATCTTCAAACGAGGAATCGCTGCTATTTAAGGATATGCCGAGGGATCAGGTCAAGAGAGGGCAGGTGCGGGAGGGGCACTCCGCGCTGCGTCGACGTTCGTTGTCTCTTGGGTACATCTCCCGACAAGTCGAGTTTCATATCCGTTCAAATCGGAGTCTTGGAGATGGACAAGCGCGTTGTTAAAGCCAACTTTCGAACCGTCGATTTTGATAATCACAAGAAGCTGAATTCCGTGGTGGTCTACGGGGCAGTGCGCAACCATCTCAGGACGCACACCTATTTCATTTTCGATTTATGGCATTCCAAGTGTCATATTGTCGATCTGAGCAATCTCTATACATTGCAGAATTTTTACCGATG
This sequence comes from Thiorhodovibrio frisius, assembly GCF_033954835.1. Classification (NCBI taxonomy): domain Bacteria; kingdom Pseudomonadati; phylum Pseudomonadota; class Gammaproteobacteria; order Chromatiales; family Chromatiaceae; genus Thiorhodovibrio; species Thiorhodovibrio frisius. The sequence goes on from NZ_CP121471.1 coordinate 838,686, forward strand.
CCTGAAGACAGTCGAGAGGAATAATTATAAGGATTACAAGTCCTTTCCCCTGCTGCGGACGCTCTTTCAGGACGGGACCTATACCCTCAAGCAGTTTGGCGTGCTCGTTGGGGCTAATATTCCGCACCACATCAGATACATTGGTGACAAGCGGTTCTGGATCGGCAACGTGGGAACACACAACGCCTTGATCTGCGATCTGGAAAAACAGCAGGTCACGTCGATTATTCCGGACACCGAAGACGTGCTCCTGGGACCTCAGATTTCCTATGACGAGAAGACCGGCGAGGTCTTCTTCCTCACCTACGGCATCAACGGCCACTTGCAACTGACTCTGGTTGATCCGCAATTCAAGAATCGCTTTTCCATCCGCAAATGGAATCCAAAGACCGATGAAATCACGACGGTCTGGAGCGACGACATTAATTGCATGCTGGTTGACGGTTTTCGGGTGACGGCCGATCAGTCCTATGCCATTTTCAGCGACCTGCGCTTCGCCCTCGACAAAGATTGCCAGTTCGATCTGAACGCGGTCTACGTGGTTGATCTGAAGACGCAGAAGACATGGGAAATCCCGGGTCTCAAGGGCTCTGCCCATGTTGAACCAGATCCTGACGACCCCAGCGTTTTCTACATCTCGGAGCACCAGATCGGTATCATTGTTCGCGATCATGTCACCGAGGAGGAGGCCACTAAGAACGAGGACTTGACCTTGATCGCCCGGGTCAAGTTTGTTACCAAGGAGGTTGGTGGGTTCGTCGGCGCAGCCGCGCTTCACAAGTATCGGATGACACCCGAAGGACCGGTACTGCTCGGCACATACGCCGCTGGCAAAGACTTTCTCCGCGCCACTTGGCATTTCGCATTTAAGAATAGGGGGCGGAAATACATCGCATCGATCTCGTCTCCTTACATCGTCATTATCGATGCGGAGACGATGACGCTGCACAAGAAGATCGACACTGGGCTGAAGCCACTCTATGGCCTACAGGTGTCGGAAGACGGTGAGCAGTTCTACTGCAACTGCTTCTTCGATTTCCTTATCGTCGATTTCGAGACCGGTAAGGTGCAGGCTACCTTCAGTTTCGGGAAAGAACGAGATGGCCATGTTTTCCACATTTCGGCTCATACGCTCAAGGTGGATCATTTCTTCTAGTCGAAAATCTGCCTGTCAGTCAATCGTTCTTGTCACGATTGACTTGGCGGGGAAATTCGTCGCCATGCCAGACAGGCACAGAAAAACCGGTTTTGCTGCGCGTGTGGACGTTGCTCTCGCGTTTGTGCAGGGCGGTTGTCTGCGTCGATGGCCGGTCTGTCGTGCTCGGCTTCGCGGGGCGAGACTGTCGGGCATCTGCGGCCTTCTTGCGCCGCCGATCCGAACCCGAAATCTCTTCAGGTCCGTCGCTTCTCGCCTGGGCCCCGAGCCCTTCTTGCTTTTATCGCCGCATCGCGGCAGCCGACGGCGATGCCGGGGATGTCATCGAGCGCGCGTCGAGGCCGATTTGTCACCCAGGTTTGTTCGCTGCGGGTGACTGACCAACAACTTCTTGAGGTACTCAGCGGTATGGAATGTCTTGTCGGCAATCACCTGGTATTGGAATACATCGTCGATACCGATGCCCTCGGCGGCAATCTGGTCAACCATTTATGCGACAACGATCTGCTCGTGTTGCAGGAGAGGATCGTTTCTCCGCCCGAGAAGCTGAGTTTGGTTAAGCCTGTCAGTGATAATCCGCTGGTCATCCTCAACGACAGCAGCCTGCCGGTGCAGCGCTCTGTGGTGGCTGTGCAGAAGGCTGGTATCGATTCATTCGAGCGGCTGGATTCCGGTGTCCTACTCGCGTCGGATGATATCCGGTTGCTGTTCAGCTATCCATTTCTGACCGGGAAGGATATCTCGTTCGACTCATTCAATGAGGCCTATCGTGGGCTGGAGGCTCTGCTTTTGCAGACCGGCTTCACGGAGACGAACATTGCTCGCACCTGGTTCCTCGTCAAGGATATCTTGCGCGACTATGACCTGCTAAATCAGGTGCGCGACCAGTGGTTCGCGAAGTGGTTCAAAAAGGGCGACTTCATTCCCGCCAGCACTGGCATCCAGAGCCGAATCAACCAAGAAGGCTATTTTTCGCTGGAGTGTCTGGCGGTCGATGGCGCGGGCATCGCCGTCGAGCAAATGCACTGTTCCTTGCAGAATGAGCCGATCGAGTATGGCAAGATGTTCAGTCGGGGCATCCTGCTGTCGATGGCGCAGAGTCGGATCGCCCTGATCAGCGGCACCGCCTCGACCGACAAGTTCGGCGAGGTCAAGTATTTCGGCGACATCGCCCGACAATGCCAGCATATGCTCGATTCGGTGAGCGATCTGCTGAATGGCGTGGGTATGGACTTCGAGAATGTGGCCCAGGCCATGCTGTGGCTCAAACATGGCGAGGACAGGGAGCTGTGTCTCGATATTCTCAGTCGGAACGGTTTCCCGCTTGAGCGGTGCGTGTTGCAGCTCGACTGCGACGTCTGTCGGGACGAGTGGCTTTGCGAGATGGAGATTACAGCGGTCAAGAATGCCAGCTGAGTGGACTCTTGCCGGCGCCATTCGGGACCGACTAGCCCGAAAAATTTGGCCACGCCGGACGCGAAAGGATAGGCAATCGGCGACTTGCACTCCTGGGGGGTCTGTAACTAGATCGCGTCCTGCGAGCAGAAAAAGTCGCCGGGCAATTTCGGGCGGCGGGCGCATCCCTGCGCCAGCGGTGCGTCTTGGAGTCAGACGTTTACTTGCTTTCGGTCTTGCCGTCACCCTTTTTCATGGTGTTGATATTGAGCGGCACATAGGCAAGGCAAGTGCGCATGTACCCAGTGCCGACGACGATAAAGCCTAGCACGGTCACAATAGCGTTGACAGTAAAGAGACCTGCCAGCACGAGCAGGCCGCCAACGGCGAAGCGAATGTTACGGTCTTGATCGCCAACGTTTTTTGGAAGATCCATAGGTCTCTCCTAAGATTCAGTCGTGTAAGGATTGCCTGGGGGAGCGATCAGGGTGATAGAGCCGCCGAGTACAGGGCCGGTCGCACAGATTTGAGCAGCAAAATTAAAATCGCGCACGATATTCGCTGTGCCGGCGTGCCCGTAGCGACTGTTTTTCCACTGTGGTTCAGGCCGACCGGGAAATATCAAGGTATCGCGCCCGGCAGCATATTAGGTCGAAACCGACCAGCACCGCAACATTATCCCGTATCACAGTCAGGGCAAATCTGTTCTGAGCAGACAGCGCGAGAGCCGGCCTGGCGCGGCGCTGGCGTCAGTTGTCAGTGAGACGGAGCTAGTCAAAGACCAGACGCGGCAAGCGAGCCAGACGTTGAATGGCCGCGGCCAGGGTGCCATCCGAGATGAGCTTAATCACGCCGATGGCGAAGCATTGCAAGGCATTCATGCTCTCCGGTCTGCGCTCCGTGCGGATGGTTGAGCGATCCTCATCCCAGCTTCGAGCCCACCTTGGATCCATGCGCCAGTGACAGCGATTCCCGATCACCTAGTGTCGCAATAAAGGCTAGCAGGCGCTCGGGGTCAGGCTTCCCGGAGGATGGCTTGTGCCCCAATGGATTCAGGAATTGCTGGGTCGTTAAGGGTTCATCCTGGTAGAGGTGTAAATCGGACTTGACATGTTCATCAGTCAGGCTAGACTTACACCTAGTTTCCCGAGCCGGCCCCCGAGGCGGGCTCTGTCATCCTGGTTCTTCGCGACTAGACCCATTGCACAAATGCCCACTGACAGCCTGACTAATAACATAAGCACATCCCCGGTGGCTGCTCTTGTGCAACGTTCGCCCAGGCAACCCTCTCTCAGCGGGTTGGATCTGACCCCGTTGGGGGAGGCTGACAGTGTGGTGGATATTCGCAATAGCATTCAATCAGGAGGCTGTGGATTGGCCAGGTGCCACAACGGGGAAACAGTTTCGTGGTTGGTTGCCGGAGCAAGAGTTGCTGCGGGAACCGACTCGTTTAGAGCTTCAGTGGTGCCTGTCGATTTGTCATGCACCCAAGAAGCGCATGGCCGCCCGGGTCGTACGGGCACTTGGTCCGTTGGGGCAGTTTTGTCCCAACAAACAAGATGGTGCGTTGCAAGCGCGCCGAAAACCTAAGCCGCAAGGCTCAACTCACTCTCTAGAGAGGATTTCATCATGGCTGAAAAATCAACCACCGGTCTGACTGAAGCAGAATCAAAAGAATTTCACGAGCTTTTCATGGCCAGCATGACCCTTTGGTTTGGTTTGGTTGTTCTTGCTCACGTTCTGTCTTGGATGTACCGCCCCTGGCTGTAAGCCCTTCGAGCTAGTCCGACCGACCTTTCTTTTTAGCAGATGCCGATGTTCGGCACTGTGACACGCACTTGGAGATGACACAATGAACGCAAAAAGCTTCGACGGTATGCACAAACTGTGGATGATCATGAACCCGGTTTCCACGCTTTGGGCCATCTTTATTTTCCAGATCTTCCTGGGTCTGCTGATCCACATGGTTGTGCTGAGCTCTGACCTGAACTGGCATGATGATCAGATTCCTGTCGGTTATCAGCTGCAGGGCGAGACGTTGCCTGTCAACCTCGAAATGAAAGCAGCACTGAAAGACGCCCAATAAACGGTCTTTATCGGATGGTGCTGACCGGGGCGTACTCGCCCCCCGGGTTTGCGCGTCGGTCAGCATCCGAATTGCTATGTGGAGGCAGCAGGTCATGGTGTCTCCCCAGCAGAGGAAATTACGATGGCCTTGCTAAATTTTGAGAAAAAATACCGCGTACGCGGTGGGACGTTGGTCGGGGGAGACCTGTTTGACTTTTGGGTGGGGCCGTTTTATGTCGGCTTCTTCGGAGTCTCGGCGGTCTTCTTCGCGACCCTCGGTACCATGCTGATCTTATTTGGAGCGGCAATTGGGCCGACATTAAACATCTGGCAAATCAGTATTGCCCCGCCTGATCTAAGCGTTGGTCTTGGATTTGCGCCGATCAGGGAAGGCGGTTTGTGGCAGGTAATCACCATTTGTGCAGTTGGGGCCTTTGTGTCCTGGGCGCTGCGGCAAGTTGAGATTGCCCGCAAGTTGGGCATGGGGCTGCATGTACCCTTTGCCTTCTCGTTCGCGATTTTGGCGTACCTCACCCTGGTGTTCTTCCGCCCGGTGTTACTGGGTGCGTGGGGACATGCTTTCCCATACGGATTGTTCAGTCACCTTGACTGGGTTTCCAATGTCGGCTACCAGACCCTACACTTCCACTACAACCCAGCGCACATGCTGGCGATCAGTTTCTTCTTCATTAACACGCTGGCGCTGGCAATGCACGGTTCTCTGATCCTGTCCGTGGTGAATCCGCAGAAAGGTGAGGAAGTGAAGACCGCTGAGCACGAGAACACGGTTTTCCGTGACATCGTGGGTTACTCCATTGGAGCCTTGGCTATCCATCGCCTGGGTCTGTTTCTGGCGATCAACGCGGCTTTCTGGAGTGCGGTCTGCATGATTCTGACCGGTCCCTTCTGGACGCGCGGTTGGCCAGAATGGTGGATGTGGTGGCCCAACCTTCCAATCTGGTAACCTGAGGACACCAAAATGCCTGAATATCAAAATATCTTTAACAAGGTACAGGTTCGCGAACCTGCTTACCCTGGTGTCGAACTCCCGAAAGGCAGTCTGCCACGCGTCGGCAAGCCGATTTTCAGTTACTGGCTTGGAAAGATTGGCGATGCGCAGATTGGACCGTTGTACCTTGGGGGTTGGGGCATCGCCTCACTGATCTCCGGCTTTATCGCTCTTGAGGTTATCGGTCTGAACATGCTGGCATCGGTCGGCTGGGACCCGCGGCTTTTCCTCAAGGAATTCTTCTGGTTGGGTCTGGAGCCGCCGCCGCCTGCATACGGCCTGAGCATCCCGCCCCTGGCAGAAGGTGGCTGGTGGTTAATCGCTGGTTTATTTCTGACCATGTCCCTCCTGCTGTGGTGGGTGCGAGTCTACAAGCGGGCGAAAGATCTTGGCATGGGTACCCACCTGTCCTGGGCCTTTGCTGTCGCGATCCTGTTTTTCCTGACACTCGGCTTTATCCGCCCGGTGCTCATGGGAAGCTGGGGAGAGGCACCACCGTTTGGCATCTTCCCGCATCTTGACTGGACAGCGGCGATTTCGATTCGCTACGGGAACTTCTACTACAATCCCTTCCACGGGTTGTCGATCGCCTTTATGTACGGTTCAGCCGTTCTGTTCGCGATGCACGGTGGCACCATTTTGGCCGTCTCTCGTTACGGTGGTGATCGCGAGATCGATCAGATCACGGATCGCGGTACTGCAGCTGAGCGCGCCATGTTGTTCTGGCGCTGGTGCATGGGCTTCAATGCCAGCATGGAATCCATCCATCGCTGGGCCTGGTGGTTCGCAGTCTTCTGCATCATTAACTCCATACTGGGTATTATCTTGACCGGCACCGTCGTAGACAACTGGTACCTTTGGGCAGTGAAACACGGCGTAGCACCCAGCTACCCATCTGAGCTGACCATCGATAATCCCTACCTGACGCAGGGGGTGGCGCAATGAAACAGCGAAATCATCACGCGCTGGCACTTCTGAGTCTCGGAGTAGCCGCGTTCATCACAGGTTGCGATTTTCCGCCGCAAGACGTGGTACAGACCGGCTACCGTGGTTTGGGCATGCAGCAAAACTACAACCCGAAACTGTTGCAGAAAGTCATCGACGCCACTCAGGTGCCGGATGCGATTCCTGCGGCGACCCCGGGTGGAGCATTGGCCAAGGACGTCTACAAAAACGTCCAGGTTCTCGGCGACCTGTCGGTCAACGAGTTCAACCGCACCATGGTGGCACTGACCACCTGGGTTGCTCCGAACGAAGGCTGCACCTACTGCCACGAGGGCACGAACTGGGAGTCTGATGGCGTCTACACCAAGATCGCCTCGCGGCGCATGTTGGAAATGACCCGTGACACAAACAGCAACTGGACGGGTCACGTGGCAGATACCGGTGTGACCTGCTACACCTGCCATCGTGGCAAACCCGTACCGGAGCATGTCTGGACGACCGATCCTGGTCCGGATATTCCGTCTGTTTTCCCGTCAAATGGGCAAAATACGATCGGCTACAACGTGGCTTATACCGCGCTGCCGTTCGATCCATTCACGCCCTTCCTGTTGGGAGAAAATGAAATCCGAGTCTCGGGCAACACCGACCTGCGCAATACCAACCGCAAGTCGATCAAGCAGGCGGAGTGGACCTTTGCACTGATGACCCACTTCTCCGAGGCGCTTGGCGTGAACTGCACCTATTGCCATAACAGCCGGGCCTTCATGGACTGGAATCAGAGCACACCCAAGCGTGTGCCGGCGTGGCATGCGATTCGCAATGTGCGAGACATCAACATCCAGTATGTCGAGCCATTGGGCGAGGTGTTGCCTGCGTCGCGCAAAGGACCGCTTGGCGATCCGTTCAAGGTGAACTGCTTAACCTGTCACCAAGGCGCCTACAAGCCATTGTTCGGCGTGCCCATGGCGAAGGACTATCCGGCGCTTTATGAAACGGCGGCTGTAGAGGAAGAGGCACCGGCTGAAGCGGCTCCTGCTGCGGAAGCTGAGGCAGCTCCTGCTGAAGCAGTACCGGTCGCGGAAGCTCCGGCTGAAGCAGCTCCAGTTGAAGCAGCTCCCGCTGCGGAAGCTGAGGCGGCTCCTGCTGAAGCAGCACCGGCAGCACCCCCGGTGCCCGCAGACCGGTAGGGTCAGGTTCATCTCGGTTGAACCCGCTGAAACCAATTGACATTTGACAAGGCCCTCGGGCCTATCCAAAAACAAAGAGGAAATTACCGTGGCTGAAAAGACTGCTACAGGATTGACAGAAAGCGAGGCCAAAGAATTCCACGGACTTTTTATGGCCAGCATGACGCTTTGGTTTGGTTTGGTTGTTCTTGCTCACATCTTGTCCTGGTTGTACCGCCCTTGGCTGTAATGCCGCGGACGATTTGAGACGCATCATGAACGTGTAATCTAGCGGGTCGATAGATGCTTTAAACAGCGTCTATCACCGCTAACATGGGGAAAATAAAGTGAGTAACGACAACTTCACCGGAACGTACAAGATGTGGATGTTTATCGATCCTCGGAGGGCGCTGCTTTTTATTGCATCCTTCCAGATATTGCTCGGTATCCTGATCCACATGATCGTGCTCGGGTCTGACCTGAACTGGCACAGTGACGGCATTCCCAAGTTTTACTTCCCAAACGCTGCTGAGGCTTCGGCACCAATTGATATGTCGCCCATTCCTTCAGCAAGAAACTTCAAGTTCGACTGATTACCCCTTGTTGGGTTTCGGATGGGCCGCTGCAGTGAGCCGGTTCGGCTTGTTGCAGCGGCTTGTTGCATTCATTTTTGGTCGTCGCGCATCTGGATGCCTAATTGTACCGTCCTGTACTGTAATCGAAGGTAGTGAACATCATGTGCTTTTCACAGGATGGCTCAACCCCTTTTAATTAGGGTTGAACATGCATAAAGTCTGGAAAATGATTGACCCGGGTCGAGTGGTCCTCACCATTTTTGGTTTCCAGGCTATGCTCGGGCTGCTGGTTCATTCCATTGTGCTCGGAGCTGACCCTAACTGGCCGGATGATGGTAGCGCGCCCATAAGCAGCCCGTCTGAAATGCTCTCTGAGCTCGATCCCAAAAATCAATCCGAGCGCTTGGCTCGTTAGGTCTTGGTCCGCAAAGATAGGCCAGGCTCGCAGCAAAATTAGAAGCTGCTCTTTGGCCGCCCTGGGTTATGAAGGCAGCGTTTTGCGCTGTTTTTTTTTGCCTAAAAAATACGGTCGATTCGTGCCAGGATGGTGGTTTGGCATCACGGTGTGCCCATCAGCAGATACGGAAGGAGAAAACCTAATGGATGCCCGGCGTTTTCTTGCCGATCTTGGTCACTGAAATTACCTGGGCAGGCTGGTCCTGATCTGGGTAGTAAGGTCGCTCACCACCGCGACCGTCAAGATCGGCCAGTTCTTTTTCCCGCGCCGAAATGAGTCCGAAACACTGACGCACGTCCTCGATTGTCGCTTCCGAGAGGGGGTGCTTCATGCCCGGTGGCGGGGTTACGTCCTTAACGATGGCAGCCAGTGTCTTGCGCATGGCGATTAATATCTGCTGTTCTTTGCTGAGGTCGTGCATCCGGGAGTCTCCTTTTGGGATTGCTTGGATCTGGTGGCTCACAGTTGGGGTGCTAACCTTGTCGATCTGGTCAGCCAGAATTGGGGCTGGTTGGCGTTTGCGAAAGAGGAGCGGAGAGGTTGGGTGCTTAAGGATTCAGAGCCCGCCTAGCGAGGCTAGCTATTCGGACCAGGGTCGGCAAGCAGCAACCGCAGTTGGGTTTCGTCGAGAATGGGGATGCCGAGTTGGGCGGCCTTGGTCGCCTTGCTACCGGGGTTCTCGCCGGCGACCACATAGTCGGTGTTGGATGAGACAGAGCTTGTTACTTTGGCGCCCCTGGCGATCAGCTCTGCTTTGATGTAGTCTCTCGGGCGCGTGAGGGTGCCGGTCAGGACAAAGGTTCTGCCAGTCAGGGGCTGCTCCTGGTTGTCGTGGGGACGCGGTGGGTCGGGCCAGTGCAGCCGGGCCCCACTGGGGTCGATGAGTTGCGCGATTACCTCGCGATTGTGGTCTTGGGCAAAGAAGCTGCGAATGTGCTGGGCGACCGTCTGGCCCACGCCATCAATGGCGACCAGGGCCTCTTCATCGGCCTGCATCAGCGACTCCAGGGTGCCAAAGTGCGAGGCCAGCACACTGGCCATGGTTTCGCCTACTTCGCGAATGCCAAGCGCGTGGATGAATCGGGCCAGGGTTGTCTCGCGGCTTTGGTCCAGGGCGGTGAGCAGATTGGTTGCGGATTTCTCGCCCATACGTGGCAGATTGGCGAGTTGCTCTGTGTTAAGCGCAAACAGATCAGCCGGGGTTTTGACCAAGTCCTGTTCAATGAGTTGTTCAATGAGTTTGTCGCCGAGGCCGTCGATGTCGAGCGCGCGGCGCGAGGCAAAATGCTTGAGCGCCTCTTTGCGTTGAGCGGCGCAGATGAGGCCGCCACTGCAACGCGCGACTGCTTCGCCCTCGGCGCGGATCACATCTGAGCCGCACACTGGACAGTGCGCGGGCAGGGCGACCGGCTCGGTGTCTGGAGGTCGCAGAGAGGCGACCACGCCGACGACCTCGGGGATGACGTCGCCAGCGCGGCGCACGATGACGGTATCGCCAACGCGCACATCCTTGCGGTGGACTTCATCGATGTTGTGCAAGGTGGCGTTGGAGACGGTGACCCCGGCAACATCGACCGGCTCCAGCCGGGCTACCGGTGTGACAGCGCCTGTGCGTCCGACCTGGAATTCCACCGCTCGCACCCGGGTTTGCTCTTCGCGCGCAGGGTACTTGAAGGCAATGGCCCAGATGGGATCGCGTGCGCGAAAACCGAGCCGTCGCTGGGCGGTCAGGTCATCAACCTTAAACACCACACCATCGATTTCGTAATCGAGCCCGTCGCGCCGCGCGGCCATGGCCTCCTGGTATTGGATGCAGCCCTCGGCTCCGGTCACGCAGGTCGACTCAGGCGAAATACGCAGCCCGAAGGCGCGCAGATGCGCGAGTGCGTCGCTCTGCGTCGAGCCAAGATTGCCACCTTCGACGGCGCCGAAGCCGTAACAGAATATGGCCAGCGGTCGGCTGGCGGTGATGGTCGGGTCGAGCTGGCGCAGGCTGCCGGCGGCGGCATTGCGGGGGTTCTTAACGGGTGTCTGACCGTTATCGAGCATGCGCTGCTTGAGCGCTTCGAAGCCGGCAAGCGGCAGATATACCTCACCGCGTACCTCAAGCAGCCGCGGCCAACCCGTGCCGCGCAGTCGTAGCGGCACGGCACCAATGGTGCGCACCTGGGCCGTGACATCCTCGCCAGTGCGCCCATCGCCGCGGGTGGCAGCTCGCGTCAGCAGGCCGTCTTCATAAACCAGACTGATGGCGAGGCCATCAAGCTTTGGCTCGGCGACATAGTGCACTTGCTCGATGCCGAGTTCACGACGGATGCGCTGATCGAAGTCGCGCAGGTCATCGGCAGTCCGGGCGTTGCCGAGCGAGAGCATGGGCGCGAGATGCTCCGCTGGCGCGAAACGCTCGGCCGGCGATGCACCAACCCGCTGAGTGGGCGAGTCTGGCGTGCGCAAGTCGGGGTGCTGTTCTTCGATTTGCTGGAGCTCGCGCAGCAGGGCGTCGAATTCGGCGTCCGGGATTTCCGGGTCATCAAGAACGTAATAGCGATAATTGTGATGCTCGAGTAGGGTTCGCAGTTCGCTTGCGCGTGCTGCGCTCGAGCCCGCCGGGATTTTGTCTTTCATCGGTCAGTGCGGCCGCCCTGACCCCTGTCGCTATCAGGGTCGGCGTAATCAATAACAGCATTGCGCAGGCTCTCAATGCGCTTGACGCTGATTGGCCGATGCTGGGCGTCCTCAATCTCGGCAGTCAACTCGCGCGCCAGGGATTTGGCCGTCGTTAGCATGGCGTCAAGAGCCTCGATGTCTTGATACTCGCCGTGCATCTGGGTAAAGAGCGCTATGCCGCGCGTCTCAAAGTCAGCCATTGCCTCGTTTGGATCAGGATACAAGGGGAAATTGCCGGGCTGAACAAGATTGGCCATGCTAAACAGGGTGCATGGCTGGCTTGGGTCGCCATCAATCCGATGAAAGATGTCTTTGCTACCAATGACCAACAAATGCCGGCCGGCAGCGGCGAGAATGTCACGGCCCGACAGGTTGCCATCACGGGCCACCACAAAGACCTGGATGACGGGCCCTTTTTCAGTGTTGGTAACAATGCCGGCAATATCTGCCGGGTCCACCTCGCCGGTGGGGGTCTCTTGGTAGTGCTGATCGCTGGCATGGCGCGTGGCGGCAGCCGAAGAGTCATCCCCGGCCCGGGGGGCGTCAGGATAGTCCCAGTCGGAAGCATCTTGCCCAGGCTGCCAGTCGTCGCCGTCCCCCTCGCCTTCAATGCCAAGATTGGGCTCGCGTTTTTCCTTCTTGCGGGGCGATGCGCCATTCATGCGCGCAATGTCTGCGCGCATGGTCCGGTTGCGCTCCCAAAGAAAAAGCGCGACCAGAAAAGCAATGCCGACAATCAGCAGAATGATTCGCAGTGTGGTGGCGTCCATCGAAGCCTTGAATCCCGTGTTGTCCGGTTCTGATTCCTGAGTATACCAATCAAAAGGGAAATTGCAGGTCTGCTCAGGACGCCCCTGCCAAACGCGCAGCATCCTCAATGTCGACCGACACCAGACGCGAGACGCCGGGCTCATGCATGGTCACGCCGATGAGCTGCTCGGCAATCTCCATAGTGACCTTGTTGTGGCTGATAAAAATAAACTGGGTGCGTGCCGACATCTCGCGCACCAGCTGGCAGAAGCGGCTGACATTGGCGTCATCAAGCGGCGCGTCGACCTCGTCGAGCAGACAGAAGGGGGCGGGGTTGAGCTCGAAGATGGAAAAGACCAGGGCCACAGCGGTGAGCGCTTTTTCGCCGCCGGAGAGCAGATGGATGCTGGCGTTACGCTTGCCTGGTGGCCGCGCCATGATGGTAACGCCGGTTTCGAGCAGGTCGTCGTCGGTCAGTTCCAGATAGGCATTACCGCCGCCGAATAGGCGCGGAAAGAGTGCTTGCAGCCCTGAGTTGACGCGGTCGTAGGTCTCCTTGAAACGGGTGCGGGTTTCGCGGTCGATTTTGCGGATGGCGCTCTCGAGGGTGTCGAGCGAGGACTGAATGTCCTGACGCTGCTCGTCGAGGTAGCGCATGCGCTCGGATTGCTCCTGAAACTCATCAATGGCGGCCAGGTTGATGTTGCCCAGACGCGAGATTTTGGCGCCGATCTCGCTCAGGCGCTGCTGCCAGAGATCGGCTGTGGCACCGCTTTCCAGCCCTTCGAGCAGGGCGCGCGGCTCCTTGCCGTCGGTGGCGAGCTGTTCCTCGAAGGTGCGGCGGCGCACCAAGCGCTCCTGTAACTGCACCCGGCGTTCGGCGAGGTCGGCCTGGGCATTGGCGTTGGCTTGCTCAAGGCGATGGCGTTCTTGCTCTTGCTCGTTGACTTCGGTGCTGAGCTGTTCCATCTGGGTGCGCGCGGCGCTAAGTGCCTCTTCTACCTCCATGCGGCGTTCGAGCTGGGTTTCGAGCTGCTCTCTCGCTTCGGTTTCGGGCTCGGCGGCGGCTTCGAGTTCCTTGCCGAGTTCATCGCGCCTTTGGCTGAGTTGCGTGAGTTGCTGCTCGGCGCGTTCTAAGTTGGCCTGGGTGGCCTCGCGCGAGGCGCGGCGGGTTTCGATGTTGAGCGTGAGCTCGGCGACCCGGTTGCGTGCCTGCTGTTCCTCGGCGCGGGCGCTGGTGAGCGCGGTGCGCAGGCGCTCGCGCTCGCGTCCGCACTGATCGCGCTCGGCGGCGACCTGCTCGCTGGCTTCGAGTGCGAGGGTCAGGCGTTCGCGCGCCTCTTCTAACTCTTCCAGACCAGTTTCGCGCGCGTCGGCCAGTTCAGCCAGCTCCGCTTGGAGGGCTTCGCCACGTTCGCGCAGGTGCTCCAGGCGCGCGCGCCCGGCGCCGATTTCGGCGTCCATGGCCGCGCGCTCGCGGCTGAGTTGGGTGACGCTATTGATGGCTGCTTCGCGCTCCCGCTCAAGCTGCTGGCGCTCATTGGCCAGGGTGATTTGCTGCTCGGCCAGTTCGGCGATGACATCGTCAAGCTCTTCGGTTTGGGCCTGAAGGCTCTTCAGCTCCTCGGCGCGTAACAGGCTGCCGGCCAGGCTGGGGCCATCGGGCGCAGTGCTGTGCAGCCAGTCGTGTGCGACCAGGGTGCCGTCGCGGGTGACCAGGCATTCGCCCGGGGCGAGTTGCTCGCGCCGGGCTAGGGCGTCGGTTAGATTCTCAGCGCATAGATATCGGCCGAGCAGTCCTTCGAGCGGCCAGTCGCTTGTGATGTGCGCGAGCAGACGGTCGGCATCAGCGACCGCGCCAGACGCGCGCGCCCTGCGGTCAAACAGCATCAGCCCGGTGCCGTCGGCCTGCTCGGCATGGCGCGCGAAGGCCTCACTGCCGATGGCGCCAAGAGCTTGGCCGAGCGCGGCCTCGACCGCGTTCTCCCAGCCGCTGGCGACCTCTAGCAGGTCGATCAGGCGCGGGGCGTCGAGCAGGCCCTGTTGATCCAGCCAGTTAGCACGGCTGTCATCGTCGCTGGCCAGGGCGCTTTCTTGCAGTGCCTCAAGCGACGACTGGCGACCGCGTGCGGTTTGCAGCTCGGTGCGCGCGGCATCCAGGCGACCGGCCAGGGAGCGGCGCTCCTCGTCGGCATTGCGCAATTGCTCGCTGGCGCGGGTTTGGGTATCGGCGGCCAAGCTGATGCGCTCATCCAGGCCCTCGGTGCGTTCGGCCAGGTGCTCGAGTCGGGATTGCAGTTCCGCCGTGTCCAGGCGCGCCAACTCTTGCTGCAAACGCTCGGCGCGCTGTTGATCCTGGTTCAGGCGTTGCTCAATTTGATTGATGCGCCCGCGCTCGATTTGCGCCTGCTGCGCCGGCTCGCTAACGCGCGTTTGCCAATCATCCCATTGCCGCTGGATGCCATCGAGCGCCTCTTGCGCTTGCTCGAGTTGCTCAGCGACGCCTTCGAGATGCTCGCGTGCGGTTTCCAGCGCGGGCTGGTCGCGTTCAAGTTCGGTATCCAACTCGGCCAGGCGGTCGCGGTCGCGCGTGTCGAGTTGCTGGGCATCGGATAATTCCTGCTCGACGCGGCTAAGCTCGGTCTGCTGACGGCCGCGGCGCTCGCGCGCGAAGCTGATGGCCTGTTCCAGCCGAGCGATCTCCGAGCCCACGGCATAGTATTGGCCCTGCACCTGATTGAACTGTTCGGAAGCGTCGGCATGGGCGGCGCGCAGGCGCTCGATCTCCGCCTCGCAAGCGCGTTGCTCGGCGCGATTGGCCTCAAGCGCGTTCTCGGCGGCGGCCAGGGCGCGCTCGCGGGTGTTGATGTCGGTGTCGAGATCGCGCCAGTGCAGGGCGGCGAGCTGGGCCTGGAGTGTCTCCTCCTGCGCCTTCAGCTGGCGATACTTCTCCGCCGTCGCTGCCTGGCGTTCGAGATGCTGCAACTGCTTGGACACCTCATCGCGCACGTCCTCGAGTCGCTCAAGATTCTCGCGCGTGTGGCGCATGCGGGTCTCGGTCTCGCGCCGACGCTCCTTGTATTTGGAAATACCGGCCGCTTCCTCAATGAACAGCCGCAGCTCTTCCGGGCGCGCCTCGATAAAGCGCGAGATCATGCCCTGCTCGATGATGGAGTAGCTGCGCGGCCCCAGGCCGGTGCCAAGGAAAAGATCCTGAATATCGCGTCGGCGGCAGCGCGAACCGTTGAGAAAATAACTCGACTGCCCATCGCGCGACACTTGGCGCTTGACAGAAATCTGCCCGAAAGCGGCAAAGGCCCCACCAGCGCCACCATCGTGGTTGTCGAACAACAACTCAATGGTCGCCATCCCCACAGGCTTGCGTCCGGTCGAGCCATTGAAGATGACATCCGCCATGGACTCCCCACGCAGCATCTTCGCCGAACTCTCACCCATCACCCAGCGTACGGCGTCGATCACATTCGACTTACCGCAGCCATTCGGCCCCACAATGCCGACCAAATTGCTCGGAAAAGGCACCGTCGTTGGGTCGACGAAGGACTTAAAACCGGCGATTTTGATTTTTTCGAGCCGCATGGGGTTGGATGCTAATCAATGGCAGGGCAAGAGGATACTTGAAAATGCGCAGCGGTTCCCAGGTGGCGGGAGCTGATGCCACGCATGGGCGCCTAAACGCGAGGCCAGACACTCATGCGAATGGCGCGATAGAATGCCTAGAAACCGGCGACTTGTTGCTGCCAGGGCAACAGGGTGATCATTGCCGGCCTGGTTAAGGGGTAAGCGTGTGCAGACGGATTCTTCGTGGCCCGAGTGGTGGGACTGGGAGCTTGAGTTGACGCCGCACCTCTTTAAGAGGATGGAGGATCGCGATTTCAACGAAGTCGACCTGCGGACCATGCTAGCGTTTGCGCCTAGGTTTCGACCCGACGTCATCGAGGGCCGATGGATCGTCGAGGCAAAGCACCATCAGCGCCGTTGGGAAATTATCGTTGAGCCGGATGTGATCGAGAAGCTCCTCGTGGTTGTGACGGCTTATCCACTTAAGGGGATGAATCCATGAAATCACCGTATCTGGAAGTCACTTTTCGGCATGGGCGCCCACTGGCGGCTTACCTTTATTTGCCGCGAGCGAGCGGTGAGAGGAGCGACTATGTCGAGCAAGCTGGCTCCGGGCTTCTGGTTGACTTCACCGTCGATGGAAAGCCGATCGGTGTTGAGATGACCGCCCCTGGGCATGTCAGCCTTGCCGAGCTGAATCAAGTGCTGGCCGCTTTGAACGCGTCAGCGGTGACGGAAGAGGATGTTGCGCCCCTGCTTGCGGCTTGAAACCCGAATGCCAGAAGTTGCGCCGGACTGGCACCGGCCGCCCCCCATTTCTTTTGAGGATGACAAGATGCCTAGCGAACCGAGCAAGACGCTCGAGACCTTTCCCAACCCGCAGCCGCAGCGCGATTACAGCATTCGCATCCAGGTGCCGGAGTTTACCTGCCTGTGTCCCAAGACCGGGCAGCCGGACTTTGCTGAGCTGATGATCGAATATGTGCCCGATGCGCTTTGCGTGGAGCTGAAGTCACTCAAGCTCTACGTCTGGTCCTTCCGCGACGAGGGTCATTTCCATGAGGACGTGACCAATCGCATTCTCGATGACGTGGTTGCGGCACTCTCCCCGCGCTTCATTCGGCTGACCGCAGAGTTCAATGTTCGCGGCGGCATCTATACCACGGTTGTGGCCGAGCATCGCGCGCCGGGGTGGACGCCTGCGGAGCCGGTGCGTTTATCGTGATCGCGCGTGCCAGTCGTCAGGATGCTATTGGAACCGGTTCGCCTGTCGTGATCGCGTCGTGATCGCGCGCGCGAGCCGGCGGGATGCTGGCGTCATCGGACTCGATGTCGGTACCTCCGGCTGTCGGGCGGTGGCTGTTGCCTGTGATGGCACGCAGATCGCCGAGGCGCAGGCCGAGCTGCCGGCCTCGGTGCGCGCCAACCCGGGCTGGGCCGAACAGCGGCCGCAGGACTGGTGGCTCGGGGTGCGGCAGGTGCTCTCGACCCTGGCAAGCCAATGCGGCGGGCTCAGGCTGCGGGCGCTCTGCCTGGACGCCACCTCGGCCACGGTGCTGCTGTGCGACGCCCAAGGGCAGCCGCTTGGCCCGGCACTGATGTACGACGACAGCCGCGCGCGCGAACAGGCGGCGGAGATCGAGCGTATCGCACCAATGGACTCGCCCGCGCGCGGTGCCAGTTCCAGCCTCGCCAAGCTCCTGTGGCTGCGCGCCCACCACCAGCCGGTCGCGGACGTGCTGGCGTTACATCAGGCTGACTGGCTGAGCGGCTGCCTGACCGGGCGCTTCGGCTTCAGCGACTGGAACAATAACCTGAAAATGGGTTTTGACCCGCAAGCCGAGTGCTGGCCAGGCTGGATTGAGCAATTCGGGCTGGCCCCGCTGCGCTTGCCCGAGGTGGTTGCGCCCGGCACCGATCTTGGCCCCATCACAGCGGAAGCTGCCGCTGCGACTGGCCTGCCTGCGGATTTGCGCATCCTCGCCGGCACCACCGACAGTACCGCCGCCGTGCTGGCCACGGGCGCGCTTGAGCCCGGTGACGCGGTCACCAGCCTGGGCAGCACCCTGGTGGTGAAAATGATCGCTGAGCAAGCGGTCACCGCGCCTGAATACGGCATCTACAGTCATCGCCTCGGCTCGGGCTGGTTGCTGGGCGGCGCCTCCAACAGCGGCGGTGGCGTGCTGGCGCAGTTTTTCTCGCCGCAGGAACTGAAATCCCTCAGCGCCAGGATCGACCCAACGCGCGACAGCGGTCTTGGCTATTATCCGCTCCCCGGCGTCGGCGAGCGCTTTCCAACAAATGATCCGAATCTGGCACCGCGCATGCAGCCACGCCCGGCATCGGATGTGCAATTTCTGCGTGGCCTGCTCGAAGGCATCGCCCGCATCGAGCAGGCTGGATACGAGCGTTTGCAGCAACTCGGCGCACCGGCACCGAGACGGGTGCTCACCATTGGCGGCGGCGCGCGCAATACCGCATGGACCTGTCTGCGCGAACGCTTGCTGGGCGTCCCGGTGGAGCCTGCCGAGCAGCAGCAGGCTGCTTATGGCGTCGCGCGGTTAGCGCTGAGAACGCATCATTAAGATGCGTTTTGGAGATGTGTTCTGATCTTTAGCGAGCTCAGGTCAACCGTTACAAGGGATATCGCAAGAAAATGACGGACATCACGCTACAATCCCGCCCGCCGCGCATTGGCGTGATCGGGCTTGGTTATGTCGGCCTGCCGCTGGCGGTGGAGCTGGCGAAGCATTTCCTGACCACTGGCTTCGATATCAAGCGCGAGCGCATCGCTGAGCTTGAGCGCGGGGAGGACAGCTCCCGCGAGGTCTCGCCTGCTGAGCTTGCGGAGATCGCGGCGCTGCCCGAGCCTTTGCGCTACGCCCATGACCCGGAGCAGCTTCGCGACTGCAATCTGTTTATCGTCACGGTGCCGACACCGATCAATGAGTACCGCCAGCCCGACTTTCGCCCGCTCGAGTCCGCCAGTCGGCTGCTCGGCGGCATCATCGGGCGCGGCGCCATTGTGATCTATGAATCCACCGTCTACCCCGGTGCGACCGAGGAAGTCTGCGTGCCGCTGATCGAGCAGGGCTCGGGGCTGATTTTCAATCAGGACTTTTTTGTCGGCTACAGCCCGGAGCGCATCAATCCGGGCGACGCTGAGCGGCGCCTGCCCAACATCAAAAAGGTCACCTCGGGTTCGACGCCGGAGGTGGCGGCTTATGTTGATGCGCTCTATCGACGCATCATCACCGCTGGCACCCATCCGACCAGCAGCATCCGCGTGGCCGAGGCGGCCAAGGTCATCGAAAATACCCAGCGCGATGTGAATATCGCGTTGATCAACGAGCTGGCGCTGATTTTCAACCGGCTCGGCATCGACACTGATGAGGTGCTGGCCGCCGCTGGCAGTAAATGGAATTTCCTGCCCTTTCGGCCCGGACTGGTGGGCGGGCACTGCATCGGGGTTGATCCTTATTACCTGACCCACAAGGCGCAGGCCATCGGCTATCAGCCGGAGATTATCCTGGCTGGCCGGCGGCTGAACGACAGCATGGGCGCCTTCGTGGCTGGCGAGGTGATTAAGGCTCTGTGCCGGCGCGCGCGCATCGGTCCGGACACTCGCGCGCTGGTGATGGGGCTTACCTTCAAGGAAAACTGCCCGGATCTGCGCAATACCCGGGTGGTCGATATTCTCGCCGAGCTGCGCGACCATGGCATCGGCTGCGATGTGCATGATCCCTGGGCCAGTGCTGCCGAGGCCGAGTCTGAGTATGGGCTCAAGCTGGTCGACTGGCCGACCGCTCCCGCCTACGATGCCGTGATTCTCGCCGTCGCGCATCGCGACTATGCCGCCATGGGCAGCGAGGCGGTGCGCGCGGTGCTCAAGCCGGGCGGCGTGCTCTATGATGTGAAGCACTTGTTTCCCAAGGATGCGGTCGACGGGCGGCTCTAGACGAGATGCGAAACCAAGAGGAAATACAGCCATGAAAGTCTTGATTACCGGTGCGGCCGGATTCATCGGCTCCGCTCTGGGGCTGCGGCTCCTTGAGCGCGGCGACGAGGTCGTCGGCGTCGACAACCTGAACGACTACTATGATCCGGAGCTCAAGCGCGCCCGTTTGGCCCGGCTAACCGATCACGCCGGCTTCACCGATCTTCGCCTGGACCTCGAAGACCGCCCCGGCATGG
This sequence comes from Thiorhodovibrio frisius, assembly GCF_033954835.1. Taxonomy (NCBI): domain Bacteria; kingdom Pseudomonadati; phylum Pseudomonadota; class Gammaproteobacteria; order Chromatiales; family Chromatiaceae; genus Thiorhodovibrio; species Thiorhodovibrio frisius. The sequence goes on from NZ_CP121471.1 coordinate 858,646, forward strand.
CCGAGGCCTTCGCCAAGCACCGCCCGCAGCGGGTGGTGAATCTGGCCGCCCAGGCCGGGGTGCGCTATTCGATCGAAAATCCGCTGGCCTATGTCGACAGCAACCTGCTGGGCTTTGCCAATGTGCTCGAAGGTTGCCGGCACAACGGGGTGGAGCACCTGGTCTATGCCTCGAGCAGCTCGGTCTATGGCGCCAACACCAGCATGCCCTTCTCGGTGCATGACAATGTCGACCATCCACTGAGCCTCTATGCCGCGAGCAAAAAAGCCAACGAGCTGATGGCCCACACTTACAGCCATCTCTACCGGCTGCCAACCGCCGGTCTGCGCTTTTTCACCGTCTATGGTCCCTGGGGCCGACCGGACATGGCGCTGTTCAAATTCACCCGAGCCATTCTCGCCGGAGAGCCCATCGATGTGTTCAACCACGGGCACCACCGGCGCGATTTCACCTATATCGACGATATCGTCGAGGGTGTGATCCGGGTGCTCGACCGCCTGCCTGAGCCGAACCCCGACTGGGACGGCGCGCGCCCGGATTCCGCCACCAGCCTGGCGCCCTATCGGCTCTACAACATCGGCAACAGCCAGCCGGTGGAGCTGATGCGCTACATCGAGGTGCTGGAGCAGGCGCTCGGGCGCGAGGCACGCAAGAACCTGCTGCCGTTGCAGCCGGGTGATGTGCCAGATACCTATGCCGATGTCACTGAGCTGATCGAAGACACTGGCTATCGGCCGCAGACGTCGGTCGAGCAGGGCGTGGGGCGCTTCGTGGATTGGTACCGGGACTACTTTGGGGTTTGATGCGTCAGCTTTGCAGCCGGCCAGCCTTTGCGATGCGGATGCCAGTCAACTCGCGCGCTGATCTATTCTGACACCGGGGGCCTGAGAGCCTGTGACAGCGCACGAATTCGCGCGCGCGATTGTGGCTGTCCGCCAAAGGCTGGTGCGTGCAGCCAGCGCTGAATGAAAGTCCAGGATGGGGCAATGCCATCATGGGGCAGGCGGCAGGCGGAGCAGTCCTTGCGGGGCGTGCCGCGCGCATCGGTGAAGAGCTGGTAGGGACCGGGGCACTCCCGCTCGATCAGGGGGCAGTAGCAAAACAGACAATTAAACGCGCGGCGCACCCCAGGGTGGCAGGGATAATACTCGCAAGCGCTGTGGGTGAACCCTTTGAAAGCCGCTGGTTTCGGGGGAGGCGGCAGATGATCCTTCTGGCTCTGATCCTCGGGTGCCGGAGCGCGGAAGGTTGGCACGGTATCGGCTGACCCGGGATCCGCACCAATATCCCCCCGTCTATCTGAATCAGTCATCTGTCTTAGCCATCCAGACTGACTATCCGCACTCGCGATCCGTCTTGGCCATCCGCCTCAGGCGTCCGCTGGTTGACGGCTGCTGGCCACTTCCGCCTCGGCGAATGTGGCCATGTCGTTGTGCAGGGCGCAGGCCATGCGCAGCATGGGGACCGCCATTGCCGCGCCGCTGCCTTCGCCCAAGCGCATGCCAATGTCCAGCAAGGGCTTTGCGTGCATGGCTTCTAGCATCAGGCGATGGCCCGGCTCGGCCGAGTTGTGGGAGAAGAGGAACCACTTCTCCGCGCCTAGGCACAGACGCGTGGCGGTTAGGGCTGCGGCGCTGCTGATAAAGCCGTCAATCACCACCGGTAGCCCGATTTGCGCGCAGGCGACATAGGCGCCTGCCAGTGCCGCGATCTCAAAGCCGCCGAGGCAGCGCAAGGTCTCAAGCGGAGATGCGCAAGCCTCCCGGTGTTGGCGCAGCGCGGAGGCAATAACGGCGGTTTTTCTGGCGACCCCGGCCAGGTCCAGTCCAGTGCCCGGGCCAGCGAGAATCTCTGCTGGCTGGCCGAGCAGTGCGCAGGCGATGGCCGCAGCCGAGGTTGTGTTGCCAATACCCATCTCCCCGCCAATAAAAAGCTCGCATCCCTGCAAGTGGGCGCGCTCAACTGCATGGCGGCCCGCTCCCAGCGCGCAGGCGAGCTGATGCTCGGTCATGGCCGGATGTTCATCGAAACTCGCCGTGCCGGGGCCCAGGCGATAGTCCTTGACGCCGGGTAGGGGGCCGGGATCAATGACCGTGCCCAGATTCACCACTTCAAACTCCGCGCCGAGCTGTTTGGCCAGCACGCTGATGGCGGCTCCGCCGGCGGCAAAGTTGCGCACCATGGCGGCGGTGACCTCTTGCGGAAAGGCTGATACCCCCGCGCGTGCAATGCCGTGATCGCCAGCAAAGACGACGATCTGAATGCGTTCAACTTGCGGGCGCTCGCGCGCTTGGAGTTCGGCAAGCTGGCAGGCAAGATGCTCGAGCCGGCCGAGGGAGCCTGGCGGTTTGGTGAGCTGGTCCTGACGCGCTTCGGCGCCTTTGCGGTGTTTGGTGCTGGGTTGGACGGCGGCGATGCCGAGCCATTCGATGGTGGGGGAGGGTTGGTTGTTCAGAAGTCTCGGCCTCGTCGTTTGCGCTGGGTTGTTTGGGAGTATCGGGCGACTGTGGCGCCCCTAATCTGCATCAGTACACTGTCGCACCGGGGGCTGCAACTGGTGCGCCGATGACAACCCGCTATTGTCGCGCAAAGTGCGGCTGAGCCCAATGGTAAATGCCGGTTCTTTTTGGGATGTATTCACGGCGTCCCCCGTGGCCGTCACCCGGCCCAGAACGAGACGAGATTTCAAGGGGGCTCGGTATTTCGGACGGACCAGGATGCCCGAGTGACAAAAAAAACGCCCGGCGGGGCCGGGCGTTTGGTTGGGTGTTGGACCGGAGATCAGTCTTCGCCGATGGGGTTCTCGGCCACGGCGATCAGTACCGGATCGGTCAGATCTTTAGGCAAGTGGGTGAATTTCTCCACCAGCTTGGGCCACAAAAGGTTGTAGTAAAGCTCGCCGCGCACCAAGGCGACGGTTTCCGCCGGGATTTCATAGACCAGGGTGCGTTCCTCATGGGGTCCAAGGCGGGTGTCCTCGCCAGGTTTTGTGGCCACAGGCGGCATGGCGGGCTTGCCTTCATCATCGGTCATGGAATAGGAGAAGTAGGCTTGAGGATCATCCTTGCCCGGATGGCCTTCGGCACTCTCCCAGACAACGGTGCCGCTTTCATCGTATGCCGTGAGCTTCAGATAGACATTGCGGAAGGGTGCGCCGGTGGGCATGGAGTGCGGCAGCTGGTTTTTGAGATAAACCGTGGTTTTGAGATTGTCGCCATCGCTCTCGGTGTCGATATCAAAAATGACTGCGCGTTCGAGCATTGCTGGGCTATGACCGCCGCCCATGGAATGGTCGGCCAGTCCCTCGGCAATTGGCATGTGGCAGGCAATGCAGTTGACTTGCGACTCACTCTGCTCGTATTCGTTGCCGGTCTGGCATAAAGGCACGCCGTGCGGGTTATTGCGCTGGTCATGGCAGCCCATGCAGGCATCCGAGCTTTTCATCAGCTTGGGATTACCGGCCATGGGAAGAGCCGGAATCTGCTTGCCCTCGTATTCCACCGGCTCGCCAAAGTGTGGATTGGGCTTTTGCGAATCCGCCCCACCCACTCCGGCGCCGCCGAAGAGATCATCGCCGCTGCTGGCAAGCTCGGCGAGCTTGTTGTTCATGCCCGATGGGCCTTGCAGCTGGTCTGAGATCTCATAGGACTTCAAGCCCAGCATCAATTTGCCATCTGGGCCGTCGACACCATTGAACTGAGCCAGCGTATGACAGGCGACGCAATTGACCCCTTCTTGGTAAGCGGGTTTGGCATCGAGCTTGGTTGTTTTATCGATTGCAGCGTTCGGAGCATGGCATTGCAGGCAAATAGGAAATTTGCCAGATGCTTTCAGAGTGACGCCTTCTTGAGTTGGATCGCCAGCGACATTTTTATAGAAAGTAGCATGAATAGGATCGGTTAATGCCGTGCTATTGGCATGCATTGAACCTTGCCATTGTTTAAATATTTCCTGATGACAGTTCGCGCACACTTCGGAAGAGACGTGGTGGATGTTGGTGGCTGCCTCAGCGGATTCCTCCGCCAGGGCCAGGTTGCCGAGTCCGGCAAAGACGCAGGCAAACACAATAAGGGCCGTCGCCACAGGTGCTGTGACGCGATGGAGTCGAGCTGAGATCATAATTATCCTCCCGGTGGTATTTCTGCCCACTTTGAATATCATGGAAGCCTCGAGACCTGAGTCTGCTGAGCGAGGTGATGATGACATGATAATGGTGCCGGGAAACATGGCGCAGGTCAATAAAGGCCGATTGCCAGTCACGGCCCTTCTTGATTTAATCAGACCGGTTCGACAAAAGCTGCCAGACAGGGCTGTTCCATTGGTTTAATCAAAAATTCTAACATTAGAATATGCTAATTCAGTGGTTGCTAATGTTGCTGCGCGATGGTATCGCCTTTGGTATTTATCCTGTTGATCTGTTTAGCCAGCCGCTTCTCTTCCTTGACTTGGCTTGCGAATGACACCCTGAAACATTGATGTAACTCTCGGCGATTCTGAAGGTGCGCTCATGAAGTATCCGATTATGTGTTCGGTCATTCTCCCTGTCTTTCTTCTGCTTGCAGTTCCGGCACAGGCGGCCAAGGTCAAGTTGGACCCGAGCCATTGGGGTCATCCTGAGGGTGAAAACTGCGTGAGTTGCCATACTAAGTCATCGCCCGGTTTGGCCGAGCAATGGCGCGGTAGCGCGCATCATCAGGCGGGGGTGAACTGCATGGACTGCCACCAGGCTGATCCGGCCGATGCCGATGCCATTACCCATGAGGGGCAGGTGATCTCGGTGATCGTGTCGCCCAAGGACTGCGGCCGCTGTCATCAGACGGAACTCGATGAGCAGTCCGGCTCGGTCCATGCCGAGGCCCATGCCATCATCAGCGAGCGGGTGCCGGCGCTGGCGCACAATCTGACCGGCGCAGCCATGCAGGCAGCGGGCTGCGACCAGTGTCATGGCTCGGCCGTGAAGGTGCGTGGCGATGGCAGCCTTGATCCTGCCACCTGGCCCAATTCCGGCATTGGGCGCATCAATCCCGATGGTTCCAAGGGCTCCTGTTCCTCCTGTCATGGCCGCCATGCCTTCTCCAAGGCGCAGGCGCGCGAGCCCGATGCTTGCGTGCGCTGCCACTCAGGGCCGGATTCGCCAGACAAGGAAGTCTTTGAAGCCTCCAAGCACGGGATGATCTACAAAGCTCAGCATGAGGCGATGAACCTGGATGCCGATACCTGGGTTGCCGGGCAGGACTACACCGCCGCACCTACCTGTGTGACCTGCCACATGGGTGCGGCTGGCAAGGTGCCTTCCACCCACGATGTTGGTATGCGCAACGCTTGGAGCCTGAATACCCCGGTCTCAGTCCAACAGTATCTGGTGGTCTTCGAGGACGGGGATAAGCTTGAGCTGCCGGCTGACCAGAAGCCACCGAAGCGCGGCACCGAGTTGACCAAGGCCGATGGGACCACCGGCAAAGTCAAAGTGGTGGCCGGCCCGGATCGGCGCCGGAAGATCATGAGCATGGTGTGCCTGGAGTGTCATGGCAAGAACTTTACCGAGAGCTTCATGGATCAATTCGACGCTGTGGTGGCGCTCTACAACGGCAAGTTCGGCGAACCGGCTGCCGCCATCATGCAAGGCTTGTATGAGCAGGGACTACTGACTCCGCTGCCTTTCGACGAGCCGCTTGAGTTCACCTATTGGGAGCTGTGGCATGACGAGGGTGCGCGTGCGCGCCACGGCGCGGCCATGGCCAGCCCCAACCATGCCTGGTGGGAGGGCATGTATCTGGTCGGGCGGAATTTCTACAGCCGCTTCCTGCCCCAGGCACGGGCGGTGGCGGGTGATGCTGCAGGCGAGTTGATCGACCCGGTGTTGGCGGCAAGCGATCATCACCGATGGCAGTCCAGTCCTGATGCAGCCAATCCAATCCTTGGCTGGTCACCGCTACCCGCGCTTGAGCCAGGCCCGAGCGAGGCTTTAGGAGATGCGGACCAATCAGGAAAAGCACCGCAAGCCAGAGTCGAATCTCAGGTTGCCGAACCTCAGACCGCTGCCCCCATGACAGAGGCTGCGCCTGCCAGCGAGGGCAGCGGCAATGATTAAGCTAAGGGCTCCGCTCTTTATTACCCGTCATGTGCTTTTTGCACTGGTGGTCGGCGGCGTCAGTGGCGTGGTGTTTATGTTTTTTCTGATCGAGTTCGATCATTTCACCAGCTCCAACGAATTTTGCCTGTCGTGTCACTCTATGAGCTATGCGGACGACTTCTACCGCCAATCGGTGCACTACAACTCGCCCTCGGGCGTGCGCGCGAGCTGCGGCGACTGCCATGTATCAGAAGGCATTATCATGGCGACCTATGACCATGCCGTGGGTACCAAGGATTTGATCAAGCAGCTTTTCGGGCCTGACTATGACGATCCTGTCGTCAACACCCTGCATTTGCCTGAGGCAGCCTTTGCCGCGCGTGACTGGTTTCGCAAGCGCGACTCAGCTACCTGCAAGCGCTGCCACGCGCAGGAGGCGATCATGGGGACGCGCGCTAACACGGCGGCTATTCACCAGGAGGATGCTGAGGGTAAGACCTGCATCGACTGTCACATCAATCTGGTGCACCGGCCAGTGCCCGAGCGCCTGACCTTCAAGCGTGAGGCCTGGAACGCGATGGTTGAGGAGGAATTCGGCCTTGAGCCCGGCGCCGCAGCGACCGTGATGGGCGAGCATTGAGTGGGGGCGGCAGTGGGCGAACGGTCAGTCCAAGTTGATCAGTGCTGGCATTCTTCCAGTCGCCGCGACACGCCTGGAATCATGGCAACAATAAAAATCCCCGCAAGAACTGCGCTGGCTGTGAGTACCAGAATCAGCGAAGCGTAGCTGGCCGGGATGACCAGCGGAGTGTTCATTGCAATGCCGCCCAACAGAAGCCCGGCTAGCATCAATGCGCCTGACAAGAGGACGGCTGCTCGCATCGTGTTGCAATCGATCATGATCGCGCTCCTAAAAAGCGTTGAGCCGTTAAGTTAGTCTATAAGTATATTCTAATACAGTGGAGCGCTTTTTCAAGTTTTTTCCTGTGCGAGAGGTCGCATCCCCTCACTGTCACGACCTTGGAGTGCCGCGTCTTGGGGCGATGAGGGCGGATTGCAGAGGCTAATAGCCGCGATCAGGTGAAAGCGGCATGGAAAGCTGATACGAATCGGTCGTAGTCAGATTCCGGCAGCGCGTTAATGCCGGCAGCGGCCTTGCGCCCGCCGCCGGTAGCGAACTGGCGGCAGAGTGCGTCGGCGCCATCGGGGCGCTCGAGTGGGGCGCGCACGCTGACCAGATAGCCGCCCTGGTCGAGCACTGTCAGCAGCGCATGCGCGCGCCCTGGTGCCTGTTGAGCCAGTGCGTTGCCGAGCACGCCGCTGACGCGCCGCGCCCAGGGCTCGGACGGCAGCCGCAGTAGGCAGTGGGTTGGGGATGCGAGCTCAGGCGCCAGGGCTTGCGCGAGCGCCATATCTTGTGCATAGCCGGCGCGCAGTTGGCCGAACGCCTCATCGGCGGCGATGAACTCGCGCGGGTCGTGATAGGGCTCTAGGCGTCGAAAGAGCGCGTCGGGCGGAAAATGCAGGTCGCTGACCTGTGCGCCATAGCCGTTGTAGTTGAGCAGAATGCCAAGCTCACGCAGCGCCTCGGTGTCGCGTGCGGACAGATCGACCTCGCTCGCCAGTGCGCGCGCCCTAGTGTCGAAATTATCGCCAAAGGTTCCAACCAGCGCCCATTCCAAGAATCGCCCGCCGAGTGCATGATTCACCAGCAGGCTGGTGCCTTGATCCGGGCGGGGGTCGATATGGGCCTCGAATCGGTCGTGGCTGGGAATTTCGCCCGCATAATGGTGGTCGAACCAGCGCACGCTCGCGCCGGCCTCAAGCACGCGCCTGAGGTCAGCCCGGTTTTTATCGAGCGAGATGTCAAGCACTGTCAGCCGGTCGCCCGCTGCCGGCGCGACGCGGCTCAGCAGCGCGATGTCGCGCTTGACGCCGGTGATCAGGGTGCTGTCGCGTGGCTCGCTCAGGCGCAGTTGTTGCAGCGCGCAAAGACCATCCGCATCGCCGTTGAAAAGGTCATAATCAGCCAAGGCAGGCTCCCCCAGGTTGTAATGCCTCATGAAGATGAGCCCGAAAATCCGCCCAAAATCGGCCCAAAATCTGCCAGTTGTCGCGAATCGGGGCGCCCGTGTCAGGGTGGCGAATGTTATACCCAATCGACATGGAATTGGGGCGTATTTTGGGGTGAGTGGTGGTCACGGGGGCTCTGCGGCAGGATGCTGCCGTGAAACCCCCAGCCTGAAGCCCCATGGGCAGGGTTTACTGCATCCCCAGTGACCGCTGCCCGGTCCGAGACAAGTCGAAAATCCATGTCCGCTTGGTATATTTTGCGCTTGACGGATGGATTTTCGGGCGCTTTCCCGATTAGACTTGTGCGCTGTCGTTGGATCATGGCGGCCGACCTGAAAGGCGAGCCCAGCTGTTGGCGCAGTTTGCCGATCACCGCCGATCCAGCACCTAGTTTCGTTTTTTATCGGGCGCAAGCCCAAAAGGAGTCAGCATGAGCGTCCAACAAACCCTGTCCATCATTAAACCCAACGCGGTTGCCAAGAATGCCATTGGCGCTATTTGTGACCGTTTCGAGAAAGCCGGGTTGCGCATTCTCGCCGCTCGCATGCTGCACATGTCCCGCGAACAGGCCGCTGCGTTTTATGCGGTGCATCAGGGCAAGCCGTTTTTCGACGAGCTGGTCGGCTTCATGACCTCGGGTCCGGTGCTTGCCATGGCGCTTGAGGGCGAAGACGCCATCGCGCTTAACCGCGAGATTATGGGTGCCACCAACCCCGCCCAAGCTGCACCCGGCACCATTCGTGCGGACTTTGCCGACTCCTTTACCGAAAATGCCGTGCATGGCTCGGATGCACCTGACACGGCGGCGACCGAGATTGCCTTTTTCTTCCCTGAGGGGGTCTGCGTGCGCACCCGCTGAGCGGATTATCGGCCATCCTGAATCGACCATTAATGAACACGCCATTGCTGAACGCAGAAGAATCTGTCAATCCGCTCGAGCTGGACCTCAAGGGTTGCGAGCAGCTCGCCATTGCGCATGGCGGCAAGGCCTTTCATGGTCGCAATCTGTTCAAATGGGTGCACAAGCATGGCGTGCTGGATTTTGATCTCATGACCGACCTGCCGGCGGCCATGCGTCAGTCCCTGGCGTTGCGGTGCCCCTGCGAACTGCCCCGGATCGCGCTGGAGCAACCGGCGCCCGATGGCACAGTGAAATGGATACTCGAGCTGGGCGATGGGCAGCGGGTCGAGACGGTCTTCATCCCGGAGGGGAAAAGACGTACCCTATGTGTGTCATCTCAGGTTGGTTGCGCGCTTGACTGCCGTTTTTGCGCCACCGCGCGTGAGGGCTTCAGCCGCAACCTGACGCCAGGTGAGATCATCGGTCAGGTGTGGGCCGCGACTCGTCGCACTGGTCTTGCCCCAACCAATGTGGTGCTGATGGGCATGGGCGAGCCGCTGGCTAATTTCGACGCCGTGGTGCAGGCCATGGCGGTGATGCAACATGATCTGGCCTATATGCTGGCCAAGACCCGGGTGACCCTGTCCACCTCCGGGCTGGTGCCCAATATCTACCGGCTCAAAGAGGTTGCCGATGTCTCGCTGGCGGTTTCGCTGCATGCGCCGGACAATGCGTTGCGCGATGAACTGGTGCCGATCAATCGCAAATATCCGCTCGAGGAACTGATCCCTGCCTGCAAAGCTTACGCCGGTTCCGACAAGCGGCGACGCATCACCTGGGAGTATGTCATGCTCGATGGCGTCAACGACAGCCTAGCGCATGCCAAAGCGCTGATTCGTCTGCTCGAGGGCGTGCCTTCTAAGGTCAACCTCATCCCGTTCAATCCATTTGCCGGCAGCGGCTTTGCGACCAGTCCGCCCGAGCGGGTCGATGCCTTTCGCCTGCGCCTGATCGGCGCTGGTCTGGTCACCACCACCCGCAAAACGCGTGGCGACGGCATTGCCGCCGCTTGCGGTCAGCTCGTTGGCCGGGTCGAAAACCGCCGGCGCGGGGCGCCGCAGCGGGTCGAGCTGGACCTCGCGAGGCCAGCAGCATGACCGAACTCGCGCTCATTCACCGGAGAATGGCTTTGACCGGACCGCTGCCGACTGATCAAGCCGGACATCAATTCAGATTCCTGCTGCCCACTGCGCTGGCGGTTGCCCTGTTTGGCTCGGGTTGCACGACCCTGCTGCCGAGCGGTGACAAGGACGACCTCGACGATCACGATCTCCAGGTCGAGCTTGGCACTGCGCCGGAAAGCCCGGCTGATCTCTACGTCAACATGGCTTCCGCCTATCTGCAACGCGGTCAGATTGATGCCGCCTTGACCCGCGCCAAGCAAGCGGTGCGAGAAGATCGTGGCAGCGCGCGCGCGCGCTACATGCTGGCGATTGTTTATCAGCGCATTGGCGAGCATGCGGACGCCGAGAAGCAATTCCAAAAAGCCGTCGAGATCGATGCGAAAAATCCTGACTATCGCAATGCCTGGGGCGTGATACTGTGCAAGCAAGCGCGTTATCGGGAAGCGGATGAACAGTTTCAGAAGGCGCTCGACAACCCGCTCTACGCCAACCCGGAGGTGGCCCTGGCGAATGCCGCAGACTGCGCACGGCGTGCTGGCGATACAGTTAAGGCGGAGCGTTATTGGCGCCAGGCACTGGAGAAGAATCCAAGATTCGGTCCGGCGCTGCTCAACATGGCCGGCCAGAACCTCGCGAATGGCGATGCCCAGGGCGCGCGCGGCTATATGGCACGTTATGTCGCAGCCGGAAATGCGGCCACGCCCCAGGCCTTGTTGCTTGCGGTGCGCATCGAGCGCGCGCTGGGCAACACCGCTGCGGCCAAGAAACTTGAAACCTCCCTGCGTCAGCGCTTCCCGGATGCAACCGAGATCATGGAGCTCGCCCCCTAGACTATGCCATCCAATATCCGCCACCGGCCTGAACCCATGCACAGCATTGACGAACCGACGCCCGCGCTTCACACCGATACGGTCGATCCACTTCACGACAGCGTTGGACGGCAGCTCAGAGTGGCACGGGAGACGGCCAATATTACCTTGGCGCAGATCGCGGCCGAGTTGCATTTGTCTGTCAGCACCATCACCGCGCTGGAGGACGACCACTACGAGGGATTGCCGAGCGAAGTTTTCGTGATCGGCTATCTGCGCGCCTATGCGCGCACACTCGGGCTGGATCCGGCCCCGCTGCTCGATCAATATCGGCGCGTGCAGCCAGCCGATAGTCATCCCACCATGCCTGTCGCACGGGCGCGAGCAGATAACAGCCGTTCCTTTGCCATCCCGCTGGCCCCACTGATCGGTTTGCTGTTGGCGCTGGTGCTCGGTGGCGCGGGATGGTTCGGGTGGACGCAACTGGGCGGCAGCGACTTCTTTGCCAATCTGCTCTCCGCGCCGGACGCCGATGACACTGGGGTAATTTCTCCGACGCCCAGGGTCGCGCGGCCCGTTCTGCCGCGTCCGCCGGCCGATGTCGATCCGGAGGCAGCTCTCAACCCAGAAGGCAGACCGCTGGATGAAGCCTCAGCTGACGCGGCTGCCGAAGCGCTGGATACCGAGCCCGAACTCGAGCCCGAGCCATCTGGAACAGCGCCGGAATCCGACTCCCCTCCCGCAGATGAAGAGCCGGCCGATGCAGACATGGCCGGCCTGATCGCGTCCATCGGCGCCGACGCGGACGAGAATGATACGGCTACTGAGAGTGATGGTAGCGAGGCTTCCGCCACGGCGGAAGTCATCATGACCTTCAGCGGACCCTGCTGGGTCGATGTGCGCGACGCCACCGGCGAGTACAAGCTCTTTGGTGAAATGAACAAGGGTGACCGCGAGACCCTTGGCGGCCGGGGGCCTTACTCGATCATTCTGGGTAATGCGGCGGCGGTTGCGGTCACAGTGGACGGGAAAGAGTTTGACGTGGAGACAGTCGCGCGCGGCAATGTGGCCCGCTTCGATCTCGACCCCGCTGTCCTTTAAGTCCACAGCGCTCATCCCCGCCCACAGGCAACAAGTATTCAGATGGCCGAACAGAAACCAGAACAGCTGCGCGCCGTGCGTGGCATGCACGATATTCTCCCTGCTGACAGCGCCCGCTGGCAGTGGCTGGAGGCGCGCGCGCGCGACCTGCTCGCGCGTTATGGCTATCGCGAAATTCGCATGCCCCTGGTCGAGGCAACCGGACTTTTTCAACGCTCCATCGGCGAGGTCACCGACATCGTCGAGAAGGAAATGTACAGCTTCGAAGATCGTGGTGGGGATCATCTCAGCCTGCGTCCTGAGGGCACCGCGAGTTGCGTGCGCGCGGCCATCGAGCATGGCCTGCTCAGCCAGCCGCAGCGGCTGTGGTATGCCGGGCCCATGTTTCGGCGCGAGCGGCCGCAGCGCGGTCGCTATCGGCAGTTTCATCAGATCGGCGTGGAGGCCTTTGGGCTGGCTGGTCCCGATGTTGATCTCGAACAGATTCTCCTCACCCGCCGACTATGGGACGCGCTGGGGCTGAGCGATCTGCACCTGGAGCTCAACAGCCTGGGCGACCTGGCTGACCGGGTCCGCTACCGCGAGGATTTGGTCGCCTATCTCGAGCGCCATCGTGACGCGCTCGATGACGATAGCCGGCGTCGCCTTGGCACCAACCCACTGCGGGTGCTCGACAGCAAGAATCCGCAATTGCGCGAGCTGATCGCCGCGGCGCCCAGCTTGCTCGATTATCTCGGCAGTGAGGCGCGGACGCACTTTAATGCACTCTGCCGAGGGCTCGAGCGTGCCGGGCTCGAGGTGCGGATTAACCCGCGCCTGGTGCGCGGTTTGGATTACTACAATCGCACGGTGTTTGAGTGGATTACCCAAGCACTCGGCGCCCAGGGGACCATCTGTGCCGGGGGACGCTACGACGGCTTGGTCGAGCAGCTTGGCGGGCGCGCCACGCCGGCCATGGGTTTTGCCATGGGGCTGGAACGGTTGCTGGAGCTGAGCGCGCCCACAGCTGAAGATCTAAAGGACGCACCAGATCTTTTCCTGGTCGCGGCCGGCGAGCAGGCCGAGGCGCAGGCGGTGCTGGTGGCCGAGCAGGTGCGCGAGCAGCTGCCCGGCTGGCGTCTGCTGTGCCACTGCGGTGGTGGAAGTTTCAAAAGCCAGTTCAAGAAAGCAGATCGCAGCGGCGCACGCTTCGCGCTGGTGCTGGGGGACGATGAGCTGGCCGAGGGCCAAATCAGCGTCAAGCCGCTGCGCGGCGATGCGGCACAAGAGCGAGTCGCGCTTGATGATCTGTCAAAGTATCTGGCCAGGAAAGCTGGCGCCTAATCCATTCCCGGATCAAATCCCTGATTATTGTCAGGACTATTTTCAAGAATCGTTTCACGCATAAGGGTAAAACCGTGGTCGAGTTGCAAACCGACGAAGAAAAAGCCGAAGCCATCAAGAAATGGTGGAAAGAAAACGGTCTTGCCGTGGTCTCCGGGGTGGCCATCGGACTGGCGATCATCTTTGGCTGGCGTGCCTGGATGAGCTATCAGGACCAACTCGGGCAGCAGGCGTCGCTCGCCTTCGAGGAGCTGATGGTGACTGTGAACCAGGTTTCGCTCATGGCGCCCGCGCCGGCCGATGCCGATCCAGCTTCATCAGACTCCGAATCGGCTAGCGACGAGTTGAGTGCGCTGCTGACCGTTGCCAGCGAGCAGCAGGCGCGCCTGAATGAAGACTTTGGCTCCACCGCCTACGCGTACTTTGGGCAACTCGCCCTGGCCAAGGCGCACAGCGATCAGGGCCAACTCGAGGCGGCGGCCGAGGCGCTGCGCGGGGCGCTTGATCAGGCGCCGACAGCGCTGCTTAAGACCCTGGCTGGGCTGCGTCTGGCGCGGGTGCTGATTGCGGCTCAAGACTATGCGGCAGCCGGGGCGGTGATCGACCAGCATGAGCAAGACAATAGCTTCGCGGCTGACTTTGCCGCTTTGCGTGGCGACATTGCTGTGGCCGAGGACCGCATCGAAGATGCCCGCGCGGCTTATCGCCAAGCCTTGGAGGGGGATGTCGCGGCCGCCGGATTGATCGAACTGAAATTGCAGGATTTGCCCACTTCCACGGGTAGCTGAGATGGCCTTCTTGACGGTGCGAGCCGGCCTAAGTGGTATCTGATCAAACAAAGGGCGCGGGAGACGAGAGATGACAACGACAAGCAACAGAAGCCTCGGTCCAGGTTACCGTCTGGCCGGCGCGCTGATCCTGCTGGTGCTGGTCTCGGGTCTCAGCGGCTGTGGTATGGTGCCCTTGATTGGTGGCGAGAAGGACCCGAGACCGCCAACCGAGCTAAATAAGTCCTTTGCCCAGCAGCTTGCGGTCGATACCCTGTGGAAAACTCGCATTGGCAAAGGTACCGATGGCCGCGCCCTGAATTTGGTGCCAGTGCCGCGCGATGGTCGCCTATATGTGGCCGATGGTCGCGGACAGGTGGCGGTGCTGTCGCAGAACGACGGCCGGGTGATCTGGGAGCGGGACACCGACCTGCGCTTGAGCGGCGGGCCCGAGGTGGTGGGCGATTTGCTCGTTCTCGGGACCAGCGATGGCGAGTTGATTGGCCTGTCCGCGCAAGACGGCCGCGAACGCTGGCGCGCGCAATTGAGCAGCGAAATCCTGTCGACACCCCGCATTGCCGGCGAGCAGGTGATCGTGCATACCATCGATGACAGCGTCTATGCGCTGTCAGCCAGCGATGGCAAGGAGCTTTGGCGCTACAGCTACCCGGCCCCGGTATTGACCCTGCACGGCAGCAGCTCACCGATCATCGTCAATGATAATGCCATCGTCGGCATCGCCGGCGGGCGCCTGGTGAGTCTCGAACTCGAGCACGGCGCGCCCAATTGGGAGCTGACCGTCACGCCCGCGAGCGGACGCAGCGAACTCGAGCGCATTGCCGATCTCGACGTCGATCCGGTGGTGGTGGGGGATATTGCCTATGTGGCGACCTATAACGGTGACCTGGCAGCAGTGGATATCGTCACCGGTGCGGTGCTCTGGCGGCGTGAACTCTCAGCCTATGCCGGCTTGGCTGCGGATGAAGGCAGACTTTTTGTGACCGACTCATCCGACATCCTCTGGGGCGCCACCACCGCTGATGGTTCTGGTCTGTGGAAGCAGGACGCGCTCAAGTATCGGCGACTGACGGCACCGGCCATCCTGGGTGACAAACTGGTGGTCGGTGATATTGACGGCTGGGTCCACTGGCTCGCCCTTGATGACGGTCGCCTGCTGGCGCGTGACCGGGTGTCCAAGTCTCGCATTGTGCATCGCCCAGCCGTGGCCAATGGACGGGTCTTTGTCTATGCCAACGATGGCACTGTTGCTGCGCTCGCCGCACGCGGGCAGGCCAGACGGGTGCCGCCGGCGCGCACCGGCACTGCGGTTTCCCCGTCGGATTGACATGCTCCCAGTCATCACCCTGGTTGGGCGCCCCAATGTCGGCAAGTCAACGCTATTTAATCGTCTGACCCGCAGTCGTCATGCGCTGGTTGCCGACTACCCCGGCCTGACGCGTGATCGCCAATATGGCGTCGGCCAGCTCGGTCCGCGTCCTTACATTCTGGTCGATACCGGCGGCTTGTCGGGCAGTTCCGATCCGCTTGATATGCTGACCGAACGTCAGGTCCGCCTCGCCATTGCCGAGGCGGATCATCTGCTGTTTCTAGTCGATGCGCGCGATGGTTGTCTGACAGGCGATTTTGATATCGCCGCCGAACTGCGCCGCACCGGCAAACCCTTGACCCTAGTGGTCAACAAGGTTGATCGGCTCGATGCCAGTCTGGTGCTGCCGGAGTTTCATACTCTGGGGCTCGGCGACCCGCTGCCAATCGCAGCGAGCCACGGACGCGGTCTGAACACCCTGCTCGAGCACATCTTTGATGCTTTGCCGCCCGCTGAGACGGATGCCGAGGCAGTAGGGACGGAGGAGGCCGCCAAGGGCATTCAGATCGCCGTGGTTGGGCGGCCCAATGCCGGCAAATCAACGCTGATCAATCGCCTGCTCGGTGAGGAACGCGTGGTGACCAGCGATACGCCGGGTACCACCCGCGATAGTTTGTTCATTCCTTTTCAGGCCAACGGCCGGGATTACACGCTCATCGATACCGCCGGCATGCGGCGTCGCGCCAAAGTCACCGAACTAATCGAAAAATACAGCGTCATTAAGGCGATGCAGGCCATTGATGCGTGCAATGTGGTCATTCTGGTGGTGGACGCCCAAGTTGGTATTGGTGAGCAGGACGCGACTCTGGCCTCCCATGTGATCGACAGTGGGCGCGCGCTGGTGGTCGCCATCAATAAATGGGACGGGCTCAGCGCCGATGAGCGGGCCAAGATCAAAGACAGCTACGAACGCAAGCTTGCCTTTCTGGATTTTGCCGAGCGCTTTCAGATATCCGCACTGCATGGCTCGAGTGTGGGTTTGCTGCTTGATGCTGTCGAAGGTGCTTACGCCAGCGCGATTCGCGATCTGCCCACACCTTTGCTCACACGGCTGTTGGCCGATCTAGTCAGCGAGCATCAGCCGCCGCTGGTGCATGGTCGGCGCATCAAGTTGCGCTACGCCCATCAGGGTGGGCGCAATCCTCCGGTGATTGTGATCCATGGCAATCAGGTGGAGGCAGTGCCCGATGCCTACCGTCGCTACCTGATTAACCGGTTTCGCAAAGAACTCAGCCTCCACGGGACCCCGTTGCGACTCGAGTTTAAAAGCGGCAGTAATCCCTTTGCTGGCAAGCGCAACAAACTCACCCCGCGTCAGCAGCGCCAGCGCGATCGCCTAAAGCGCTTTGTGAGTCGGCACGGGCGCTAGCTCGCATCGCTCAGGCGCGGCGCGCCATCCTACCGCCATGCCGACGACTGGCTATTCGCGCCCGCTGCGGCTGGTGGTGCCGCGCTGATAGTTGTCGGGGCTTTTGTACAGGTCGCTGCCGCTGCCCTGCTGCCCGCGCTGGGCGTCGAGCAGTTCGCGTTTGGCCTCCTCAACCTTCGTGCGTTGCTCGGGGGTGAGGTTGCGGTCATTCACAAGGAGCTGGTCCCATTGCTCGGCAGCGGGTGATGCATCATCCGACCCCGCCGAGGATTTGGATGCGGCATCTGACCCCTGTTGTCCGGCGGCTGCCTCGCGTGCGGCCTGGCGCTGCTGGGCGTAGGCGTCGGCGGCCTGCTGTATGTCGCGGGCGCGGGCCTCTGCTGCCTGACGGTCGGCCTCGCTTGGTCCGGGCTGCAACTCGATGCTCTCGACATTGCGCACATTGGCTCCGGACGGTGGCTCGGCGGAAAAGCTGACATTGCCCTGTGCGTCGACACTGCGATAGACCTGCTGTTGGGCCTCGGCGACCGTCGAGATGGCGATGGCAAAGGTGCCGGCGAGGATCAGTGCAGGGCTCTGAGCAATAAACAGCACGGGATGATAGGACATGACAGGACTCCACGCGTTTTGGATGAAGGTTGTCGGAGTCTAGCGCAAAGGTACGTCCGGGTTAAGCCGCCGCTGCGGGTATGCCGACCAGGGGCTTCGCGTCAGGTGCTGTTTGAGGTTTGCTCCGTTGCAGTGCGGCCTGATCTCTTAGCGCCCGCGCGGACCCTGGTGCTTTTTTCCCGGGCGGGGGCGGCTGGGCGGCTCGTCGGAGTCGCGAATGCGCAACGCCTGGCCGCAGACATAGACCCGCTGCAAGTGCTGAAAAATCTCCTTCGGCATGCCGGGCGGCAGGTCGACGATGGAAAAATCGTCGCGGATATCGATGCGACCAATGCGTCGGCCATCGAGCCCGGCCTCGTTGGCGATGGCACCGACGATCTCCCGCGGGCTGACGCCGTGGGCATGGCCGACTTCAATGCGGTAGCTAGCGAGTTGTTGGTCCTGCTCGCGGCGTGGCGGGCGTCCGCGCGGTCCGTCGCGATCCGGCCGACCCCCGCGGTCCCGGTCACGCTCCCGTTCGGCGCGCGGCGGCGGGCTCAGGCGTTTCTCTTCCACCTCCAGCGGGCGTTCGCGTTGCAGCAGGAAGCACAGAGCTGCTGCCATATCGACAGGGTCGAGTTCCTGCTCTTTGCTCAGGCGCGCGACCAGGCGGTAGAAGAAGTCCAGGTCCTGTTCGCTTAGGGTGCTGCGCAGGTCTTGCGTGAAGCGGTCGATGCGCGATGCGCTGAGCGCGGCGGCCGAGGGCGGGTCCATGGCCGGAATGTTGCGGCGGATAGTGCGCTCGATGGCGCGCAGCAGACTGCGCTCGCGCGGCTCGACCAACAAAATGGCGCGCCCGGTGCGCCCGGCCCGACCGGTGCGGCCGATGCGATGTACATAGGATGCCGGGTCGGTGGGAATGTCGTAGTTGATCACATGGCTCAGGCGCTCGACATCCAGCCCGCGCGCGGCAACATCCGTGGCGATCAGAATATCCAGCTGGCCGTCTTTCAATCGGCCAATGGTGCGTTCGCGCAGCTCTTGGTTCATGTCGCCATTGAGCGCCTCGGCGGCAAAACCGTGGGCTTTGAGCTTGTCGGCCAGCTCGGTGGTGGCATTCTTGGTGCGCACAAAGATCACCATGCCGTCGAAGGTTTCCATTTCCAGCAGGCGGGTCAGGGCGTCGAGCTTGTGCCCGCGCGCGACCACGCAATGGTGCTGATCGATGGTATCGACTGTCTCGGCCGAGGCGCGCACCCGCACTTCGACGGGATTTTTGAGCCGCACGCGCGCAACGCGCTTGATCGCCTCTGGCATGGTCGCGGAAAAGAGCGCCACCTGCCGCTTTTCGGGGCAGTGCTCAAAGATCCAGTCGATATCCTCGGCAAAGCCCATGTTAAGCATTTCGTCGGCTTCGTCGAGCACCATGGCGCGCAGGCCGTCGAGCGACAGGTTGCCACGACGCATGTGGTCCATGACGCGCCCGGGTGTGCCGACGATGACCTGCGGCCTGCGCTTGAGCTGGCGGATTTGCAGGCTGTAGCTTTGCCCACCGTAGATGGGCAAGATGTGGAAATTCTTGAGCTGGGAGGCGTAGTCTTGAAAAGCCTCGGCCACCTGCAAGGCCAGTTCGCGCGTGGGTGTCAGCACCAGCAACTGCGGTAGCTCTTGCTCGGGCTCCATGCGGCACAGCAATGGCAAGGCAAAGGCTGCCGTCTTGCCGGTGCCGGTCTGGGCTTGGCCGAGCAAGTCCTCCCCATTGAGCAGATGCGGGATGCATTGCGCCTGTATGGGCGTGGGCGTCTCGTAGCCAAGGGTGGCGACGGCACGAAAGATGGGCTCGCACAGGCCAAGTTGCGCGAAGGTCAGCGTCGGTTCTTCAACCGAAGCGTCCTGAATAGGGTCATGGTCCATGGGGTATTCGTTCTCGGTCGACCCCGCAGCGGAAATGCAATCGGGGTTGAGTTTCAAGCATAGTTCAAGGGCGCGAATCGGGCATTGCGAATCGGCGATGTCAGCCGGACCCCCGTCGAAAAAGAGCCGAGCCCTTGCTTGCACGCCCCAGCTTACATTTTACCGTGAAATAGAAGATTCATCCTCTGGGGAGGCCGGGGCTATGAGCATGACCGCAAGAACTCAGGTGCTGACTAGGGACGCTTGTCCCCGTCTGTTGTCAATACTCGCGCTACCCCGGGGCCAAGGTCAAACTCAAAGGGCGTGGGCAGATAATCCATCGGCCAGTCGGGAGAAAGGTCGTGGAGCGGCGGCGGGACGTCGATTAGGGCGTAAAGATCATCAAGGTGCAAATGCTGATTGTTGTGCGGGTCTTTGTTCAGGATCAGCAGTGCTTGCTCGGAGCCCTTTGCGGCTTTCTTGCGCAGAATCAGAATCGCCTCGTTTGGGTGCGTGAGTTGCTCGATTGGCCCCTCGCTGCTAAAAACCGCGCTGCGCTTTTTGATGCCGTTAATCTGGGTGATGAAATCAGTCAGGTCGATATTGGGTTCTTCCCAATCCGTTGGGCGGGTGTTGACCACATGCAGACGCTTGCGGAAGCCGTACTCGAAGCCCATGGGCATCATCACATGGCTTGAGAACAGGGCCGCGAACAGGTAGCGCTGGCGCATGGCATCAAGGTTGCCGTCGGTCTCGCTGAACAGGCGCTCGGTGTCGTGGCTTTCCGGAAAGCTGATGGAGCCCAGCATGGAGCGGGTGAGCGCATACTGGGTCAGCAACCAGGGGCTGGTGAAATCCCACCATTTGGCGCTGTTGTAAATGGCGTCGAAGCCCGCCGCAGCCGTGCTTTTGGTCTGTTTGGGCGAGCAGCCGAGGGTTTCGGCCACAAAGACAATGTCCGGATGCTTGGCGCGGCAACGACCAATCAAGTTCTGCCAAAATTCAGCAGGGAGCTGGTAGGCAGCATCGCAGCGAAAGCCGCGAAAACCAAGATCCGTCAGATGCTCGACCACGCTGACAAAGTACGCGAGCATGCCCTCTTTGTCGGCGGACTTGCGGTGATCGAATTGCGCCAGATCGCGCCAAATGACCTTGCTGCCGTCGGGCTCGACACAAAAGGGATTGGCTGGCTTGCCGCGCTTCATCACGAACCATTGTGGATGTTGCTTGACCAGCGGGCTGTCGATGGCGCAGTGATTGATGACCAGGTCGGTCATCATCTTAAGCCCAAGCTTTTCGGCGCTCGTGCAGGCGGCGCGGAGTTGTTTAGAGCTAGAGAGGCTGCCAGGGCCAACAAAGACTTGGTTGATGCCGAAATAATCGCTGATGGAGTAAAGACTGCCAGACGCGCCAAGCGCCTGGACCGGATTGACGAAAATCCAGTCAAAGCCCATGGCGGCGGCACGCTTAAAATGTGGCGTCCAGTCCGGAAAAGGCCCGGCAAGAAGCGGAAAAAGGTTGTAGATGATCATTGGTGGTTGGTGCTCGATGAGGGGCGGATTGCTGCGCGCTTGGCCATCAGTGTCACCCTCCGGCGTCGCCGGCGTATTGGACCTCGCTGACTTGGGAATCACGCGCTCTGCACCGATGTTCCTAGCAAATCGCAAAGCCTTGTTCAACCCTCAGCGAGCCAGGAGTCATGATGTCCGGTCTTTATAACATGTTAGTCAACAGGGCGGTCCTTTTGGCCGAACGCGGCTGGTTACCCGACGCGCTGGTGCGTGCCGGGATTCGCGCGCGTCTGCGCGATACGCTGAAGGATTTGCCGGTGACCGACTGTGAAGCCGCCATTACCTCCGAACGGGACTTTCTCGCCATGATGCGCGCATCGCCCATTGCTGCGGTGCCGGAGCGCGCCAACCAGCAGCACTACGAGGTGCCGGCAGAGTTTTTTGATCTGGTCCTGGGGCCGCGACGCAAATACAGCTGCTGCCACTGGCCCGATGGCGTTGACTCTCTGGCCCAGGCAGAAGATGCAGCGCTCACACTCACCGCCGAGCGAGCCGGCATTGCTGATGGCCAGCGGGTGCTGGAGCTTGGCTGCGGCTGGGGCTCTTTCAGTCTATGGGCCGCAGCGCATTATCCGGGCAGCGAGTTCGTCGCCGTATCCAACTCCCATTCCCAGAAGGCATTTATCGATGCCGAGGCCGCGCGCGCGAGTTTGACCAATTTGCGCGTGCTCACAGTCGACATGAATGACTTTCAGGCTCCGGGGCAGTTCGACCGCATCGTCTCGATTGAGATGTTCGAGCATATGCGCAATTGGTTTGCGCTGTTCGAGCGCCTGCATGGCTGGTTGCTTCCGGGTGGGCGGTTTTTGATGCACATTTTCTGTCATCGCGCGCACCCTTACCCTTACGAGGAGCAGGGCGGCGATGACTGGATGACGCGCTTTTTCTTTGCCGGTGGCATCATGCCCCATGATGCGCTGCCGTTGCAGTTTCAGCAGCATTTGCGTCTGCTTGACCACTGGCGTTGGGATGGACGCCATTACGAGCGCACGCTCAATGCCTGGCTTGCGCGCATGGATGAGAACCGGGGGCAGGTGATGCCCATTCTCGAGCAAACCTATGGCGGCGATCCGGCCAGCGAAAATCTACCCAGCGAAAATCTACCCAGCAAAAATCCAGCGCCTGCCGCTGCTCTGTGGTGGATGCGCTGGCGATTGTTTCTAATGGCCTGCGCCGAACTTTTCGGCTTTCGCGCCGGGCAGGAATGGTGGGTCGGGCATTATTTGTTCGAGCGTCCAGCAAGTGAAAGCGCCCCCAAAGGGTAGGCGCGCGGTGATACCGAAACCCTTTGGAATTTCGGCTTGTTCTGGGCCGGGTGGCGGCCACGGGGGGCGCCGTAAATACATCCCCATTTACATCCAGGGAGGCTCCCCGGCGGCGTCCCTGATCCGATCAAGGGCCGCCGAGACCCCCGCGTCCGTCACCCGGCCCAAAACCAAAAATCAATTTGCGATTGGTATTATAGTGAGCCAATCAAATGACTGGATGACACAAGGGATTCGCAATGAAGGCTCTGACGATAATGCTTAGCTTGGCGGTGGTGGCAATGGCCGGTTGCGCACAGTCGCCCCAGACAATCGACTACAACCTGGTCACCACCAACATCAAACCCCATGAGTACGGCGAAGTGCTGTGCCACGGCGTGCCCATGGGCATTCGCGCTACCTGTATTACGCGCGCCATGCAGCACTATCGCGAGCGGGTGCGCATCGATGGGCCGCCTGCAGATGCCACGCAGGGGCCCTTTGCGATGGTGTTTGCCGATGGCGATTTCTACGCTGGGCGCTATACCTCAGAACCTTTCGCGTCGGCTTTTACCGCGCGTAACGCAACGGATCAGCAATGTCGTGGCCGTTACAACGCCTTCCACGGGGATAAACAGCCGATTTTTAAGATTTACTGCGATGGTGGTGTGACCGGGCAGGGCAACATCATTCTCGACCTTAGCGGGCGTAACGGCCTTGGCGAGTTCAAGCTTGAAGATGGCCGCCACGGGCGCATTGCTTTTGGCTATGCGGCGGTGGATCTTTAAGCGGAGGCTATTGCTGCCCTTTAGCCTTGGGCGCTTTCAGCGCACGTCATAGTCTGCCGGCTCGCCAATCAGGTCGTGCTCTTTGCTCTCGGTAATGCGCGCCAGGATGAAATCGCCGGGGGTGACATCCCAGGTCCCGGGAATAATTACCTCGCCGTCAATCTCTGGCGCGTCGGCATGGCTGCGGGCGAAGCACCGGTCGGGTTCGACCCGATCAATCATCACCAGGAGTTCCTGGCCAATGCGATCCCTGAGCTTGGCGCGGCTGATTTTGGCCTGATGCTGCATCAATTGTGCGAGTCGCTCCTGCTTGATGCGCTCCGGCACCTGATCGGGGAGCGCATTGGCCGCAGCACCGGTCACTGGTGAGTAGGCGAAACAGCCCACGCGGTCGAGTTGCGCCTCGGTCAGAAATTCAAGCAGGTGTTCGAACTCCGCTTCTGTTTCCCCAGGAAAACCCACGATAAAGGTGCTGCGAATCGCCAGGGTCGGGCACTGTTCGCGCCAGTTTGCGAGTTTCTCGAGCATCCGCTCGGCGGCTGCCGGGCGGCGCATCGCGCGCAGAATGGCGGGGTGTGCATGCTGTAGCGGCATGTCCAGATAGGGCAGGATCAGTTCCTGCGCCATGAGCGGGATCAGTTGATCCACTGATGGATAAGGATAGATATAGTGCAGGCGCACCCAGGGCGCGATTTCCCCAAGCACTTGGGCGAGGGAGGTGATGTCGGTGCGCAGCGGGCGGCCGCCCCAGAAGTCCAGTTGATGCTTGCTGTCGCGACCGTAAGCACTGGTGTCTTGCGCGATTACCATCAGTTCACGCACGCCGTTATCGACCAGTCGCTGCGCCTCCTCGAGTACCTCGCCAATGGGCCGGCTGCGCAGCGGGCCGCGCAGGCTTGGGATCACGCAGAAACTGCATAAGTGGTCGCAGCCCTCGGAAATCTTGATGTAAGCACTGTGTGCCGGCGTGAGCTTGACGCCCTGCGGCGGAGTCAGACGCCCGGAGGGATGCTCCGGTGGTGGCAGGTGCCGGTACAGGGCTTCCATCAGTTGGTCATCCTGCTCCGGGCCGGTGATGGCCAGCAGGTTCGGATAGGCGTCGCGAATCATGGCCCCGCGCGCGCCTAGGCAGCCGGTCACCATGACCTGATCGCAGGCATCAAGGGCCTCGCCGATGGTATCGAGCGATTCGGCGACAGCATCGTCGATAAAGCCGCAGGTGTTGATAATGATCAGATCGGCCGTCGCATAATCCGGCGCGATCCGGTAGCCATCGGCACGCAGTCGGGTGAGCAGGCGCTCGGAGTCGACCGTGGCTTTGGGGCATCCCAGGCTGATAAATCCGACACTTGGAATCATGTCTCACACCCGTTGTGGCGATGGAGTAGCTGCGATGGAAAGGATTTGCGGTGAAACTATAGCGTTTCTGTCGGATTTTATCTTGATGGGCGATGGATTTCCGGTAGGATTGTCAGTTCGCAGTGGCTGGCCCGAGTCGCTGTCCGCCTCCGGTCAATCCTCTCCAATACAATCGATATGCCTAGCGAAAACTCCCCCGGCAGCTCCATGCAAATTCTACTGGCGAACCCGCGCGGCTTCTGTGCCGGTGTTGATCGCGCCATTGAGATTGTCGAACGGGTGCTCGATCTGCACGGCGCGCCCTTGTATGTGCGCCATGAAGTGGTGCACAACCGCTATGTCGTTGAGTCCCTAAAAGAGCGCGGCGTCATTTTCATCGAGGATGTCAATACAGTTCCCGCAGGGGCCGTGTGTGTTTTCAGCGCGCATGGCGTCGCGCTTGGCGTGCGCCGTCAGGCCGAGGAGCGCGGACTGCGCTTATACGATGCCACCTGTCCGCTGGTGACCAAGGTGCATCTGGAGGTCGCGCGCCATTGCCGTGAGGGTGCTGATGTGGTGCTGATTGGCCATCGCGGGCATCCCGAGGTGGAAGGCACCATGGGACAATGTCAGGACGGCAATGGGCGGGTGTGGCTGATCGAGTCGGTCGCGGATATCGACGCTCTTGAGGTACGCGACCCGGACAAGGTCTGCTATGTCACCCAGACCACTTTATCGGTTGATGACAGTGCAGCGATGATCGAGGCGCTGAGAGCCCGGTTTCCAAACATCAAGGGCCCGAAAAAGAGCGACATCTGCTATGCCACCCAAAATCGCCAGGATGCGGTGCGCAAGTTGGCTGCCGAGGCGGATCTGATGCTGGTGGTGGGCTCGGTGACCAGCTCCAATTCCAATCGCCTGCGCGAACTGGCCGAGAAGCAGGGCATGCCGGCCTATCTTATCGATGGTGCCGAAGATATCGATCCTGCCTGGCTGCTCGACCGCGCGCGGGTGTCGGTCACGGCCGGGGCCTCGGCGCCTGAGCTTTTGGTGCGTCAGGTGATCGAGCGCCTGCGACAACTGGGGGCAGGGGAGGTCACTGAGTGCAGCGGGGTGTCCGAGGAGGTGGTGTTCGCCTTGCCCAAGTCTCTGACCACGGCGGATCATGCGGGCGAGCGTTCCACGTAATAATCGCGATCCAATCAGCGAGAAGCAGAGCAGACGATGAGTGATTATCTGGTTGTCGGCGGTGGTGTCATTGGCCTGCTCACCGCCCATGAACTGGCCAAGACCGGCGCCTCGGTGACCCTGGTCGAGATGAGCAATACCGGGCGCCAGTCCTCCTGGGCTGGCGGCGGCATTCTGCTGCCCCTCTACCCCTGGCATCATCCGAGCGCGGTAAATGCCCTGGCACTCTGGAGCCAGGCGTTTTATCCCGAGCTAATGCAAGAATTATTCGATCAGACTGGCGTCGATCCAGAATACCGCGCCACCGGTCTGATGATTCTCGATGCCGAGGAACGCGATCTGGCTCTGGCTTGGGGTGAGCGCCATCAGATGCCGATCGAACTGCTCGATCGTGCCCGGCTGGCGGCAATCGAGCCCAACCTGGAACTGCGGCTGGATAACGCGCTCTGGTTGCCGGGCGTGGCGCAGGTGCGCAACCCCAGGCTAATGCGCTCCCTGCGCGCCGCGCTCGACAAGCGGGTAAAGATTCGCGAGCACGAGGAAGTGATTGACCTGCGCGTGCATGAGGGGCAGGCGCGCGGCGTTCGCACCACTGCCGGACAGCTCCCCGCTCATCGGGTGGTGGTGTGCGCCGGGGCCTGGACCGCGCAGTTGATTGAGCGTCTTGGCGCGGCGCCAAAAATCCGTCCGGTGCGGGGGCAGATGATGCTGTTTTTTGCCAAGCCCGATCAAATCCGGCAGCTGACGCTTTATCGCGAGCGTTACATCATCCCGCGCCAGGATGGCCGGGTGCTGATCGGCAGCACGCGCGAAGAGGAGGCTGGCTTTAGCAAAACGACCACCAGCCAGGCAAAAGAAGAACTCTATCGTTTTGCCGTGGAACTCTACCCTCTGCTCAAACGTGCGCCGATTGAAGACCACTGGGCAGGGCTGCGCCCGGGCTCGCCTAAGGGCGTGCCCTATATCGGCGCCTATCCGGGTGTGGAAAATTTGTTTGTCAATGCCGGGCACTTCAGCAACGGTCTTGTCACTGGGCCAGCCTCGGCACGCCTGATCTGCGACCTGATGCTCGGCCGCCCGCCCATTGTGCCGCCCGAGCCTTATGCGTTAGACGAGCCACGCGGCTGAAGGCGCGGGCCATTCTGTCGCCTTTTTGGCGTGCTTAGTCAGCCTCCGGTGGGGAGCCGGCGGCGGTGAGTATTGCATTGAGCCGTGCGAGTTCCTTCTCGGCACGCACCTTTTCGGTCACGTCGTACTGAATCCCTAAGTAGTAGAGCAAATTGCCCTCGTGGTCGAACAACGGGCGGATGGTGAACTGGTTATAGAACAGACTGCCGTCCTTGCGGTAATTGCGCAGGGTCACGGTGACGGATTCCTGTTTGTCCAGCCCCTCGCGGATGCGCGCAAGCTCGGGCTGCTCGTCATCCTCGCCCTGTAAAAAGCGGCAGTTGCGCCCAATAATCTCCTCGCGCTCATAGCCGGTAATCAGCTCGAAGGCCTCGTTGGCGTAAACGATGGGGTTGTCCGGCTGATCGGGGTCAGACAGCGTCACTCCGTTGACAACGGTATCCAGAATTTGGGACAGCACAAAGGGAATCAGTCCCGGGTCTTTGTCGGCGATGAATTCCATGATTAGCTCCTGGGGTTAGCTCCTAGGGTTAGCTCCTAGGGGGGCGGCTCTTGGTCAATGGGGCAGTGGCTTGCGCCAGGGTCTTACCCTGGTGTCTTATTGTGGCTGGTTAAGGGCGGCAACGGGTTTCAGTTCCCTGGCTCGGTCGAGCCGGTTGCGAGTTCGCGCTCGGCCAGGGTCTTGATGTTGCGCACCACGCGCTCGGCCCCTTCCTGAATGGCGAGGCGAATCAGTTTCTCGAACGGACGCATGTAAAGCTCAAGGCGTCGCAACTCAAAGCCAAATTCCAGCCGGGTCTGGTTACCCTCCGGCGCCAGCCAATAGCCAGTGCGAAACAGATCCGTGCTTTCGGCAAACTCCAAACGCGCCGGGCTTTCAAATGCGGTGACCGTAAAGCGATTATCGCTCCGCCGCCCTTGATCCACCCGCACCTGGCGCAGAAGACTGCCGACGCCGATGGGGCCAGGCGTCAGTGCTTCAATTTGTCTAACCTCCGGCGACCAGCGGGCGTAGTTCTCGACGAAGTCATCGGCGACGAAGCCAAACACCTGCTCCGCTCGCCGCTCGATCAGAATGTTGGCTCTGGCTTTGACCATGATGCTGTCCTCGCGGTTGTGGCGCTCCCTGAGGCCTGACGTTAACCGATTGGTCTGGAGAGTCTATCCCAAGTTTGACATCTTGCGACAGAATTATCTTTAAAGTCAGAAGGATAAGTGTAAACAAGTGTACGTTGTGGCACGACATTTGGATCGAAAATTTCAAGTGACGGATCAGATGAACGATAATTTTTCCGCGCAAGAAAATTTCAATCACTTACGCCAATTTTCAGTTTGGAAATGCCAAATATGGTCTAAGCTCATTGCATCCGTTCATAGCCACCAAAGCCGGATGCCCCGCCATCGGTGAAGATGATGACTGCCAACCTTCACGCCCATGAGACGCCCCGCGCGGAAGAGTCATCCCCCGCGGCGACTGGCGCGCCCATCCACCAGCGCCTCGCGTTGCTCGATGCCTCTCAAACCGCGGACGCCCAATCCTGGATCGCGGAGTTCTCTTGTCGGCAGATCAGTGCCGGAAGTTTCACCGGCCTGATTGAGCGCGCGGACCTCGGCGACATCGAGATCGTTCACGAGCAGCAAAGTCAAGACCTCTACAAAATCGGTGCCACACCCAATGGGCAGTGCACCATCTCACTGATCCTGTCACCGGCCGCCAACACGCAGGACAAGAAGCGGTTTACGCAATTCGCTGACGATAGCGCCGAGCAGCTGTTTTTCCTGCCCGAGCAAACGGAATTCGATGTTCTCGTCCCCGGCGGCATTGCCACCTGCTATGTGCGACTCGACCAGGCCGAGCTCTTGCGCGAGCTTGCCTTGCTAAACGAGCCCCTGGCCGAGCGCCTGGCGGGCGAGGGGAATCTCACCGGGCTCGGTCACACCGCCAAGGCGCCCCTCGAGCGCAGCCTGCGCGCCCTTCTTGCGTTGGCGCGCGACCTTGACCGGGACCTGCGTGGTCCCCAACCCGATGGGTTCAGCCAGACCCTGCGCGAATATCTCCTCTTAGCCGTTAGTCACTCCGACCCCGATGGCGGCGGCGGCCCAACCTCCATGCTCGCCGCCGCTCCCTGCGCATTGTCCGCCGCGCGCAAGCCTGCATGGACGCGCAAGCCAGCCATGGGGACGTGTCCAGGGTCAGCGACCTCTGCGCCGCCGCGGGCGTATCCGAGCGCACCCTGCAGCATGCCTTTCGCGAGCAACTTGGCCTCGCGCCCGGCGCTTACCTGCGCATGCGCAGGTTGAACGGCGCGCGGGCCGAACTGCTCGCGCCCACCGCCTCCACCCGCACCATCACCGAGGTCGCCGCCCGCTGGGGCTTCCTGCACATGGGGCGCTTCACCCGCGCCTACCGCGACCTGTTCGGTGAACTACCCTCCACCACGCTGGCGCGCTCTCTTTCTAACTGAGCCCAAGCCTCTCAGCGCCCGCTACCCGCGCTTTTCGCCAGTTTGCACCAATTCGGTGCGTAAGTTTTCGCGTTTTGACCTAGTTGGGTACTCGGGTATCCGCTAGGGTAAAGCGTGAAGGCTTTTCAATGACATCAGTCAATGACGAGATGGCGCGGCCAGATAGGCCCGGGAATCCGTTACCCCGGAGGCATCGAGCCTCTCGGCGGTCGTCATCCTCAGCGCAAGGGGGGCAAGTCAATGAACAATCAACGGAATTTTGACAAATTCGCCCAGGATTCGTCGACCAAGTCTGGATTCTAAGCTGCGTTGAAAAATATTGCGCCAGACTGGATAAAGTTCCTCCTCGGCGCTCATGGGTGAAAGGCGGTTCAGCAGGCTGGGCGGGATTCACCCTGCGAAGCATAACCCTGCCGACGTTTCGACGCGCCGAACTTCTCCTCGGCTGCAAGCATTTGATTAGGGAGTCTCTACGGCATGTTAAATTTCTTCGACCCCACGTTTTATCTTCAGAACAATCCAGACGTTGCCGCGGCGGTTGCCGCCGGCGTGATGACCGCTGAGGAGCACTTTGAGCAGTTCGGCCAGTACGAGAACCGGAGCCCGCATCCGTTCTTCGACGCAGACTACTATCTTCAAGAAAATCCCGACGTCGCCGAGGCGGTGGCCAACGGCATCATGACGGCCTATGAGCACTTTGTTGCTTTCGGTGCCCAGGAACAGCGCCAACCCTCGCCTTTGTTAGACCCCGAGTTTTATCTGCAACAAAACCCCGACGTGGCGGCGGCCGTGCAGGAAGGCGCCATCGATTTCTTCACACATTTCATGTTTTTTGGCAGGACGAATGGCGAGCTTCGCTCGCCCGTGCCGGGCATTGACCTCAAGGCCTATGCCGAGGCGAACCCGGATGTCGGGGAAGCCGCCGCGCGTGGAGAGCTTAATCTCGTCGATCACTTGTTCTCGCATGGGTTCGAAGAAGGGCGCGATCTCGGCAACGGCATCAACCTCGGCGACTTCGCGAATGATCCCGAGTTCCAGGCTGCCCTGGCCAGTGGCAATGCCATGGCGGCGCTTGCGCGTGTGAACGAGGTCGCGCCCTTTATGCCGAGTTTCGTGCCGCCCGCGGGTTGGACCCCGCCTGCTGATCTGCCGATTCCGATCGACTTCGTGCCGCTCGATGGCATGAGGCTCGTGGTGCCGGAGGGGGTTGAAGTACCTGCTGGAACCGTCCTGCCGGATACCTTCGAGCCGCTCGCCACGATGATCGAGGGCGTGGTGGTCGACGGCTACGTCAGCGGCGCCACCGTCTGGGCGGACACCGACGGCGATGCCATCCAGGATCCCGACGAGCCCTCCACCACCACCGACGAGCTTGGCAACTTCGTGCTCGAGAACGACGACGGCAGCCCAGTCCAGGGCACGCTGATGTCCACCGGCGGCACCGACATCGCCACCCGCGGGCCGGCTGACGACTACCAGGCGCCCGCGGGCTCCAAAGTCATTGGCCCCTTGACGACCCTGGTGCAGGCCGTTGCCGAAGCCGGGGGCATGAGCGCCGCCGCCGCTGAAGCGGCCGTCAAACAAGCCCTCGGCATTCCCGCAGAGATCGACCTCAAAGAGTACGACCCCATTGGCGAAGCCAACAAAGAGGGGGCCACGCCAGAGCAAAAACAGGCCGCGCTTGAGATCCAGGCCAAGGCCGCCCAGATCGCCACCACTGTGGGCCAGGGCAGCGCCCTGCTTCAAGGCGCCGGCGCCGCCACTGACGGTCAGGACGGTCAGGACAAGGTGTTCGCCGCCCTAGCCGCGACAACCAACGCGCTTGGCGAGGGCGAGAGTCTCGACCTTGGCAACCCAGAGCAGGTCCAGGGGGTTTTCGAGGGCGCCGCTGGCGATGCCGATGCCGCGACCCAGGAGAAAGTCGCTGGTCTGGCCGCAAGCGCGGCCGGGGTGACCACTCAGCTCACCAACAAGATTCAAGACGCCGTGGGCGCGGATGCTGGCGATGATCCCACCGCGACATTGAAGGCCATCACCCAGGTTCAGATCGTTGCCGGGGATGTGGAGCAGCTGGTTCAAAGCGGCGCGGCCGCGGGCGACTTGGGCGATGCCGAGGAGGCGACCTCCGACAGCAACCTCGACGCGGCCATCGAAGAGGCTGGCAGTGAGGTCGGCGATGTGGATGGCGATGGGGATTCGGATGCGGATGTTCCGACGAATACGGGAGGTGGTGGTGGCACCACCCCGCCGGCGATGCCGACCTTTACGGTCACGGAGGGTACTGGAGACAATGAAGGCGACTGGACCGTCGGCACGCAGAACGGAAATGTGATGGTTACGATTGATGGGGGCTATTATGTTTTCACCCCAGCGGATGGCGACGGCCCCGTAGAGGTCCTTATTAGCGAAGTCGACAGCCTGATCGTCAACAGCATCACCCTGACCGGCACGGCCGCCGATCTGACCGGCGAGACCATCACCGGCACGGGCACGGTGGCGGTGACGGCGCTGCATGAAAAACTTTCGGCAGATCTGGGCCAAATCAACACAGATAATGTCACAGCGACTATTGACTCTACGGGTAATCCAAATTTCAACGGCAACCTTGGTAAGGCAGAAGTCACGATAACGGGCACGGGAGTTATGGGTCTTTTAGGCGCCCAGGGAAACCTAGGTACAGCCTCTTTTATAATTGAAGATAATGCATCTCTGAACCCCAATGTCATTTTTGATTTTTCTGGGGTTTCCGTATCCGGGGAAGGCACTTTTCATGCGTATATAAATAACGATACAAATGCGAGTCAATTCACCGCTGATAAAATCAAGATCGAGCCACGATGGGCTATTCCAGTTGATATCAGCGAGAACTCTACTCTGCTCAATAATTTCATATGGTATGGCGGCAATAAGTATCAGAGTTTGACACTCTCTGCTGAACAAGCGAGTGGCAAAAACAGTGGGGGTGAAGCCGCAATTACTATAAAAGGGTCGGATGGGAATCAGACGATTAATGTGGCGACCACCGGTACCAATTCAATCGCCGGCGGCAAGGGCGCCGATCAGATTTATTTGCCGGTTGACGGGCCAAACCTCTTAGGAGTGGATACCATTGTGGTAGATGCTGGGGAGGCGGTTGCCGCCGCACTCACCTATGAGCACGATGTGACCAGTCTGCTTGACGGCGATAAGATCACCGTCACGTTGCCGGATTCAGCGACGACGCACGATTCCGCTGACACCTATAGGTTCACCCAGAGCGGCGCCTATGACGAGGCCAGGCTCCTTGACGCGTTGAATAACAACGACAACTGGACAGGCGTGCTGGATGGGGCCTTCTCGGTAGTCAGTAACCAGTTGGTCTTCACCTACACCCAATTTGGCTCTCAGAGTGACCTCTCCCAATCAGCCCTGGCCGTCGATTTGGCCGAGACCACCGGTTCGGTAGATGATACCTCGGCTGAGGGTTCCGATGCCTCTGCGGCGGAACTTACCTATGAGCACGATGTGACCAGTCTGGTTGACGGCGACAAGATTACCGTTACGTTGCCGACTTCAGCGACGACGCACGGTTCTGCTGACACCTATATCTTCACCCAGAGCGGCGCCTATGAAGAGGCCAAGCTCCTCGGCGAGTTGAACAACAGCGACAACTGGGCGGGCGAACTGTCCGGGGCCTTCTCGGTAGTCAGTAACCAGTTGGTATTCACCTACACCGCAACGGGCGCGCAGAGTGACCTCAACGAATCAGCCCTGGCCGTCGATCTGGCCGAGACTGCCGATACTACCAAAATAGTTAGTTGGGGTGCTGTTGATATCCGCGCCGAAATCAGCTATGAGCACGATGTGACCAGTCTGCTTGACGGCGATAAGATCACCGTCACGTTGCCGGATTCAGCGACGACGCACGATTCCGCTGACACCTATAGGTTCACCCAGAGCGGCGCCTATGACGAGGCCACGCTCCTCGGCGAGTTGAACAACAACGACAACTGGACAGGCGGGCTGTCCGGGGCCTTCTCGGTAGTCAGTAACCAGTTGGTCTTCACCTACACCCATTTTGGCTTTCAGAATGACCCCTTCCAATCAGCCCTGGCCGTCGATTTGGCCGAGACCACCGGTTCGGTGGATGATACCTCGGCTGAGGGTTCCGATGCCTCTGCGGCGGCACTCACCTATGAGCACGATGTGACCAGTCTGGTTGACGGCGACAAGATTACGGTTACGTTGCCGACGTCAGCGACGACGCACGGTTCTGCTGACACCTATTTCTTCACCCAGAGCGGCGCCTATGAAGAGGCCAAGCTCCTCGGCGCGTTGAACAACAACGATAACTGGACAGGCCAACTGTCCGGGGCCTTCTCGGTAGTCAGTAACCAGTTGGTATTCACCTACAACTTTATGGGCGCGCAGAGTGACCTCAACGAATCAGCCCTGGCCGTCGATTTGGCCGAGACCACCGGTACGGTGGATACTTCTTCGGCGACGGGTGCCCTAATCCTCCCCGACTCCCCAGCCGGCGACCCGGATATGATCACCAACTTTGATCCGAGCGATGACATCCTTGATCTGCCGTCGAATACGATCAAGGGGAATGGCACCGTTACTGAAGGAAGCGCCACTTCTGGCGTCATCACCATAGAGGCGATGACAGTGACTGATGGTTTCGCAACGTTCTACTCGGATAACGCCGCCACCGCCATCGTTGATATGACCTCTGTGGACGCATCAAAGGCTGCTGACATGTACCTTGGCAACGATACGGTTGTTGCTAATGGCGAAACCGTAGCATTTGCCTACGGCACGGTTGCCGCTCCCGGCGTCTTCGTTTGGCAGGGGGATGCGAATGGTGATATTGGCATTAAGCTCGATGGCGTTGAAGCGAAAGTCAATGCTCTGGTGACGGCAGGTTCCACCGCAACCGATATTCTGATTGCCTAGAAATCTAATCGGGCGAAAGAAAATAAACCAAACGGGCCAAACCAAACGGGCCAGGCTCAAACCAAACGGGCCAGGCTCGAATTGATTTCCAGCCCAAGCCCTAAATTAAAGGTAAATTAAAGGGGCCGTGTTCGAATTAAATTAAAGTTGCCGTGCTCGAATTAATTTTCGAGCCACCCGGGCAAGGACGCCCAGCCCCGTGAGCCATTCCACCTGATCTCAGGTTTCACCTACCAGCCCCCGGGGTTCGCCCCCGGGGGATTTTTCATGTCGGCCTCGGCGCCACGAGCGGCGGTGCATTGCAGACACCCCTTCGTGCCGCGACAAGGCCAAACTGCCAGCGGTGGTGGAGATGTTGGCCAACAGATCGTGCGCGAGGCCAAGACCACCCGGCGCTATGCCGACAAGCTGGTCGGCGTCACTGTTCGACTACGCAGAGCCCGAGCGCTGGGCCGAGCTGGAAGCCAGCGACAATGTCTTTGCCCTGGTGGTCATGGCGCAGATCCGCGCCAAGGTCACCGACGACGCCGAGACACTGAAACGCTGGAAGCCGAATTCCGCCAAGAACTCTATGCCTACGAGGAGCAATACGAAATGCCTTATGTCACGACTGATGAACGAGCGGGGATTGAGAAGGGGAAAACGCTGGGATTGCAGCAGGGCGAAGCCACGATCTTGATGATGCAGCTGGAAGAAAAATTCGGCTCAGATTTACTTGAAGCGCACCGGGAGCGCGTCGTGGCAGCCGACTCTGAAGAGCTCCTGCAATGGTCCAAACGCATCCTCACCGCCGAGACGCCCGAGACGATCTTCCACTGAGGCGCAAGCCACGCTGGCAACATCAACCCGCCGCCCGCAACTCCACCCGCACCATCACCGAGGTCGCCGCCCGCTGGGGCTTCCTGCACATGGGGCGCTTTACCCGCGCCTACCGCGACCTGTTCGGTGAATTACCCTCCACCACGCTGGCGCGCTCTCTTTCTAACTGAGTCCAAGCCCCTCTCAGCGCCCGCTACCCGCGCTTTCCGCCAGTTTGCACCAATTCGGTGCGTAAGTTTTCGCGTTTTGACCTAGTGCAATAGTCGGGAATGCGTTAGGTTAAATCACCAAGCCTTTTCAATGACATCAGTCAAGGACGCGAAACCGCGGCCCGATGGCCGAATGCGCCCGCGAGTCGATTTCCCCGCTTGGGATATTGGCTCTCTCAGCGGCCGTGATCGCCAGCGCAAGGGGACAGAGATGAACAAGCAACTGGATTTCAACAAATTTGCCCAGGATTTGCCGGCAAAGGCAGGCCTTCCGCCCGAGGTGACAGTTTCCGAGCCGTCTTCCGCGGCGGAAATTCTGTTTATCGATGCCGCCGTTCCGGATGCCGAGCAACTGGCTTCCGGCGTCAGGGATGGCGTCGAGGTGGTGTGGCTGTCCTCCGATCAACCCGCTCTCGGGCAGATCGCCGCTCACCTCACGGACCGCGCCGGACTCGGCGCCATCCACATTGTCTCCCATGGCAGCGCCGGCACACTGAATTTTGCCGCCGGCGCTGTCGATGTCGGGAGCCTGCGCGCCGAGGGCGACGCATTGGCGACCATCGGCGGCTCGCTGAGTGACGACGGGGATATTCTGCTTTATGGCTGTGATCTGGCTGCGGATGACGCCGGGCTCGCGTTCATCGATGCCTTGGCGGAGGCGACAGGGGCCGACGTGGCGGCGTCGGACGACCGCACCGGCGCGGCCGATCTGGGCGGCGACTGGGACCTGGAAACCACCACCGGCCCGGTGGAGAGCGCGGGCGCTGTCACGGCACAGGCGATGGCGGGCTATGGCGGTGTGCTGGCCGGGGGAACGTTTGATTTCACGGGGGCCACGACGCCGACGCAAACCGTGGCCGGCATCACGGTCTGGGTCACGGCCTGGAATAGCTTTGGGACTGAAACGGGTGGCCTTGGCATAAACAGCGACAAGGTTTACGACACCGGCAACACGGGCGCCTCGCTCATTTTCGACTTCTCCCATCAGGTTGACGTCTCCAGCTTTCTGGTCGGATTTTATAGCGGGAGCAACGCGCCCGGCCCCTTTCAAATCCGGGGCATGCGCGGGGGCGAATGGGTCGAAAGCTACAGCCCCCAACCCGGCTACAGCGACCTCTATGGTGCTTGGGATGCGGCGCCGGCCTATACGGTCGATCTTTCCGGGGGAAATAACTGGGGGTTGGTCGAGAAGATCGAGGTCAGAAACACGACCAGCGGCTCGGCCAGCTTCATGGCCGACACCATTATCTTTACGTCGCCGGATGCCGACAGCACGGCACCGTCCGTGACCAGCATCGCACCGGCTGCCGGGGCCAGTGCCGGTGATACCACGGTCACGTATCGGGTGGCGTTCAGCTAGATCGTGACCAACGTTTCGACGGGCGACTTCCAGTTGACGGGCACGGCCTCCGGCACCATCAGCAGCGTTGCGTATGACAGCGCGAGCGGCACCCGGGGGTCCGTGGCCCTGGTCACCGTCACGAACGTGTCCGGCGATGGGACTCTGCGGCTGGATCTGAAGTCGTCCGGAACGGGTATCCAGGACGCGAGAGGAAATGCGATCAGCGGCGGCTACACCGGCGGAACCGCCCATACCGTCGATACCGTGGCCCCGCAGGTGCAAAGCATCGTCCGGCAGACCCCCGCCAGTGAACAGACCAACGCCGACTCGCTGGTCTTTCGGGTGGCCTTTGACGAGACCGTGCAGGATGTGGCGGCGGCGGACTTCACGGCGACCGGTACCACGGCGACGGTCAGCGCCGTCAGCACGGTCAATGGGTCCACCTATGATGTCACCGTCAGCGGCGGCGATCTGGCGAACCTGGATGGCGCCGTGGGGCTGAACCTGTCCGGGTCCGCCGACCTCACCGATACGGCGGGCAACACGATCCAGGCCGGCGAGCCGGGCACGGATCAGACCTATACCCTCGACAACTCACCGCCGGCCGTCCCTTCCGTGCCCGACCTGGACGCGGCCAGCGACACCGGCGCGGCCGATGACGACGACCATACCAACGACACCACGCCGACCCTGACCGGCACCGCCGAGGCCGGGGTCACCGTCACGCTGTACAGCAGCATTTCCGGCAACGTCGGCACGGCGACCGCCAACGGGGGTGGGGCGTGGTCGATCACCGCCAGTGCCCTTGCGGACGGCACGCACACCTTCACCACGACGGCCACGGACGCGGTGGGCAACGAGTCGGCGGCCTCGGCCGGTCTGGACGTTGTGGTGGACGGCTCCGGGCCGGTCTTCACCTCCAGCGATGCGCCCTCGGTCGTCGAGAACACGACCGACATTCTCACCGTCGGCGCCACCGATGCCACCGGCCCCGTCAACTTTGCCATCACTGGCGGGGCGAATCAGGAGCTATTTGCGCTGGACGAGACCACGGCGGCCCTGTCCTTCACCGCCGGCCAGACCTATGTGCATGGCGGCGACAATGACCGCGAGGTGGAGGTCACCGCCACCGACGCCTTCGGCCAGACTACGGCCCAGACCATCACGGTCACCATCACCGACACGCCGAACGAGGCGCCAACCTTCACCGGCCTGGACGGCACGCCGACGTTCACCGAAGGCGGGTCCGCCGTCATCCTGGACGGCGACGTCACCATCAGCGACACGGAGCTGGATGCCCGCAACGCCGGCGCCGGCTACGCGGGCGCCAGCCTGACCATCGCACGCAGCGGCGGCGCCAACACGGACGACGTATTCTCGATCCAGACCGGCGGCAGGCTGACCGTCGCCGGCAATGACATCAGCAGCGGCAACGTCTTCGCCACCCTCGACACCACCACGACCGCCGGGCAAGTCACCGTTTCGTTCACGGACGCCAACGGCACCACGCCCACAACGGCGCTGGTCAACGAGGTCATGCAGGCGATCCGCTACGAAAACGCCAGCGGCGATCCGCCGGCCAGCGTGGACCTCGCCTGGACCTTTGCCGACGGCAACAGCGGCCCCGGCGACCAGGGCGCGGGCGACGCACCGGGCACCGGAAGCGGGGCCGTGACGGTGACCATCTCCTCCGTCAACCAGGCGCCCACCCTGAGCGCGACCGAGGATAATCCCACCTTTACCGAGGGCGGGGGCGGCGCCAGCCTGTTCAGCAGCGCCAACGCGGATGCGGGGGAGCCCGGGGACAGCTTCGCCGGACTGACCCTGACGGTCAGCAACGTCACCGACGGCGCTGCCGAGATCCTGTCCATCGACGGGACCGACGTGGCCCTGACCGACGCCAACAGCGTGGCCGTGGCCGGCGGCACGGCGGCGGTCAGCCTGTCGGGCACCACGGCGACGGTGACGATCACGGGCATGGGTCTCTCCCCGACCGCGTTCAAGACCCTGGTGAACGGCCTTGCCTACCGCAACACCAGCGATGACCCGACCACCGCTTCGGATCGCGTCGTGACCATCACCGCCGTTCAGGACAGCGGCGGTACGGCCAATGGCGGCGCGGATTCAACGACCACCGCCATCGCCTCGACCGTCAGCCTGACACCGGTCAACGACCCGCCGGAGGTGGGCAGCGTGTTCGGTGAGACCGCGACCCTGGTCGCGGGGGGCGGCGCGCAAAACGTGGCGCTGCTCGACGATGCCACCGTCAGTAACCCGGACTCCGCCGATTACGACGGGGGCAGCCTGACCGTCGTTCAGAACATCGGCACCGCGAATGGGTCGTGGGGGCTGGACGGCACAACCGCGACATCGGATGGCAATGGCACCGTCGCCGCCGGCGAGACCATCGCAGTCGACGGTGTGTCCATTGGCACGGTGCATGCCACCGATGACGGGCAAGGCGGCAATACCCTCCAGGTTTCCTTCACCGCCGGGGCGACGTCCGCGAACATCCAGACGCTGCTTCAGGCGCTGACCTACGACGCGCCAGCAACAGGGGGGGCGGGTGACTGGCTGGGGGATCAGGTCTTCAGCCTGACCCTGAATGATGGCGACGGCACCGCGAACGGCGGCGATCAGGATGCCGCCGGCCCCTTCACGATCACCGTCACCCAGAATCCGCCGGTCATCGACAACCTGAACGGCGATACCACGACGGCGGACAAGGGCGCCACCGTTGCGTTCGACCTGAATAGCGATGCCACCGTCACAGACGCCGACAGCTATGATTTCGACGATGGCGCCCTGACCCTCTCCCGCACGTCCAGCCTGGCGGGCGATTTCTCGCTGGATACGAGCAAGGCGACCTCGGGCGCAGATGGCGTGATTGAAGCCTCTGATTCCATCAAGGTGGAGGTGAGCGGCGTCTCCGTCGCCATCGGTGTGGTGAACACCGGCGCGGACGGCCAGGGCACCAATGGCCTGACCATTGACCTGAATGGCAATGCCACTCCGGTGCATGTGGCGACGCTGTTGCAAGCCCTGCAGTACACCTCTTCCGACGGCGGCGCACACAGATTCGACGTGACCCTGAGTGACGGCGCATTGTTGGGCGGGGCGACCTCAGCCGTCTCCACGGTTACGATCACTGTCCAGGACGAACCCGTGAACACCGTGCCCGGCGCCCAAATCGCCGTGGACGGCACCGCCAAGGCGATCACCGGCGTTTCCGTCGCCGATGCCGACAGCGCCACCCTGACCACCACGGTTTCGGTCAATCCCGGCGACGGCACCCTGACCGCGTCGGGCGGCGGCACCATCACCGGGGCCGGCACCGAAAGTCTTCAGATCCAGGGCTCGGTCGCCCAGGTCAACACCGCGCTGGCGACCCTGAGCTACACCCCGGCCGTCAACAGCACCGGCGTGAAGATCCTCACGGTCGAGACCACCGACGGTACCTATACCGACACCGATACCATTGACGTGACGGTATCCGACCGGCCGAGCATCGCCAACCTGAACGGTGACCGTCAGACCCTGACGGCGGTTGCGACGCTGCCGCTCGATCTGGGCGGCGATGCCGCCGTGACCGATGCCGATTCCACCGATTTCGACGGCGGAACCCTGACCATCGCGCGCGCGGGCACCGCGGCGGCCGGCGCCTTCAGCCTGGACGGCACCACCGCCAAGGCGGGCGGCGACGGGGCACTGGCCAACACCGAGATCGTTTCGGTGGGCGGCACGGACATCGGCACCGTCTCCAGCGCCGGGCAGGGCACCAATGATCTGGTCATCGACCTGACCGCCAGTGCGAAGCCGGCCCTGGTCGGCACGCTGGTGCAGAATATCCTGTTCACGCCCGACAGCGTGACCACCCACAGCTTCGACGTCACCCTCAGCGACGGCGACGGCACGACATCGGATGCCGCCCGGGTTACCTTCGCGCCGCCCGCGCCCACTGGCGGTGGTGGTGGCGGAGGCACCCCCTCAGGTCGCGATGAAACGCCAGACAAGCCCGCGGACGAGACCATGGATGAGAGTGGCAGCCGCCTCATCACCCTGGAGCCAGGCGATAGTTCGTCAGAGCACATCCTTACCGGCAGCGACGCCACGCCGGTTGTTGCGGCCGGGTTGCCGGCCGGGGTCGGGTTGATCTGCTCCAGCTCGCCCGCGCCTCAGGCCCCATCCAGCGCCATCACCGACTTGAGTGCGCGCATTGCGAACAGCGGCGCACAGGGACAGGATGACATGGCCAAGACCGGTCAGGCATTTTTGAGCAGCCTGCCCGATGACGCGCGCGTTTGCGTCAGCGCCGTCACCCTCGCGCTTGAGGGCGAAACAGCGCCCGGCGCGCCCATCGTGATCTCCGATGCCGTGCCGGGCGACGGCATCACCGAGGCCATGGTTATCGACGTCTCCGGGCTGCCGCCCGGGACCGAGCTGCGGCTTGACGGCATCGATTTCGCCGTCATCATTGGCAGCGCCACCGTCACGGGCGGCGAGGGGGCCAACATTGTTGTGGGCGATGGCGGCAGCCAAAGCATCGTGCTCGGGCCGGACGACGACATCCTCGACGGCGGCGCCGGCGACGACCAAGTCGGCTCCGAGGGCGGCGACGACATCCTGATCGGTGGCCTGGGCAACGACACCATCACCGGCGGCAGCGGCATCGACACCGCCGAATACGCCGGCGCCAGCACCGACGCGCTCATCCGCCGCGACGCGAGTGTCACCGTCACCGATGCCGGCGGCACCGACAGCATTGGCGAGGATGTCGAGCTGCTTGCTTTCGTTGAGAACCGCGCCGTCACCCTGGTGCGCCCCGAAGGCAATGCAATTGCCGCGGGCGTGGGATTCGACCCCGAGTTCTACCTTGCCCAGAACCCCGACGTTGCCGCCGCCGTCGCGATCGGCCAATTTGCCAATGGCGCCGAGCACTTCGCGCAATTCGGTCTGCTCGAGGGACGCCCCGGCAATGCTCTGTTTGACAACGACGCCTATCTGGCGATGAACCCCGACGTTGCCGCAGCGGTCGCCTCAGGGATGTTTGCCAGCGCCGAGCAGCATTATGCCCTCTATGGCGCGGGCGAAGGGCGCGACCCCTCCGGCTGGTTCGACGCCTCGGCCTACCTCGAGGCCAACCCCGACGTTGCCGCCGCCGGCATGCCCGCCCTGGAGCATTTCATCGCCTGGGGCGCGGCCGAGGGACGCATGGGCTTTGTGCTCGACGACGCGCTGCTGGTGGCCTGAGCGGTGGCGGCGCGCAAGAACGAAGCAGTGCAGGGCGGCTGAGTCGCACGCAGCGCGGCTGATCGGCGGGCTCATTGCTTCAAATGAAGCCAGAAGGCAAATTAAAGGGGCCGTATTCGAAATAAATTAAAGTTGCCGTGCTCGAATTAATTTTCGAGCCACCCGGGCAAGGACGCCCAGCCCCGTGAGCCATTCCACCTGATCTCAGGTTTCACCTACCAGCCCCCGGGGTTCGCCCGCGGGGGCTTTTTCACGTCGGCCTCGGCGCCACGAGCGGCAGTGCATTGCAGACACCCCTTCGTGCCGCGACAAGGCCAAACTGCCAGCGGTAGTGGAGATGTCTGTCAACAGATCGTGCGCGAGGCCAAGACCAGCCGGCGCTATGCCGACAAGCTCGTCGGCGTCACTGTTCGACTACGCCGAGCCCGAGCGCTGGGCGGAGCTGGAAGCCAGCGACAATGTCTTTGCCCTGGTGGTCATGGCGCAGATCCGCGCCAAGGTCACCGACGACGCCGAGACAGTGAAACGCTGGAAGCCGAATTC
Organism: Thiorhodovibrio frisius; assembly: GCF_033954835.1. NCBI lineage: Bacteria > Pseudomonadati > Pseudomonadota > Gammaproteobacteria > Chromatiales > Chromatiaceae > Thiorhodovibrio > Thiorhodovibrio frisius. The sequence continues at coordinate 900,877 of NZ_CP121471.1, forward strand.
CGCCAAGAACTCTATGCCTACGAGGAGCAATACGAAATGCCTTATGTCACGACTGATGAACGAGCGGGGATTGACACCTACCAAATCGTCTCGATGCCAAAAAGCGACAACGCCGGATCGCGCGTGACGAGCGGCAAACGCTCGATCTCGCTTTGCGCTGCCAACATGCGGTCGAAGGGATCTTTGTGCGCGACGCCATAGCCGCCGCTTCGCAAGGCATGCAGGTAGGACACAGGCAAATGCCGAAACCCATCGGCCGCCACCAATTCTCCGAAGCGCTCGACCACCCCGGGCGCACCCGACAATTTTCCCAAGCGAACCTTGGTGGCGATTTCCCAGGCGCTCGCCGCGCTCACGAAGATCGCATTGTCATCGTCTGCAATGATCCTGCGCACCCGCTCGGAAAGTTCTGGGCTATTCGTCACCCACCACAGAAAAGCGTGCGTATCCAGCAGCGCGTTCACCCGGTTGGCTCCCAGGCGCGCAGCTCATCATCCGGCAGCGGCTCAAAAAACGCATCATCCACGCACCCAGAAAGGCGCCCGGGGCGGCGCCCCGACTCTGCTTGGTCGAGCGGCATCAGGCGCGCATAGGGCTTTCCCGCTTTAGCCAGGACGATCTCCTGACCGGCATGCGCCTGTTCAAGCAGGCGAGAAAAATGGGTTTTTGCCTCATGGACGTTGACGGTTAAGGCGGACATTGCCTGCGCTCCAATGGACTTAGGGGTTGGGCTAAGCCTATATTGGTCGCAAGGAAAAGGCAAGAAACTGCAATCGGTTACGGGGCTGGGCGCCTTGCCCGGGGGCTCGAAAATGAATTTGGGCACGGCTCCTTTTCGACCCCTTATGGTGCGGCGCGGTTAGAACTTAAACAGATCCTTTTCCGGCTCGAACACCAGCTGATCAACCAAACGGGCCAAATTAAAGGCAAATTAAAGGGGCCGGCAAGGGGCGCGCCGAGAAGGACGCTGCGACCGTGCTATGCTTGAACTCCGATCTCGCCCCAGGAGTTGAGCGCCCATGCACTTTCCCTATGGTCTGAGCGATTTTGGCAAAGTGCGCGAGCAAGGATATTGGTATCTTGATCGCACGGATCGAATTCCCGTACTGGAAGCCGCCGGCGATCAACTGATTTTCCTGCGCCCGCGCCGCTTCGGCAAAAGCCTGCTGCTGTCGATGCTGGAGCACTATTACGACCTGAACCGCGCCGAGCAGTTCGAGGCACTGTTCGGCCCGCTCGCCATCGGGCAGCACCCGACAGCACGGCACAATCAATACTTCGTGCTCAAATGGGATTTCTCGCTGGTCGCCGCGCATGGTGAGATCGGCGCTATCGAAGCAGCGCTGCATCAGCATATCAACGACAGAATCTATCAATGCATCGATGACTACCAATCGCACTGGAAAGGTGCGATCTCATTGCATCCGCACAATGCGCTCTCGTCGTTCGAGTCTCTGTTAGGCGCGGTGCGGAGAACCCCCCACAAGCTCTACCTGCTGATTGACGAATACGACAACTTCGCCAATGAAGTGCTGATGGCCGCGCATCCGGGCGGGCAGGATCGCTACCAGACCCTGCTCCAAGGCGAAGGCTTGATGAAAACCGTGTTCAAGTCAGTCAAGGCCGCCGCTGGCGGTATGGGGCTGGATCGGGTGTTCATCACCGGCGTCTCGCCGGTGGTCTTGAGCGACATGACCAGCGGCTACAACGTCGGCAAGGATCTGTTCCTGCTCCCCCAGTTCAACGACCTGTGCGGCTTTACCGAGGGGGAAGTTGCAGCCGTGCTGAACCAGCTCACCCAAGAAGGTGGCGACTGGTCGGCAGACAAGGCGCTGGCGACCATGCGAACCTTCTACAACGGTTATCGCTTTAGCGAGGAGGCCGGGGAAAGTCTCTACAACCCCACCCTAAGCCTGTACTTTTTCGACGCGCTGGCCACCCAGGGCAAATATCCCCGGCAGATGCTCGATGAAAACCTGGCCATGGATCGGAACAAGCTGATCTATATCGCCTCAATGCCCCATGGCGAGGACCTGTTGATCGAGGCGCTGAGCGGCGATGACCGAGTGCTGGTGCCGGAACTGGTGCAACGCTTTGGCGTGGCCGATGTGCTGGCGGCGGTGAAGGATCAGCCGTTCATGGCGTCGCTGCTGTATTTCTTTGGCATCCTGACCCTGGCGGGCGAAGGCGAACTGGCCAAACTGATCCTGCGCATTCCCAACCTGGTCGCGCGCGGGCTTTATGTGGAACGCTTGCGCGAGCGCTGGCTGCCGGCGACGGATGTGCGTGCCGCTAGCCGCGCAGCGGCCGAGCGGCTGTATCTGGAAGCCGACCTGACCCCGCTGTGCGCGCTGATCGAACAGAGCTATTTCGCCGTGCTGTCCAACCGCGACTACCGCTGGACCAACGAGCTGATGGTGAAATTCGCCTTCCTGACGCTCTTGTTCGACGACCGCCTCTACATGGCCGTCTCCGAGCTGGAGACCGAGCGCGGTTATGCCGATCTGGCCCTGATCGTCCGCCCGGACATGCGGCGTTTCCAGGCGCTCGACCTGCTGCTGGAATTCAAATATCTCAGCCTGAAGGAACTCGGCCTGAGCGGCGAGCAGGTGCAGCAGGAATCGCGCGACGCAATGGCCCAACGGCCGGCGGTGGCCGCCAAGCTCGACGAGGCCGAAGCCCAAGCGCGCGACTATGGCGGCACCCTGACCCGGCGCCATGGCCTGACCGACCTGCGCGCTTTCGCCGTGGTCGCCCTGGGGGTCGAGCGACTGGTCTGGCGGCGGCTGCCCGGCACGGCGGCGAAGATCACCAGCTAGCCGCTGTCGAGACCCAAACCGGCCAGATAACCGGTGGCTTTTCTGGCCATGTGATGGAGCTGGCCTTGCGTGACCAAAAGACCTTTTGATGCGCTCCCTACTGACCGCGCTGCTTGTTCTGACCCTGACCTGTCTGGCGGCTGAGGCACGCCAGCAGACGCAGGACTTGGTGGATGTGCAAGTCATCCGTCTTGACCAAGGCCAACTGGCCTATCTGCGCGACCCCTCCCGCATCATGACCCTGGACCAAGCCCGTGACTGGGTCAGTCTGCAACAGGGCCTAAGCCCCGAAGAGCGCGCCCAGCTGGCCGAGCGCCCGAGCACTCCGGCCCTGCAACTGCACAACGATCCCGGCTTCTGGGGTTGGCTGGCCGAGCAAGACCTCAGCCTCGCCTTCACCACCTACCAGAGCAACCGCCTGTTTTTCATCGGTCGCGCCTAGGAGGCTGGCGGCCCGGTTCACATCCTCGCGCCCCTCGGTTCAGCACAAAACGCGCTAGGCCTTGGTACGCCCGCCCCTCATCGTTCGCTAGACTGTCGAGGAAAATGAGGGACACTATCGTTTTTCTCTTTTCCGGGGAAACCTCCTCAATCCATGGACCTTTACCGCAGGATTTCATACCACCCGTCCCGCCTCGCGTTGCTGGGGATGATCTGGGTCATTCTGCTCCTGCTCGGCGGTTGCGCCACCAACGCAACCGATAGCTCCCCGCGTCCAGATCGGGGCGTGCTCGATTTGCGTGGCTGGACTCCGCACAATGGGCCGATCACACTCAGGGGCGAGTGGGCCTTTCACTGGCGGACCTTCCTGCCCCCTAATGAGGCGCGCCAGTCAGTTCCGGATCGCTATGTCTCGGTTCCCTCCACTTGGAACCATTATCAGATGGCCGGTGAAAACCTGCCTGGGCACGGCTATGCCAGCTATCGTCTACAGATTCTGACCGATCTACCTGTCGGGACCCTGCTGGCCTTGCAAGTGCACAGTTTCTCGAGTGCCTATCGGCTGTTTGTTGATGACCTGCTGGTAGCCGCCAATGGCACCCCTGGGACTAGCGTCGAGGAGGAGCAGGGGCAGTATCGTCCCCTGGTGGCCGTCTTCAGTGTGCCAGACGCCAGGTTCGAGCTGTTGATCCAGGTGTCTAACCATCATTATGCCCGTGGCGGATTCTGGGCTGACATCTTTCTTGGCGATGCCAACACCCTGATTGATCAGGTACTCAGCCGCTCTTTGCAGGAAGCCGCCCTGTTCGGCGCTTTGCTGGTGATCGGGTTTTTCTATGCGGCGGTCTACTTTCTGCTCCGCCGGCATCGCTATCTCCTCACCTTTGCGCTTTTCTGTCTGATCCTGATTGTTATTCTGGACATGGCGCACCTGTTGCTGCTGACTCGCTTGGCTCCGGCAATCAGTATTGAGCAGATCGCCTTTCTTCATTATTCCAGTACAGCCTGGGGTGGCTTCCTGCTGTTGCTCTATACCCATCAGCTGTTTTCCACCGCACTTTCCGCTGTGCTTGTGCGGATCTGGCTGGCGATCAATTTGGTCGCCCAAAGTGCTTATCTGTTGCTGCCGATGTCAAGCTATTCCGCCTTTGGTCCGCTGAGCAACCTGCTGGACATCAGCGTCCTCGTCTGCACCCTGCTGGTTTGCCTGCTCGCTGTCCGCGCGCGAAAACAGGGGGGGCTGATTCACCTGACCAGCCTGCTGGTGCTGGTCATCATTAATCTGCATGATGTCCTGTATCTGACCAATGCCATCAGTAGTATTGCCGGCAGTTCCCTGCATCTGGGTGTCTTTGTTTTTCTGCTGTTGCAGTTAATTCTCCAGGCCCAGCGCATCTCCCTGCTTAACGAACAGAATCAAGCCAACGAAATGGCCTTTTTACGCGCGCAGATTAATCCCCATTTTCTTTACAACACCTTGAATACCGTCATCTCTTTGTCGCGGCGCGACATGGAAAAAGCCCGCCAGCTGCTGTACCAATTTAGCGAATTTCTGCGCCAGAGTTTTGATTTCAAGAATCTCAATCAACACACTAGCCTTGACGAAGAATTGGCAATGGTCGAGCTCTTTGTTTCCATCCAGCGGGAACGCTTCGGTGAGCGGGTTCAGGTCAAGTACCAGCTCCCGGGGATCACAACCTACCAGGTGCCGGCCAACGTCCTGCAGCCGATTGTAGAAAATGCCATCAATCACGGGATTTTGCCCCGCAGAGAAGGGGGGATTGTCGCTGTCAGCGTCGAAGCAACCCGGCAAGAACTCCATTTTGTTGTCAGTGATGATGGCATCGGCATGGACCCAGTCGCCACCCTGGGCCGGCAGGGTGACCAACGCCAGGGGATCGGCCTGAATAATATTAACCGCCGCCTGCTGCATCTCTATGGCCGGGGGTTGGAGATTACCAGCACCCCCGACCAGGGCACCCGAGTGCGATGGTCCATCCCTCTGGTCACCGCGGCCGCAGAGTAAGTCCACCGACAGCTGAAGTCCGCTTGGTCTGTCTGAACCTCTGCGCGGATTGGTGTTTTGCAACAGATTGCGCCCGCGGGAACCCAAAGGCTCGCGGCATGGCCGTGAGATTTTCGCGAGATCGGTCTGCTAGCCTAGGCTTCACACAGCTCGCTGCTCCAGGTGAATCCAGCACTGACGATAAAGCCTGCGTCTCGCAGGCATTCAGCCGCACGCAATGGCTGTGAGACCTCGGAATAGAGATCGCACTGATGCCCATGACCGCCGTGTTGATAGACGATGAACAGCCGGCCCTTGATGAACTACAAGAATTGCTGAGGGCGCACGCCGCTGACCTGCAAGTGGTCGGCTGTTATCGCTACCCCGAGGATCTGCTGGCGCAGGCCGCAAGGCTGCGTCCCGACGTGGCCTTTGTTGATGTCGCCATGCCGGGCATGGATGGGCTGACACTGGCTAGGCAGCTGCAACAGCAACTGCCCAAGATTGCCATTGTGTTTGTCACCGCCCATGCCGGTTACGCGGTCAAAGCCTTTGATTGCGCAGCCGAGGATTATCTGCTCAAGCCGCTGCAACCCCGGCGGCTCGCCACAACCGTGGAACGACTGCGAGCGCGGATCGATCAAGGTCCCCGCCAATCCCACATCCGCATCACCACCTTCGGCGGCCTGCGGGTCCAGACGCCAAAGGGCCCGCTGACATGGCACTCCAGCAAAACCCGTGAGCTCTTCGCTTGGCTGCTGCATCACCACGGCAACCCGATCAACCGCGAGCAACTGCTCGACGCCCTCCATCCCGATGTGTCCTTCTCTCGCGCTGAAAGCCGCTTCCACAACGACAGCTACCACATCCGCAAAAGTCTCGAGAGCGGGGCCGTCGGCGAGAGCATCCGGCTGACGAAACTTGGTCTGGAATTGTCCGCTGATGTCTTCTGGGACAAGGCGCATTTTGGCCATCTGTTGTCACTGGCGGCCAGACAGCAAGATCCACTCCCCTCTCTGGAGCAAGCGATCGACCTCTACCAAGGTGATTACCTGGCCGATGCGCCGTGGCCCTGGGCTGATCCGTTTCGCGAACGCTTGCGGTTGCAGTATCAGGCCGCGCTGCTCAGTGCCGCGACCGAACATCGGCGGCGAGGGCAACTCGAGCGGGCCGAAATCCTGCTGCTTACCGCCAGGGAGCAGGATCCGTTCAACGAGCAGACGGTGATCCACTTGGTCGAGCTTTACCTTCAGGACAATCGCCTGCCCCATGCCCTGAGCCTCTACCACGGTTATGCGCAGTTGCTGGTGGATGAACTGCAAGCGGAACCAGGCAGTAAGTTGCGCGCGTTAATCGCCGCCGCAAACCGCTAAGTCCTCCGCCAAAATTGCAAGTCCCGTGAACACGCCAACCAACATCGATAGCCCCCCACCCAACCCGGGTGATCTGGCCTTTCAAGCGGGGCGCGCGGCGCGCAAAGCCGGCCAGCTCGACGCAGCCATCACCCACTTTCGCGAGGCCGTGCGCCTGGTGCCCGACAGCGTGCCGGCGCAACACAAATGAATAAATTGCAACAAAGCCTCGGGTTTGCGCTGCAACCAATGACTGCCTCTCAATCTGATAAAAAAGGAGCCTGATCATGGCCTCAGCAACCCACCAAATCGCCGTTATCGACCGCAGCGTCAGCGACTATCAAGCCCTGGCAACCGTCGCCGAGCAGGCCGGGCTGGAGGTGATTCTGCTCTCTGGTCAGGGAGATGGCGTCGCCGAACTCGCCGCCGCGCTGCAAGGGAGCAGTGGTATTGAAGCGCTGCATCTTATCTCCCACGGCAGCGCCGGGCAGATCCAGCTTGGCAGTGCTCATCTGAATAACGAATCCCTGAGCGAATATTCCGCAACCCTCGCGCAAATTGGCCAGAGCTTGACCGCTGAGGGCGATCTGCTGCTTTACGGCTGCAATGTGACCGAAGATGACAGCGGTCGCGCCTTTATCGACGAGTTGGCGCAGATCACCGGGGCGGATGTGGCGGCATCGGATGATGTGACCGGGTCAGCGGCGATGGGTGGCGACTGGGTGCTGGAAGCGGCGATTGGCGATATTGAATCGCCGGTGCTCGCTACGGCGGGATTTAACGGCCCATTGGGTGACCCTAACGCTTCCCCCACCATCGCCATTAATCAGGCGCTGAACTTTAATGGGGCGGATGACAAGATCGATTTGGGTGCGCCCTTGTTGCCAACAAGCGGCAGTTCACACGCCATGACTCTCATGGCCTGGATGAAACCTGATAATGTTAGTAAGGATGAACAATGGTTCATCAGTCAATATGATGGTGTTTCTGACAAAAGGTTTATATGGGGAATCTTTGATAATAAACTCTGTTATTTTACGCCAGGTAATACAATCCTTTCTAATACAACTCTTACTAGCGGGGAATGGTGCCATGTTGCTGTTGTTAAAGAATCAGACGGTACCATCACCCACTATCTGAATGGTGTTGCCGATGGAGGCGGCACAAATACATCGGCTTTCGTCGATGTGCATACCTATATCGGTGGCAGCGGATATCCTCATCCCTCTATTAGTGCCTTTGGCAACTTTGACGGGGCTCTCGACGAAGTCAGTATCTGGAACACAGCTCTCGATGCCACGGCAATCCAGGCCACCATGAACACCTCTCTGGCCGGCGATGAAACCGGCTTGGTCGCCTACTACAGCTTTGATCAGGATTTTGGCACTGCGCTCAGCGATGACAGCGACAGCAATCCTGCCTACAACGGCACCCTGATAGATTTTGGTACGCCCGTAACCGCGACCGGTCCACTCCAGCAAGTTGTCACGGAAGACGAGGCCGGTAACCTGCAGTTCTCGGGAACTCCTTTCGCCGATGCGGATGGCAATACTCTGACGGTGACCCTGAGCGTGGGCGAAGGGAGTATTGCAGCCTCCTCTGCTGGTGGTGTCACGGTCGATGACACCAACTCCGCAGCGGTCACCTTTACAGGCAGTGTGGATAATCTCAACACCTTTTTTACCACTGCCGGCAATATCACCTACACCTCTGCTGCAGAGCCCAGCGCCAACAGTCAAACCCTGACCATCAGCGCGTCCGACGGCAACGGCGGCAGTGATTCCGCCACGCAAGACATCATCATTCGGCACAATATCAACGAAGCGCCGGTGTTCTCCTCTGAGGCCACATTTACCGTCGATGAAAATACCGCGGAAGTCGGCACGGTATTGGCGGCGGATAACAAGACCAATAGCGCACTGAATCTCGCCGCAACGAACGATTTTGCGGCGGTTTCAGGGATTGATTTTAGCTCCGATTCGGTGACCATCGAGGGGTGGTTCTCGTTTAATGATCTGACAGGTCAGCAAAATTTGCTCCGTTTAGGAAGTGATAGCAATACCTATCTCAGGATTGTTCCGGAAAAATTAGAAGACAACAAAATTGCGTTTTTTATCAGTGATGGTGCGAATAATAATAATGATGGTGCAGTGGTTTTGGTTAGCGGTGTCAGCGTTGTTGCCAACGAATTCTATCATCTTGCATTCGTCTACGATAATAACGGTGACTCAGCAACAGCTTCCATCCACGTTAATGGCCAACAGGTAGCGACGCAAGGGTTAACTGAGAAGATTGCTTTCAGTGCAGATTCTTACCAAATGATTCTGGCAACTGAAAACAATGACCAATTCAACGCCAACGTGAAAATCAATGATTTTCGTATTTGGAATGCCGCCAGAACCGAAGCAGAAATTCAAAACAACATGAACACCGAGCTGGTCGGCAATGAAGCTGGCCTGGTCGCCTACTACAAAATGGATGAGACCAGCGGCGCGACGCTTGCGGACAGTGCCAATGATTACAATTTAGCGGTTACCTCTGGAACTGAGACCGATCTTGATGCGACTCAAAGCGGCGACATCATGGAGTACAGCATCGTCGAAACAGGTGCAGATTGGGATAAGTTCACTATCGATAGTAGCAGCGGTGATCTGAGTCTCAAAACCCCCGCTGACGTTGAAACCCAAGACACCTACAGTTTAACCGTCCGCGCCACCGACAGCGCATCAGGGCTTTCTACCGACCAAAGCGTTACGGTGAATGTGACTGATGTGGAGGAAGCACCGGTAATCAGCGGCACCCCGACCGATGTCGAAGCGGAAGAGGATGCCATCACCAACCTGTTGTTCAGCGGCACCCCCTTTGCCGATGGAGATAACGATCCGCTGACCGTGACCCTGTCGGTGACCGAAGGAACTATTGATGCACCAGGAGATGCCGATGGTGATGGCATAACGGTCGGTGGCACCGCAACAGACAGAACCTTTGCCGGGTCTGTCGCCGACCTGAACACTTTCTTTACCACCGAGGGCAAGATTACCTACACCTCGGCCGAGAATCCGACAACGGACAGCCAAACCCTGACCATCAGCGCCAACGACGGCAACACCACCACCCAGACGACTGAAACCATCAACATCCAGCGCCATATTAACGAAGCACCGGTATTCAGCTCCAACGGCACCTTCACTATAGATGAAAATACCACCGCCGTCGGCGATGTCTCGGCCGAAGATCTAAAGACCAACAGCGCGCTCAATTTTGACGGTACGGATGATTATGTCGATATCGACGCTAATGTGCACCGCGGCAACCAAAATGTCATCACCATCGAGGCATGGATCAAAACCGCGGGCAGCACGGGGATCATTCCAAACATCGTCAGCTCATCTACGCTTAACAATGGCGACGGCACAGCAGATAATTTCCAATTCAGAATACGTGAAAATAAACTTGAAGTCGGTATGGACACCGGGGGGTGGGAGGGTGTTACCGGTGCCACCTTAGTGAATGACGACGAGTGGCATCACGTCGCCATCGTAAAAAGTGGCTCTGCTGTGACCCTGTATGTTGATGGGGTGGAAGACGGTAGCGGAACAATCAATCAGACCGCAACGCCGACCCATTTCTACATTGGCGCTTACTACGAAAACAACCAGATCAATGCTGACAGCTACTTCAAAGGCCAGATAAACGATGTCCGTATCTGGAATACCGCTAGAAATGCGGCTGAACTCAACGACAACAGGAACACCGAACTGGTTGGTGATGAAGCCGGCCTGGTGGGGTACTACAAATTTGATGAAACCGGCGGCACGGCTGTTGCCGACAGTTCTACTTCCGGCAATAATGGCACCCTCAACAATACGACCAATGACACAACCGTTCAGAACGGCGATAGGATGGAGTACAGCATCGTTAGTGGTGACGATGGCGGTAGCTTCACCATTGATGTCAGTACCGGGGCGCTGAGCCTGAACGCCCCCGCAGATTATGAGACCAAAGACAACTACAGTTTAACCGTCCGCGCCACCGACCGCGCATCAGGGCTTTCTACCGACCAAAGCGTTACGGTGAATGTCACGGACCAGGAAGGAGCGACCATCACCGCCGTCACGTCATCGACTGCCGATGGCAGCTACAAAGCCGGCGATGAGATCAGCATTCAGGTGACCTTCAGCGAAACGGTCACGGTCGATACCAACGGCGGCACCCCGCAACTCACGCTGGAAACCGGCGCCACCGATCACGCGGCCACCTACGCCAGCGGCTCCGGCACCAACACCCTGACCTTCACCTACACCGTGCTGGCGGGCGATACCAGCAGCGATCTCGACTACGCCGGCACCACCGCCCTGGTGTCGAACGGCGGCACCATTACCGCCAACAACGAATCCGCCATACTGACCCTGCCCGCGCCCGGCGCGGCCAACTCGCTGGGGGCCAACAAGGCGCTGGTGATCGATACCACCGCACCGACCCTCAGCAGCAGCACCCCGGCGGATGACGCCACCGAGGTGGCGGTCGGTGCCGACCTGGTGCTGACCTTCAGCGAGGCCGTGAGCGCCGTCACCGGCAAGAACCTGGTCATTCACAAGGCCAGCGGCGACAGCGTGGTCGCCACCCTCGCGGCGGACGACACCACGCAGATCACGATTGCCGGTGGCGTGGTTACGGTCAACCCGAGCGCCGACCTCGCTCCCGACACCGACTACTACGTGCTGATCGACAGCGGTGCCTTTGCGGACGCGGCGAACAACCCCTACGCAGGCCTCGCCGACACGACCGCGCTCAACTTCACCACCGCTGCGGCGGCGGACACCACAGCCCCGAGCTTCCAGTCGGCGGCCACCAGCAACGACGGCACCAAAGTCATTCTCACCTACGGCGAGGCACTCGATGCCAGCAATGCGCCCGAGGCCAGCGCCTCCACCGTCACGGTTGCCGGTAGTCCGGCCACCATCGACAGCGTTGCAGTCAACGGCAGCACCGTCGAGTTGACCCTGCAAACCGCCATCACCCACGGGCAATCGGTCACGGTCGCTTACAGCGATCCCACGGGCGGAGACGACACCCACGCCATTCAAGATAGTGCTGGCAACGATGCCGCCGATCTGTCGGCCACTGCGGTCACCAATACTGTTGCAGACAGCAACGATGCTCCCGAAATTACCTCTAACGGCGGCGGCGAAACAGCGGCGGTCAATGTCGCCGAAAACAGCACCGCCGTGACCACGGTGACCGCCACCGATGCCGACGGCGATACCCTAACCTACAGCCTCAGTGGCGGGGCGGATGAGGATCTGTTCCAGATCAACGCCAACAGCGGCGCGCTCCGCTTCACCAACGCGCCGAACTTCGAGAGTCCGCAAGACCAGGGCGACACCGCCGGCAACAACACCTACGTGGTCGAGGTCCAGGCCGACGACGGCAACGGCGGCACCGACACCCAGACCATCACTGTGACCGTTACCGATGTTAATGAGAACACCGGCGGTGGCGGTGGCGGGACACCCGCGCCGCAGCCAGCACCTGTGCCCGCACCAGAACCGCAACCTGAGCCGGAACCGCAACCTGAGCCGGAACCCGAGCCAGAGCCAGAACCCGAGCCGGAACCCGAGCCGGAACCCGAGCCGGAACCCGCCCCCACGCTTCCGCCAAAGGAGGCTTGGAGCGACCTGCCCAACGGCGATGGAGATGAGATTCCCGACCAGATCGAGGCATTTGCGCCGCCCCTGGAAGAAGGAGGCAAGCTGGGCGACGGGAATGGCGATGGTATCCCTGACAATGCACAAGACGATGTGGCTTCGGTACCCATTCTCGACACCGACGAGGTCTCCAAGAACCCCGGCGCACCGATGATCTTTGCCACCTTGGTCGGTGGCGGCGCGGCTTACGACGGTGAGGGCGACGGTGGCAGCGAGCCATCGCCACCCGCCGGAGGCGTCGTGATTCAGGCAGTCACCCAGAAAGACGCCCCGCCTGTCGACGATCAAGCCGGCATTACCATGCCACTGGGCTTGATCGGCTTTGAAGCCACGGCTGAAATCCCCCAGGGCGAGCAGACTGCCGGCGAAGTATCCTTTAGCCTGCTGATTGAAAAAGACCCCGACATTCCGGATGACGAGCAGATCAACGGATTCTGGAAAAAGGACAGCGCCGGCGCCTGGGTCAATCTCGCCAGTGCCGAGTATGGCGGGCAAGTCACGCAGGTTGGCAACAAAATTCGCCTCGACTTCATCATCGAGGACAATGGCCCCTTCGATACCAATCTTACCCCCGGCGCCATCACCGACCCCGGCGCACCCGGTTATCTTGCGCTCAAAGCCCCGTCCCCAGTTACAGAACCGCCAATTCTCCAGCCGCCGGTCGTGGAACCCCCGGTCGCGGAACCCCCGTCCCCAGGCTTTCCCACTCCAGCATTCCCGGAACCAGCGCCAGAACTGATCCGCCCGTTTGACCTGACCGGCGCCTCCCACTTCTTCGATTGGATGTTACTGGGATAAATCGGTTGCATGGCAAACCGTGGCGACTCGAGTAAACGATTGGCAAATGACGAAAAGGAACAAAACGATGGTCAAAAAACGACGGATCAACTGGGTGAGCTGTGTTTTGCCGCTGGGACTACTGGCATGCGCCTTCAACGCACCCGCGCAAACCTATCTTACCGTGGAGGGAGGAAAGGCCTTCGCCGACCTCAATCTCGGCGACTTCAAGGCATTCAATGCAAGCATCGCCGCCGGCGGTGGGCAAGCGCGCCTCAAGCACAGCGATCCCGACACCGCGTTTGTGCTTGGTATTGGCTATCAGTTTCATCCCAACTGGGGCATGGAGCTGCTCTATTTGGACATGGGCAAGGCATCCGCGCGCTCGATCAGCTCGGATCGCGTGGGCACCTTCACGCGCAATCGGACCATTACCGAGAGCATCGAGCAAGACGCCCTCGCGGCGAACCTAGTCGGGAGTGTGCGGATAAAAGACAGCCTTGTTCTCAAGGCCAGTCTCGGAGTAGGGCATGTGTGGCAGAAATCGCACGGCCAAGCGACAGGGCAAACCTTCAACAGCTTGGGCCAAACCGTGGTGAGCGAGGCCGAAAGCCGATCACGCTCCAGCACCCAATGGGCGCCGGTGATGGGTTTGGGCGCTGGATATCAAATCAACGAAGATTGGCAGATCAACCTGAACTGGCGGCGTTTCGCCGATCTAAAACCGGATATGCTGGGGCGGATGGATATCGATCTGTTCACAGTCGGCGTGCAATATCATTTTTGAAAACCAAACGGGCCAGGCTCGAATTGATTTCCAGCCCAAGCCTTCAAACCAAACGGGGCAAATTAAAGGGGCCGACAAGGGGCGCGCCGAGAAGGACGCTGCGACCGTGCTATGCTTGAACTCCGGTCTCGCCCCAGGAGTTGAGCGCCCATGCACTTTCCCTATGGTCTGAGCGATTTTGGCAAATTGCGCGAGCAAGGATATTGGTATCTTGATCGCACGGATCGAATTCCCGTACTGGAAGCCGCCGGCGATCAACTGATTTTCCTGCGCCCGCGCCGCTTCGGCAAAAGCCTGCTGCTGTCGATGCTGGAGCACTATTACGACCTGAACCGCGCCGAGCAGTTCGAGGCACTGTTCGGCCCGCTCGCCATCGGGCAGCACCCGACAGCACGGCACAATCAATACTTCGTGCTCAAATGGGATTTCTCGCTGGTCGCCGCGCATGGTGAGATCGGCGATATTGAAGCGGCGCTGCATCGCCACATCAACGGGCGCATTCGTGCCTTCGCCCGGCGCTATCGCGAGCAACTGCCGGAAGTGCTTCAGATTCATCCCGAGGACGCGCTCACTTCTTGGGAAACGCTGTTGAGTGTCATTTCCCAGACCCCGCACAAACTCTACCTGCTGATCGACGAATACGACAACTTCGCCAACGAGGTACTGATGGCCACGAATCCGAGCGGGCAGGATCGTTACCAAACGCTACTCCAGGGCGAGGGCTTGATGAAAACCGTGTTCAAGTCGGTCAAGGCCGCCGCTGGCGGTATGGGGCTGGATCGGGTGTTCATCACCGGCGTCTCGCCGGTGGTCTTGAGCGACATGACCAGCGGCTACAACGTCGGCGAGGATATCTTCCTGAGGCCCCAGTTCAACGACCTGTGCGGTTTTACCGAGGGCGAAGTGGCCGCCGTGCTGAACCAACTGGCCCAAGAAGGCGGCGACTGGTCAGCGGACAAGGCGCTGGCGACCATGCGCACTTTCTACAACGGCTATCGTTTCAGCGAGGAGGCCGAGGAAAGTCTCTACAACCCGACCTTAAGCCTGTACTTTTTCAAAGCACTGGCTACCCAAGGCCAATACCCCAGGCGCCTGCTCGATGACAACCTGGCTATGGATCGCAACAAGCTGAGTTATATCGCCTTACTACCCCATGGCGAGGAGCTGTTGATCGAAGCCCTGCGTGGCGATGACCGGGTGCTGGTGCCAGAGCTGGTGCAGCGCTTTGGCGTCGCCGATGTGCTGGCGGCGGTGAAGGATCAGCCGTTTATGGCGTCCTTGCTGTATTTCTTTGGCATCCTGACCCTGGCGGGCGAAGGCGAACTGGCCAAACTGATCCTGCGCATTCCCAACCTGGTCGCGCGCGGGCTTTATGTGGAACGCTTGCGCGAGCGCTGGCTGCCGGCGACGGATGTGCGTGCCGCTAGCCGCGCAGCGGCTGAGCGGCTGTATCTCGAAGCCGACCTGACCCCGCTGTGCGCGCTGATCGAACAGAGCTATTTCGCCGTGCTGTCCAACCGCGACTACCGCTGGACCAATGAGCTCCTGGTGAAATTCGCCTTCCTGACGCTCTTGTTCGACGACCGCCTCTACATGGCCGTCTCCGAGCTGGAGACCGAGCGCGGCTATGCCGATCTGGCCCTGATCGTGCGCCCGGACATGCGGCGCTTCCAGGCACTTGATCTGCTGCTGGAATTCAAATATCTGAGTCTGAAGAAACTGGGCCTGAGCGGCGAGCAGGTGCGGCAGGAATCCCGCGACGCACTGGCCAAACGGCCGGCGGTGGCCGCCAAGCTCGACGAGGCCGAAGCCCAGGCGCGCGATTATGGCGGCACCCTGACCCGGCGCCATGGCCTGACCGACCTGCGCGCCTTTGCCGTGGTCGCCCTAGGGGTGGAGCGCTTGGTCTGGCGCGTGGTTGGCGGGCAAGACGCTGGCGATGAGAAAAGGTGAGTCGCAGTCGGCCCCGAAACCTCAGCCGGCACCGTGCCGGCCACTCAGGCTCGATCACCATGGTATCGATTAGCAGGTCTCTCCTGCCTGAATGCATTTCTTCGACATCGCCGATGGCCGTGCAGTAACTTTTGGCGCGGGAGTCAGCCAAGCATCGGACTGAGCAGGTCCCGTGCGGTACTGCTGCAACACGCCTGGCGGTAAACTCCTGCTCTCATCGCCATCTCGAGTCCACCCATTCCGTTGCTCCCACAGCAACCGCTCGCGCGCGATGCGCCGAGCGAGGTGGCAGCGGGACTGACACGGCTGCGCGCCTTTCTCGCCGCTGGTGGCGAGCTGCCGGCGCCATCACCGATCTCGGCGCACCGGGTTATCGCGCCGAGGTCGAACCCGATCCCGATCCGTCCTGCCCTGTTCGCTGTTGCCGAGGCCGAGGCTGAATTGCTTTCCAGCAAAGAAAACCCTGGCCGGGTCTGCGCGGTGCCGGGGTTTGTTTTGCTCGATTGACCTTTACTCCGCCGTGATCGGTTGGCGTGCGATGATCTCTCTCGAGATGCCGCGCATGATGTAACGTAGCTCGTAGTCACCCGGTTCGTCCGGCATTTTGAGAATCATCGGGCTGCCTTTGTCGCAGTATTCATAAGTTTCTTCATCGCCTGCGGGCTGCTCGACCCTGGCGACGGTGATGTAGTCACGGTTTACGTTGGGCCCGGTCCAGTTGACCTCAATGCTGCTGCCGGCGGGTGCGCTGGCGGGGGCGTCGAGGGTGGCCGTTTGTGCCGTGACGGTGAGCGGCTGGCGGGCGATGATCGCCTTTACATCGCTGCGCAGGATGAAACGCAGCTCATAGTCACCGGGCACTGCCGGCACGCGCAGGGCCAAAGGGCTGCCTTTTTCGCAGTACTCGTAGGTTTCCTCGGTCTCCGCCGGTGCATCTGGCTTTGCGATCGCGATGTAGTTGCGATCCGCATTGGGGCCGTTCCAGCCAACCGAGAGGGTACTGCCAGCGGGGGTGCTGGCTGGCGCGTCGAGCGTGGCTTTGGCCTCGGTGATCATGATCTCGCGGTGCGCGATCACCCTGTCCGGGCGACCAGCGCCGATGTAGCGCAGCTCGTAAGCCCCCGGCTGCGCCGGGGCCTGCAGCCGCGCCGGGCTGCCCTTTTCGGCATAGACAAAGTCGACATAGTCGTCATCAGCCGCGCCGGGCTTGGCGATGGCCAGATAGTCGCCCGCATAGTTCGGCCCGGTCCAACCGACCGGGAGCAGGCTGCCTGCGGTGGCCTCCTCTGGCGCATCAAGGGTCGCCGCCGCCGGCGTGACGGTGATCTGGCGGCGCACCAGGACCTCTCCGTTCTGCTCCAGCACGTAGCGGAGCTCGTATATACCCGGCTTAAGCGGCATGACCAGAGCGGCCGGGTTGCCTTTTTCGGTGCGCACGATGTTCAGCCGGTTACTGTCGCCCGCACGATCCTTGGCCACGGCGATGAAATCGCTCGCGGCGTCCGGCCCGCTCCATCCGATCTGGATGGTTGAGCCCGCAACGGCCGTCTCGGGCGCGTCAAGCGTGGCTTTGATCTCTTCCACGCTGAGCGGTTGGCGGGCAATGACGCGGGTGCCGTTGTCGTTCGCCGCGTAGCGCAGCTCGTATTGGCCAGGCTCCGCGGGCACCTTGAAGCGCGCCGGGTTGCCGTTGCCGGTATAAGCGCGGGTCTCAAATGCCGTATCGCGCGCGCCAGGCTTGGCGATGGCGATGAAGTCGCGGTCATAGTCCGGGCCCTGCCAGCCGACTGAAATCTCTTCGCCGATGTTGATCGTCGCCGGTGCGTCGAGCGAGGCGGTGACCTCCGTGAGCGTGATCGGCTGGCGCGCCAGCACCTTGGCGCCCTCGGTCATCAGGTAGCGGATCTCGAAGGCGCCGGTTTCCATCGGCAGGCGCAGTCGGGCGGGGTTGCCATCGGAGGTGCGGGCTCTTGCGTCCTTTGCGTCGTCCTTAGCCCCGACCGGGACCAGGGTGATATGGTCATTGGCCATGTTAGGTCCGGTCCAGTCAACGGCGATAGTCGCGCCGAAGGGCGCGGTCGCAGGGCCAGACACTGTCGCGTCTGGCAGCGCTGCCGGTGGTAGCGCTGGCAGCACCAGGGTGACGGTCATCGCGGTGTCGTCGACCACCGTAAAGGTCGCCTCGGCCGTTGCCTCGTCCGCTGTGCGCAGCACTTCGGCAAGCCCGGCACTGGGAAAGATATCGAGCAGCTGAGTCGGTTCGTCGCCGTTGACGATGATCGGCCCGGCGGCCTCGGTACCGATGTTCCACACCAGCCCCTCAGTGATTTCCGGCCCGCCAGCGCCGGCAATGGCGCGGAAGGACACGACGGCGCTGATGATTAGGGGCTCGGGCTCGGCGACCACCAGGTCGAGCGCATCGGCGAGTTCTTCGGCATTGGCAGCGGTGCGAAACAGTCCGCCGGTTTCTTGCGCCAGACATTGCAGCTGCTCAAGTGCGGCCGGGTCGGCGACGTCAAACCCGATCACGTGAGCGGTAAAGTCCACCCCCGCAGTCTCCAGCTCACGCCCCACCGCGCAAGGATCGAGGTCGCAGGTTTCGATCCCGTCCGAGACGAGGATCACCGTCGCCATGTCCTCGGTGTAGCGCAGCGCCTCGGCGGCCTGGATCACTGCGGCCGAGAGCGGTGTTTTCCCCTTCGGGCTGATCGCCTGCACCGCCTGCGCAATCGCATTCCGGTCGATGCTGGGCTCGATGATCAGCTCGATATCCGAGCAATCACCCTTGCGCCGGTGGCCGTAGGTCATGAGCCCAAGTTCCTGTTCGGGGGGCAGCGTAGCGAGCAGATCCACTATCACCTTGCGGGCGATCTCGATCTTGTTCACGCCGTCGATTTGCCCCCACATCGAGCCGGACCCGTCGAGCACTAGGATTGTGCGCGGTGCATCCTGGGCACCCTGGGCGAGCAGGCCTGCGGACATGAGAAGCAGAAAGGCGATAAGGCGCGGCATGTTGTGATTCCTGAGTCGGAAAAAGGGTGGCCCAAGGCTAGCGAGGCTGCACCTCAGACAGAAGAGTCGTGGGGGGAGTGGTCCCGCTGAGCGGCCAAAGCGGCTAAGCTTCAGGATAGAGCTGCAGCTCGACGGCGTGTTGCACAGAGGTCAACGGGGCAGAGGGCAATGATAGCCTGAATAAATGGGGGTCGAATTCTTTTATTTTTTACAAAAGCAGAAGGACACCCCGAGCAATTGACCTCTAACGGTAATTCGTAATCAGCTAGACTGCGGCAATGGAGCCGATCAACAATCCCCAGGATGTCGTTTTCCGCGAGAGCTTCGGCTGCCGCGAGATCATCCAGGACTTTCTGCGTCCTTATCAGAAACCGGGGACGGACGTCCTTTGTCCGCGAAGCCACGCAGGAGACCAACGCAATGACCGACCCTGTCAGAGCCTTTGTGGATGCGCTGCTCGCGATTGATCGCCTGGCGCTCGAGAAAATGGTCTCTGGTGCGGACCCTGCCAATTCGCTCGCGCCCATTGATGAGTTGGTGGTGCCGGCGCTGGAGTCGATTGGCGAGCAGTGGGAGCGGGGTGATGTCTCGCTGTCGCAGGTTTATATGAGTGGGCGTTTGTGCGAGGAGTTGATCACCGGGGCGCCACGGTTTAAGTCTGTTGAGGCCGGAGACGTGAGCGAGTGGGGCGCGGATGGTGGGAGCGAGAAGCCGCCGCTGCGGATCGGTATTTCCACTCTGGATGATTATCATTTGCTCGGTAAGCGCATGGTGTGTGCCGTGCTGCGCGCAAGCGGTTATCGGGTGCGCGATTATGGCACCGCCGATGCCGCGACCCTGGCCGAGCATGTGGTGCGTGATGACGTGCAGGTGCTGTTGCTGTCGGTGCTCATGCTGCCCTCGGCCCTGCGGGTGAAAAACCTGCGCGCGGCGCTCGATGCCGCCGGCCAGCGCACTCGCATTCTGGTCGGTGGCGCGCCCTTTCGGTTTGATCCCAACCTCTATCTGGAGGTGGGTGCCGATGCCTTTGGTGCCACCGCCGCCGATGCGCTGGCCTTGGTGCGCGCAGCGGAGGAGGCACCCAGATGAGCCAGATCACGAGCCAGATCACGAGTCAGGCCATGACAGGAACCGGGGCCGGAACTGGGGCCGGCACCATGAGCTCCCTGCAACGGGTGCTGACGACCATCGGCCAGTCCGAGCCGGACCGGGTGCCGCTGTTTTTGCTGCTGACCATGCATGGCGCGCGCGAACTGGGCCTGTCGATTCACGACTATTTTGCCGATCCGCGCAACGTGGTAGAAGGTCAGTTGCGCATGCGGGCAAAGTACCGCAACGACTGCTATTACGCCTTTTTCTACGCGGCGATCGAGACCAAGGCCTGGGGCGCGGAGGTGATTTACGCCGAGGACGGTCCACCCAACTGTGGTGGTCCCTTGGTGCGAGATCTTGAGGACATTCGCCGCCTGCAGCTGCCGCGCGTGGCCGACTCACTCGACCTGAAGCGGGTGCTTGATGCCATCGCAGGGCTGCGCGCGCGCGATGGCGAGACTCCCATTATCGGCGTGGTGATGTCGCCCTTCTCGCTGCCAGTGATGCAGCTCGGCTTCGAGCGTTATCTGATGCTGATGCTGGAGCGCCCTGAGCTGTTTGCGCATCTGATGACGCTCAACGAGGCGTTTTGTGTCGAATGGGCCAATGCGCAGCTCAAGTCCGGAGCCACGGCCATTTGCTATTTCGATCCGGTGTCTTCCCAGACCATCTCGCGGCCGGAGGATTTCCGCCGTCTGGGCAAGCCGGTGGCGGTGCGCACCATCGCCAAGATTCAAGGGCCGGTGGCGACCCACTTCGCCTCCGGTCGCTGCCTGCGTATCATTGACGATCTGCCCGCGACCGGAGCGGCGTTGATCGGCGTCAGCGCTGATGAGGATTTGGGCAAACTCAAGCAGGCTGCGGCCGGGCGCCTGACGCTGTTCGGCAACCTGAACGGCATCGCCATGCGCCGCTGGGACGCGAGCGCCGCCGAGCAAGCGGTCAAGCAGGCCATCGCCGCCGCCGGGCCGGGTGGGGGCTTTATCCTGTCCGATAACCATGGCGAGATTCCCTTTCAGGTGCCGGAGGAGACCTTGCTCGCCATCGCCGATGCCGTCGAGCGCTGGGGACGTTATCCGCTCGACTGGGTCACATCGAAAACCTCGGACTCTGGTTAGCGCGCTGAGTCAGACGCTTGAAGGAACAACGCCTTTACCACAGGCGGCAGGAGTGCTGATGTGACCCCATCGCCCGCCATTCTTTGCATCCACGTCTGCGCCCACTATTTGGCGGACGTCAATGCTGCATTGGCCGAGTTGGATGTCGGGGATGCGCGCCTGATCCCCGAGCCGGCATCCTGCCTGGAGCCCTCCGGGCGCTGTCGGATCGCGCAGCGGGTATTCGAGGCCGATGGTGATGGCTGCACCGACAGGTTGGTGCTGGGCGCTTGCGACTGCGCCTCCAGCACCAGTGCCAGCGCGGGCCCAAAAGCAACGGGGTCAATGCCTGAATCGCAACCGGCAAACTCTGGCCTGACGCCCTTGCGTCACTGCACCGAGATGCTTGCCGGCGCCGATCTGCTCGCGCGCGAGATTAAGGACGGTGGCTGGTTGTTAAGCGGTGGCTGGTTGCTGCACTGGCGCGAGCACCTGAGCGCATGGGGCTTCGATCAGACCACGGCACGGGCGTTCTTTATGGAATCCGCACGGGTGCTAGTGTGGCTTGAAACAGTGCCCGATGAGCGCATTGCCGGGCAGCTCGCGGAGATGGCCGACTATGTGGCGCTGCCCTGGCGGCGCTGCTTTGTTGGCCGCGACTATCTGCGCCTGTTTCTCGACAAACAGCTTGGTGACTGGCGCCATGGCCAGACCCAGGCGCGGTTGCGCGAGGAACTCGCCGGGGCCAACCGCAAGGTGGCAGACCACGCCATGGCGCTGGACCTGCTGATGCGCCTGACCGACATTTCCGATGAGCCGACCACTATCAGTCGCATCCATGAGCTGTTCCAGATGCTCTTTGGCTGTCGTTCGCTCAGTTTCATCGAGGTGCATGACGGGCGTATCGCGCAAGTGCATGCCCAGCCGTCGTCCGCAGCCGACACCGACGAGTTCCAGGCGCTGCTCGAACGGCTCGATGCCCCCGGCCTGGAACTGCCCGAGCAGGACGGCTTCGCGCTGCGCATCGACCACGCTCGGCAGATACTGGCCATGGTCGTGGTGCGGGGCATTACCTTTCCGCAGTATCGGGCGCGCTATTTCAGCCTCGGCCTGGCCATCGCCAGCCTGTGCGGACTGGCCATCGCCAACGCCCGCACCTATGCCGAACTGCAACGCACCATCGCGCAGGTGACGCAACTCGCCGAGCAGGCCGAGAGCGCCAATCGGGCGAAAAGCGAGTTTCTCGCTAATGTTACCCACGAGATCCGCACGCCGCTCAATGGCGTCATCGGCATGACTGACCTGCTGCTGGAGTCCGCCTTGGAGCGGGAACAGTGCCAACGGGTTGAGACCATTCGCGATTGCGGTACCGCGCTGCTGGCGCTGGTGAACGATTTTCTCGACTTCGCCAAGGTCGAGGCCGGCGCCCTGCGCCTGGAAACACTGCCCTTCGCGCTCGATGAGCTGCTGCACAGCGCGCTAGCGATTCTCGAACCGCGCGCGCGTGCCCAGGGGCTCAAGCTGCATCAGGAAATCGACATCCGCGTGCCCTTGCATCTGCGCGGCGATCCGGGCCGGCTGCGCCAGGTGCTGATCAATCTGCTCGGCAACGCGATCAAATTCACTGAACAGGGCGAGGTGCGCGTGACCATCGGGCTGGCGGCGGAAGCGCCAGGCTCTGCGCAACCGGGGCAGCCAGAGCAGGCAGAGCAGACAGAGCGTCCGGAGGAGCCGGGCCAGCCGGTGCGACTGCGGGTGGCGGTGAGCGACACCGGAATCGGCATCCCCGAGGACAAGCTCGGCACGCTCTTTGCCAAGTTCAGCCAGGTCGACACCTCCACCACGCGCCGCTTTGGCGGCACCGGGCTGGGTCTTGCCATCGTCAAACAGCTCGCGGAGTTGATGGGCGGCGAGGTCGGCGTCAGCAGTTGCCTCGGCGAGGGCTCCACCTTTTGGTTCACCGCTAAGCTGGAAGTGGCGGCCGCGCCCTTGGAGCCTCGGGCGAAGTCGGTGGCGCTTGCCCCAATTGCGCTCGCGTCAGCCAGAGACCAGCAACCGGCGCGCGTGCTGCTCGCGGAGGACAATCGGGTCAATCAGCAGATTGCCGAGGCCCAGCTCGCGCGGTTGGGGTTTGAGGTGCGCACGGTCGGTGACGGCTTCGAGGCGCTGGCGGCGTTGCGCGAGCAGTGTTTCGATTTGGTGCTGATGGACGTGCAGATGCCGCGCATGGATGGCTTCGCGGCGACCGCTCGCATCCGCACCGCGCGCGACGGCGTAAGAACGCCGACAGTGCCCATCATCGCCATGACAGCACACGCCATGCACGGCTATCGCGAGCGCTGCCTGGCCGCAGGCATGAACGACTATTTGGTCAAGCCTCTGCAACCGGCGGATCTGGCTGAGGTGCTTGGTCGCTGGCTTGGCATCGGACTGGAACCGGTCGGCGGGCTGATCGGGCATGCCGACGGCAAGCGCGGCAGCGAGCTGGCGGCAGAAGCTCCAGATGGCGCGAGCACACCACTGGAACAATTTGAGCATGGACAGCAAAGGCGCCAGGCGGCAGGGACATCAGAGCACGCGAGCAGCTCGGGCGGACAGCCTGAGTATGGCGCCGAGCGGGTGCTCGACTGGGATGGGCTGCTGGGGCGGCTCGGCGACGAGATCGATGATGCGCGGATGGTGCTTGAGCTTTTCGTTGAGGATCAACCGCCCAAACTCGCGGCGCTGAGCGACGCGCTCGAGTGCGACGAGCCGCAGGAGACGGCGCGACTTGCCCATGCCATGTATGGCGCAGCAGCCAATGTGGGGGCCGAACGCCTGGCCGCCGTCTTGGGCAAGATCGAGCAGCAAGGCATCGGGGGGATCACAGATGCGGCGCTAGCTGGCGCCGTGCAGGCCGAGTTCAACCGCCTGGCGGCAGCGGTTCGCGAGGTGCTGGCAGCCAAGGTGCCAGCCTAACCTGCGGTTGAAGCGCCCGACGAGGCCAGTGTTTTTACATTGATATACACGACAAATTATTCCAGCATGCTCTCCGCGCCCATGTCTCTATTCCATCATGTCATTGATCACATTCGCGAACCAACTATGCGCATAGCTCACCTCGCGTTTGCGAATCTCCGGGCTGGCATTGGCCGGTGAGACGCCGCCGGAGCCGGGTATTGGCTCGATGGTGTTAGTGTCGCTGTCGAGGTTGTAGACGGCAGCCACCGAGATGCCGAAGTCCTCGCCCACGACGCTATAGCAGGTGTTGACGAAGGTGGGATCGCCCGGCTCCTTGTCCTGGAAGCGGGCGATGATGGCAGCGGCGGCAACCTTGGCCTGGGAGTTTGCCGCATAAGCGGACTTGGGCATTTTTGATGCGCTGGAGGCGTCGCCGAGCACATAGATGTCCTTGTGGCGGCTCGACTCGAAGGTGCGCTTATCGACCGGGCACCAGTCGCCATCGACCAGATCGGCGGCGAAGGCGATGGCCCCGGCTTTCTGCGGCGGGATGATATTCACCACATCGCCCTGGAAGTCCTCGACCAGGCCGACCAGGGTGCGCGTGTCCGGGTCGAGTTCTTCCACCGCACCGCCTTGGGCCGCGCTGATCCATTGGATCATGCTGTTGTCGGTGCCGTAGCCGTAGAGCTTGGTCCAGCCCTCAATGTACAGGCCCTGCTTGGAGAAGGCGTCCTTGGCGTCGAGGATGGTGATTTTGGCCCGGGGTTTGTGGTGCTGGCAGTACATGGCGATCTGCGAGGCACGCTCGTAAGGGCCAGGTGGGCATTTGAAGGGGTTGGGCGGTGCCACGATGATGACATGCCCGCCCTCGGGCATGGACTCGATCTGGTTGCGCAGCAGTTGCGTCTGCGGGCCGGCGAACCAGGCATGAGGGATGCTCTCGTTAGCGATCTGTTCGTCGTAGCCCTCGATCGCGCCCCATTTGAAACCGACGCCGGGTGAGACCACGCAGGCGTCGAAATCGAAGCGGTTGCCGCTGTCGGTGGTGACCTGCCTGGTGTCCGGATTGATGCCGACGACCCGATCCTGGACCACCTCCACCCCATAGCGGCGCAGGCCGTCATAGCCAAAGGTCAGCGATTGGAGCGTGCGCTCGCCGCTGAGCACCTCGTTGCTCATGAAGCAGGAGGTATAGGCCGGTTTGGCCTCGATCAGTCGGCGCGCTGGATGCTGCCTAGCTCGCCGATGTTGTGGTCGTCGTGACAGTCGTAGCAGGTGGCATTGGTACGGGATTGATCCAGCTCGCTGGGCTGAGCGTGGATCGAGTGCATAAAATTGTCGATCTGCTCGTTGACAACCCCAAGGCGCTCATACTTGCCGTCGGGGTCGTCCTGGTGCTCCTCCCAGGTCTCCCGGTGGCACTCGATGCAGCCGACGATGACGGATGGTGCCTTGCGATGGGGGACGCGGTCGATGGTGACGTGGCAACTGGTGCATGGCTGCTCGCCATGCACACTAGCCTTGATCTGTTCGCTGTGGACAAAAATCTTGACCGGGGAGCCGTCGTCGCGAACGTCTGTCTTCTGCTCTTCGTCGCCGTGACAGGTCAGGCAGCGCTCGTTGGGGATGATCCGCTTGCCGGTCTCAGGATCGAAGTGATCGATCATGAGTTCCGTCGCCGGTTGCTGTGCCGACTCAGGTGCAATCTGGGGGGCGGGCTCCAGGGCAGCAGATTGGGGGGCAGGCTCCGTCGCTGTGCTATAGGCGACGGGGGAAATGATCAGGCCGAGCAGTACAAGCCATAGGCAGGCCACTCGTTTGGTCGCGATGGTCTTGGCATCCTGGCTCCTTCTAATTTCAGATATTTTTCTGGTTGATTTTTATCATTGATCAAATTTGGTGAATCCGACTTTACCATTTCTCACCAGAGATGAGGAGTGCAAGCGGTTGTCGTCTCGCTTCTGGCGGGCCGTCCGGCAGGCCTGGCATGCCATGGGAAAAGCGGTGGCTCAGCTGCTGGCGCGGGGATGAAGAATCTCGCGATGGACGCGGATGGCGCGGTCTTTGGGTGCCCCGAATTGCCTCCCGAACGCCCGTCTTAGTGCAAAGAAGGCTAAAATGACCCTTTGATGTGGCTCGCCCGAGCGAGGGCCAAGCCTGCTTTGTGCATTGAGCCACGTTGCACCATAACAACCAGCGGCGCCTGCCGCACTTGGAGAATTCGGATGAAATTTGTTCGCAACCTCTTTGCCGTCATCGGCCTTTTGTCCGTGCTTGCGCTCGGCTACGGCTATCTCCGCGTTAGCTCGGCTTTGGCCGATTTCGATCCCGAGTTTCCTCGCGTTTATGCCGAGTTCGCACAGCGCCTGCTCGAAAGCGGCGATCCGGGTGTCGCCTTGATGTGGTCGGTGCCGGTTGAAGAAGGGCTCACCGCCGAGGACGTGGTTGAGTCGATGAAAAGTCTTGCCGTCGCGCACAACTTTCTGTTCGTCGGGGAGTCGCCTTTTTACAAACAGATTGAGGCCATTACTGGCGAGGACTATCGCTACGTTAATTTTCTCTCGTTCTGCGACGCCCGCGTCGGGCGCATGATGCTTGAATATCGCAATGAATACAGCGGCTTTATGCCGTGCCGGATTGCCCTGGTTGAAGACGAAAAGGGCAATCTGAAACTCTACAGTCTGAATCTCGATTTAATGATTTACGGCGGGACGGACTTGCCGCCGGATCTGAAAGAATCGGCCATCAGAGTGCGCGACACCATTCGCGCCATTATGGAAGGAGGAGCCGCTGGCGAGTTTTGATTCGCGCAGCGGCGAGTCGTTTCTGCGACCTACTGTGAATCACACGGATTCATTACCCTGGGTGGTTGGGACCATGAACGTTAGTATGCCGGGGCGCTGGCGTCGTACTTCAGTCCTTTCTCGGCCGCCTGCTCGCGCACTGCGCTAAATATCTTGTGATCCAGCGAGTCTTCGGCATCGCCGCTTTCGGCAACTTTTGACTTCAGATACTCAGCGCGCTGGTCGCTCAATGCCTGGATTTGTGCGCTTAGCTCTTCGCGCTCACGGGCTTTTTGCTCGATCAGGGCGCGCTGTTCGGTCTTGCTGAGACTGACGAGCGGGGCCGGTAATTCCTCGGCCGGCAAGGCGTCGAGTTCCAGGCGTCCGCTGGTCACTTCGTCGACCAACTCGTGCTCGCCGATCAGGCTGGCCTTGCCGCTTTTGGAGGTGACAAAGTCCGCGCGTCTGGCCATGGCTGCGGGCGAGGCTGCTGCCTTGGCGGCCTTCTCGACGGCGAGCTTGTCGCTGCGGGCCGCGCGTTCCTCAGTCTTGCCATAGTAGAGTCGGGTGTCATCAAGCTTTGCGGATAGCTCGGCCAGCTCGCCGTCGTAGGGTGTGGCGACGGCGACCGCACTGCCGTTCTGCTCAACCTGAAAATAGCCGCCACCGCCGAGCTGGGCGATCTGCTGCCATTGGCCCGCCGTATCTGCATGGCTGCCGCACTGAATGGCGTTGACATGAATGCCGCCTTTCTTGGCCAGCGCGAGTGTCTGCGGGTAGGGGGTATCGTTGGCATAATCCATGTGCGCAGGCGCGTCCCCAACCAGGAAAATCACCTGATACGCACTGCCGTCCTGGCTCCATTGGATGCGGTGCAGTGCATCGTGCAGCGCCTGATTGACGCTTTCCGGCCCATCGCCGCCGCCATTGGCCTGAAACTGCATCAGCTCGGCATGAATGGCGTCCAGGTCGGGTGAAAGATTGGTCACCCGGGTGACATAGTCATCGCCGCGATCGCGATAGGTCACCAGCCCGATGCGAATTTCCGGCGCCGGCTCGGCCGCTGCCATGGTGGAGGCGATAGACCAGATCTTGTCCTTGGCAGCCTGAATCAGCCCGCCCATGCTGCCGGTGGTATCCAGCACGAAGACGGCTTCAATCACCGGATGCTGTCGGGTATCCGGCAAATTGACCTGGTTCGCGTCGTTGGTCGGAAGTTCAGGGATTGGCGTCGCCGGCGCCGAGAATGCCTCGCGGATGCCCGGATAGCCAAGAATCGCCAGCAGGGTGAGTCCGCCAAGTCCAGCAGCCATCAGCGGAACCATGGTTTTGGTGTGTTTGCGCATGATCGAATCCTCGATACAGTAAAAAATAACAAGTCATTGATTGGTCGTAGTCGGACTGAGCAGTCCTCTCAGCCGCGCGCCGCCAGCCGTTGCAAGGCCCGCTCCGCCGCCCGTTCGGCCGCCGCGAAACCTTCCTTGCCATCAGCTTCCCGCCTCGTCTTGCCACCTGGTTGCGGAATTAGCACAAAGAGCGCTTGGGTCAGTAGCCAGGTCCAGACTGCCAGCAACAGGCTGGCGCTGTGCGCCAGCGCCCAGAAGCCCGCAATGGTGCCAAACACAAGCAGGCTCGCATCCAATAGCGCTGCCACTGGCGTGCGGTGAAAGCACCAGACGCGGGTCAGCCAGATAAACCCGAGCTGCACCAGCAGCAGCGGCCAGAGCGAGGGAAAGAGGGTTGCGCTGAACAAAGCAGCCAGAACCCAAGCGAGCAGTAGCCCGATGCGCCCCGCCGGCGTTGGGCTGCGTGCGAGCAGATAGAGCCCGTAGCCCAATCCCAGAAGCAGGCACAGCCAGACCAGGCGCTCCTGTGGCGGGGCCAAGGGGATGAGTGCATAGTGGATCACAGAGGTGCTGAGGGCGCCGAGGAGGGCGACCGCGACCCCTTCGCCAAAGCTGGGCCTGTTCATGCCGCCGCCTCCTGCTGGCGCTTGGCCTGCAAGAGCGCAATTTCGATATCCGCATCCCGTATTGGTGGGCTGTCAGACGCAGCCGAGGCGAAATCCACGTCTTCACCACCGATGTTTGACGCATCGGTCTCAAACACCGCCGCGCGGGCGCGCAGGTCGTTTAAGCGGTTGTCCTGTTCGCTCAGGCGCGCCTGGCATTGTGTGCGTGCGCGGTTGTTCTCATCCGCGCTTTGGTTCAGCCGCGCAAGTGCCCGCTCCGCTTCCAGTTTGCGCCGCAGCACCGCGCGGGCCAGGTCATCCTGTCCAGCGGCCAGGCAATCCTCTAGTGCGTCCTGATGCTGCGCGAGCCGTTGTTCGATTTCGGCCTGACGCTGTTCGTTTCGCGCCGCTTCCTGCTCCAGACGCCTGAGCCGGGCTTGTTCCAACGCTTGTGCCTGCTCCATCTCGCGCACCGCCTGCGCCAGCACCAGCTCGGGTGCCTCCAGGCGATCGAGCATGGCATTGAGATCGGCGCGCAGCAGGCGCGACAATCGGGTGATAATGGCCATGAAGCTGTCCTCCGTCGTTGCTGTGAATTGACGCTTTAAAGTCTAGGAGCAGGCGGCGGCCAAGCGTAGACAGGCTTTGGTAAAGATCAGGCGCGAGGATTTACCAGATATTTACCTTCCGGCGGGCAGAGAGCATTTACGCTTGTGATATGCCAAACCCCTTTGGAATTTTGGCTCGTTTTGGGCCGGGTGACGGCCGCGGGGGACGCCGTGAATACTTCCCTGTAGGCTTCCCGGCGGCGTCCTGCCGCCGAGACCCCCGTGGCCGTCACCCGACCCAAAACCGACAAACCAATTTGCAATTGGTCTATGCGATCACCGCAGGATTGACTGGGGTGAAACTGGACCGGCTCCAGGTTGAGGTTGGATGAATACGCACAACAAATCCCGTCTGCTGGTCATTGAGGACGAAGAGCCGATTCGCGTCGGGCTTGAGGATCTGTTCGTCTTTCACGGCTATGAGGTGGAGAGCGCCGCCGACGGGCCAGGCGGGCTGGCCAAGGCGCTCAGTGGCAAGTTCGATCTGATTCTGCTCGACATCATGCTGCCGGGCCTCGATGGCTTTGCCATCTGCGATCAGGTGCGGGCGGTTGATCGCGCCCAACCCATCATCATGCTAACCGCGCGCACTGCCGATGAAGACATCATCCAGGGCCTACGCCTGGGGGCCGATGACTATGTCGCCAAGCCCTTTTCTGTCACCGAGCTAGTGCTGCGGGTGGGGGCGGTGCTGCGTCGCAGCGGCGCGGACGATGCCGCCGCCCGTCCCCTACAGCTTGGTGATCTCAGGCTCGATCTTGGTAACCTGTGCGGGCAGCGCGGCGCGGAAGAGATTCCCTTCACTCGGCGCGAAGCCGAAATTCTCGGGTATCTGGCGGCTCAGGAGGCGCGCCCGGTTAGCCGCGAGGAACTGCTGCACAGGGTTTGGGGTTATGCCCGTGATTGTGGCATCGAGACCCGCACTGTCGATATTCATATCGCCAAGCTCAGGCGCAAGATCGAGACCGATCCAGGCCATCCGCAATGGCTGCAAACAGTGCGCGGTCTGGGCTACCGACTGCGGCTCGCGCCCTGAAGTGGGCGCCCTGAAGTGCGCGCCATCAATCGCTCGCGCTCATCCATGACGGCTCAGAACGATGTCCGTGCAAGCACTCGATGACCGCCGCGCCCGGCGCCGGCTGAAGCTTGGCATCGGGCTGTTTGTGCTGGCGCTGGTGATTCCCAGCGGCTTGCTGGTGTTCAAGGCCTACGACCAGATGAAATGGGAGTCTTTCCGCGCCCAGCAACTGGTGGCGGAGGAACTGGCCGCGCGTATCGACGCCCGCCTGGCGGCGCTGGTGCGCGAGGAGGATGCTCGCCCGATTGGGGACTATGGCTTTTTACGCGAGCCCTCTGCCAGCGCCCCGGGTGTTCGCAACCGCTCCCCGCTCGCCGAGCTGGATGGCGCGACCGAGATTCCCGGCCTGATCGGCTACTTTGAAGTCGCACCCGATGGCCGCTTCCGCTCGCCGCTGGTGCCGACGGCGGAACTGTCGGTCGCCCAACTTGGACTCGATCCCGCCGAATTGGTCTTGCGACAGGCCCGGGCGCATGACATTGCGCAGGTGCTGATTGGTAATCGGCTAGTCGAACGCGCGCAGGAGGATGCGCAGCTACAGCTCGGTGCCGGCAATCGAGCCGACGGGGAGCGGATGCGCGATTCCGTCGCTGACGGAAGCGATTCTGCGCTGGTGGGATCGAGGCAGGCCACAATGAACGCGATGGATCAGGAGGCATCGGATGCGTCTCCTGGCTGGATGGAGGAAGCTCCGGCGCCCGTTTCCGCACCAACGGAGGATGAAAGCCCGCGCTTGTCCCAGGCCGCTTTCGCCAGGTTGAAAACCCAAGGCACCAAAGGCAGTGGCGTTGAGGAAGAAGCCGCCGGGCCAGCGGATGCCATGCCGACGGCACTGCCGCAGCTCGATGAGAGTTACGCCAAACGCAGTCGCCGCGAACTCAAGCAGGAAGTGGCTGAGCGCGACGCCGAGATGCCAGCCGAACGGCTGGCGCCCAGGCTATCAGCCAATCAGGCGCCGGAATTCGCACCCGTGCAGTTGTTTCGCCGCGCCATCGGGCCGGTCGAGGTCGGCCTGCTCGACTCTGGGCATCTGCTGCTGTTTCGCAGCGTCCAGCGCGGTGGCGAGGTCTTCATCCAGGGCGCGCTCATTGCGTTGGAACCCTTTCTGCAAGCGCTGATCGCCGAGCCTCTGGGTGCCACCGTACTTGCGCGCAGTACGCACCTCAGTGTGGCCTATCGCGGTGAGTTGCTGCGCAGCTTTCGCGCCGAGCCACGGCTCGGCTACCCTGGCATCAGCGCGCGCGGTGACAACCAGAGCGAACCCTTAAGCGGTGCCTTGCTCTATCGCACCCGCCTGCGGGAACCCTTCGGCGGCTTCGAGCTGATCTTTAGCGTCAGCCATCTGCCAGCACCTCCTGGTGCTGCCGTGATTGGCTGGATGGCCGGCGCGCTCGCGCTGGTGCTGCTTGTGGGTGCCGGGCTCATGTATCGACTGGGTGCGCGGCAACTCGCGCTGCTGCGTCAGCAGCAGGATTTCGTCTCTGCCGTCAGCCATGAGCTGAAAACCCCGCTTACCTCCATCCGTATGTATGCCGAAATGCTGCGCGCCGGCTTCGCCTCCGAGGAACGCAAGGCAACCTACTATCGCTTTATCCACGAGGAAAGCGAGCGCCTGTCGCGGCTGATCAACAATGTCTTGCAACTCGCCCGCATTGGCCGTGGCCGACTGGCGCTTGAGCCGCGCCCGCTGGCTGTCGAGGAATTGCTCACCATGGTGCGCGAGCGGGTCGCTTATCAGGTCGAGCGTGCTGGATTCGAGCTGAACATCGGCTGCGGGCGGGACATTGCCATCCTCGCCGACCCGGATGCCTGTGTGCAGATTCTGCTCAACCTGCTCGATAACGCGCTGAAATTTGGCGTCGATGCCGAGCAGCGCCGCATCGATATCGACTGCGAGCCCCTCGCCGGCGAATGCCTGCGTTTGCGGGTGCGCGATTACGGCCCCGGGATTCCCCGGTCGCAGCGCAAACGCATCTTCGAGCTATTTTATCGCGGCGATCTGGCGCGCCAAGCGGCCGTCTCTGGTACCGGCATTGGGCTTGCCCTGGTGCAGCGTCTGACGCTGGCCATGAATGGCCGGGTCGAAGTCATCGAGCGCGATCCGGGCGTCGAGTTTTGGCTAGAGCTGCCTTGTGCGACTGAAAGACCTGGTTAGTACAAAATTTGTATCACCAATGTACAATCAATGCATCTTGCGAGCCTGGTTTGGGTTCGGGCGGTGCTCGACGTGAATCGGTAATAGATTAATAAATAAGCAAAAATTACGATTCCGCCAGATTGGCACGGAAGTTGACATGCATGGGATGCCATTCATCATTCATCAAGGAGCATCCCATGTCACTGTTCAAACGCTTTACTGTCGCTGTCTCGACCCGGCTTGATCGTCTGGTCGGGGATATCGAAAACCATGACGCCGTGGTCGAGGTCGGTATTCGCGACAGCCGACGGCTCTTTGCCCAGGCGAAAGTGCGCCATCAGCGCCTGTGCCGCGATGGCGAGTCCCTGCGCCAGCGGCTCGAGGGTCTGCGCGAGGATGAACGCAGCTGGCGCGAGCGCGCGCTAGCCTGCGAGCCTACCCCTGCTGGCGAGGACAAGGCGCTGCAATGCCTGAGACGTGCGCATCAGGCTGCGCGGCAGGTGGCGTCACTGGAGCAAACCTGGCAGCAGCATCAGATGGTCGAGCGCCGTCTGGCCGCCGAGATCGACAGCCTGCGCGAGCGGGTCGCGCAACTCGAGCATCGCCGCTCGCTGATGCGCAGCCGCGAGGCGACCGCCACGGCAGCGGTGCGTCTGCACGAGATCGACCGCGACCCGGCGCTCGACTTAGATGATACCTTCGAGCGTTGGGAAATTCGCCTGACCGAAGCGGAAATGACCGTCGATAGTGCGGTCGACTCAGACCCCTTTGAGGCGGAATTTGTTGCCGCCGAGGAACGCGACGCCTTGCAGGCCGAGCTGCAAGCCCTGCGCCGCGAGCAGCAGAGCCAAGTGGCTGGTGCTAGCCTGGGAGGTGGACAATGAGCGTGCTGGCATTAACCCCCAACCAAAGCCTTACCGTGAAACAACAGGCTTCATCCTCCGGGGTGGCCGTGACCATGAGCGTTAGTCTGGACCCGGATGCGCTGGAGTTTCCGGTGGAGGCTGAAAGTCGCTCATTCCAGAATGTGCCGGAGCAGACTCCGGTTAGCCCGTCTCCGGCCGCCGCTCAAGATCGCGCGCCGGTCTCCCAAGGCTCACCGATTACCCTGTCCCTGCTGCTGCGCGGCTTCGGTGGATTGATCATTGTCGCGGCCTTTGTCCTTTTCCTGTTCGAGGGCTGGCGCGAGAGTGACGACCTTAGTCGCGGCCTGTTGCTGATCGGCCATACCCTGGCACTCACCCTGGCTGGCTTGGCCAGCGGTCACTGGCTGCATGAGAACAAAGGCGCACGGCTGTTTATCGCCCTGGCGCTAGCGGCGGTGCCGGTGAATGTCGCCTTCGTTGGCGGTCTGATCTATCCATTTCTGACCTGGGATGCTTCAGGCAGCCTGAG
Source organism: Thiorhodovibrio frisius (assembly GCF_033954835.1). Lineage (NCBI taxonomy): Bacteria > Pseudomonadati > Pseudomonadota > Gammaproteobacteria > Chromatiales > Chromatiaceae > Thiorhodovibrio > Thiorhodovibrio frisius. Next base: position 934,815 of record NZ_CP121471.1, read on the forward strand.
TGCCGCCGCCTCGGTCTGGACGCAATCCCAGGGGCACCTGGCCATGGGGCCAGCGCTGCTGCTCAGTGTCGGCAGCTTGCTGGCGCTGGCGTTGTCGGTGTGGCTTGGGCTGCGCATCATGGCCAGACAGTCGGTGGCGGCGCTGAGCGGGCTTTATCTGCTCGCCAATGCGGCCCTGCTGATACCGACCCGCGCGGATGTGGTCGTTTCACTCATGCTGGTCGGGCTGACCTTGACGCTGGGCCTGTTCAGCCTGCGTCTGCGTCAGCGCGATCCGACACTGGCGACCGTCGAGGGCCGCTTTGCGCGCGCATTGCTGATGTTGCCGCTGCTGATTCTGGCCGGTCGTAGCCTGTGGCTTTACGCGCCGGACGCGCTGTTTCTGACGACTCTGAGCCTGCTGGGTTATCTGGCGCTGCGCTTCACCTTGGCGGCCATGGCGCCCGCAAGCCAATGGCGCGGTCTGATTGAAACGCTCGCGGTGTCCATGGCTCTGTTCGTTACCACCTTGGCTAGCGGTGCCTTGCTGCCAGCTTGGCCCATCGCCGAGGGCGTGCATCTTCCGCTCGCGGCCGGTATCTTCGCTACCATGCTGCTCGATCTGTCGCAGTTGAGCGAGCGTCGCCGCCGTGGCTACCAGAGCACCGCCGCTCTGTTGTTGAGCCTGAGCCTGTTGATTGATCTTGCCCTGTTCGGCGGTTTCGCTCTGGCCGTGGTGACCCTGGTCGGTGGGCTTGCGGCGCTCGGCTTCGGCTACGCCATCCGCGCGCGCTTGCTCTTTGCCATCGGTGTGATTACTGCCCTGTCCGCGCTCACGACGCTGGCGACCGATGCCCTGGCGCATTTCAGTCTTGGTGGCTGGAGCGCGCTGGTCTTGCTCGGCATTGGCATTATCATCACAGGTTCCGCGCTCGAGCGGCATGGCGAGCGGCTGAAAACCGGCCTGGCCGGCTGGCGGGCGCATTTCGCGCAGGCTGATTGAGTCTTTTGTTCTCTCCTTCCCGCGTTCCGGCGCGGGAGGGCATCCCGATGATAACCAAATGCCAAATTCCCGCCGTCTCACCCCCGCCGAACGCGACTTCGCTCTGCTGACCGAAACCGTTTATCCTAAATCTGGCAGTTCAAAATGCCTGATGCTCGCTAAGCTTATGTTTCATAATAGACAACCTAACTGCGGAGCAGTTGGAGTTGCCACCCAATGGGTGATTGGCGTGTGCCGAAATTTCCGAATGGACTTACTTGGATATGATCAGCGAGCGCGGTTCAACTGCCGGATTTAGGATGAAGGCTGGCTCCTCGGGTGGTTGGTTTGATTTGGCGATTTGCACCGTATCACCCTAGCTGCCAGCCTTCCCCAATTGTTTTCAAGCCATTGCGCTTATCTTAGTGCCATTCCATCCAGACCCTTTCTATGAGGAATCCCTTGTCAAGTTTTTTAAAAGCTGTTTTGTCATTACGGACTCATACGCTCAACTTTGCTTGTGGTGACGGTATGTGGGCGCTCTTACTCAGGTTTCTCAGGCTCTGCAATCGCGTCTCTTCGCCATGGGTTGTCTCGGTTTGGAAGCCTAAGGACTCTGTGCGAATCCGCTCCACCTATCCGTGCCGGGAGACCCGGTCACCTGAAATTGCATGCGATGTTCGCCGCTGAAACCGATATAAGGAAAGCGCCCCTTCTTTAAAAACGGCATGACATCTGTCAGCCTAGGGGCCTGTCGGGCGCTTTCGACAACCTTTGCCTTGATCGCTTGCTGTGCGCTTGAATCCTGTGATTACGCAGTATTTGGCCGTTGTGGGTGGTGGTGTTTGTTGTCTCCCTAGGACTGGCTGGCTTAGCCGGCTTTGAGCACCGTGCCGTCTGGGATCTCGCCCTGTTCGAGATAGCGCCACAAGTCGATGAGCAGATTGCGCGCCAGCGCAACAATACCAATACGGCGCATGCGTTTGCCGCCCTTGGCAAAGCGCTCGCGGTACCAGCAACTCAGGGCGCTGTCGGGCTGGTAGCGCAGCCATAGCCAGGACAGCTCGACCATGAGCGCGCGGATGCGTCGGTTGCCTGCCTTGCTGATGCCTTGGTCACGCTCGTCATCACCACTGGCATAGGGCGTGGGGGTCAGTCAGCCCGGCACAGGCGGCCAGCTGCTGGCGATTGCGAAAGCCGCGCCAGCTGAAGAATTCCATGACCAAGATCCAGCTCGAAACCCAGCCGATGCCTTTGATTTCGAGCATGCGTGCGACTTGCTGGTGGGAGACGTCGGTGGCTTGCTCGACGCGGCGCTTTTGTTCTTGCTCGATAGCGCGGATTTGCTCATCAGCCAAGCAATAGCGCTGGTATTCGCGGCGGATCTCTTCTTTGAGGTCGGCGCCGAGGGGCTCGCCGGTGGCGGTGCACAAGTGATCGAGAGTGTCGATGACGGTGTCGTTGAGACGCTCGATGACGAGACCCTGGGCGATGAAGAGCGATTTGATCCGAGAACTGTGGGCGCCACGTTCGCGGATCAGTCGCTCGCGCTCGCGGTTCAGTCGCATCCGATCCTCGGCCTCGGCACTGGGGACGATCACCACCGCGAGGGCTTTTTCCTCTCCGCCAAGATAACGCATGAGCTGGACCAGCAGGGCTTCGACGTCGACCCGGTCGGTCTTCACGCGCCGCTTCTTGCGGTTGACTTCGATGCTGGCCGAGTCGACCACGCAGCTGTGAATCCCCCAGGATTCCAATGTACGATGAATCCAGAATCCATCCCGGCCGGCTTCGTAAACGCTTTCAATGACACAATCCGCGCTGAGTCCAAGCTTCCCCTTGGCGATCTCGATCTGCTCGCGCAAGGCGGGAAGATCCCGTGCTTCGAGGGTCTTGATCCGGATCGTCTCGCCGTTGCTGAAGCCAAGCTTCCAGGTTTTGTTGCTCAGCTCAAGGGCCTGATAAAAGGGGGTCTTCGGCGATTGGTCAGCGGCAGCAGTCATGTGCGGTCTCCTCGTTGCTCGGAATGTCAGTTTCGAGCCTTATACTTGGACGGCCTACATAGTTTCTTTAATCCCTTTAATCCTTAGGCGATTAATGCATCTAGCCTATTTTATAACCCATACTCGCGTTTATCTTTTCCTAGCCTGTCGCATATATTTACTACTACTGATTTTTCGTTATCATCAAAATTCCCGTCAGCTTTCCCTATTTCGCAACATATTTTAATAATCATGTCGCAATATTCTTCGTCATCACTAATTTCCAGTAGAGCTTCATAGGCTTTCTTTTCTCCAATCTCTCTATCTGTAGTTAGTGTGTCTGCATATTTCTGAACGAGAGACAACACTTCTCCCGCGTTATACCCTTCGAGAACATCGGTATTTGTTATATATGCCCGGATCTTTTCTTTTTCATCTTCATCATATGAACCGTCTGCTGTTGCAACCAAAGCAACTCCAGCGGAAAACGCTTTCATAAAATCTTTATTTAGCAGCCTCTTGGTAGCGTTGATAAATTTGGTAGGAGTTAAGGCTTCCACTCCTTCAGCAATAGAGTGCTTAACTAACCGATTAATGTTTCTTAATAGTCTCATAGTGTTTTCCTGCTTCAATTAAGCTGTAACCGTATGTCACAGTTTGATTGGACAGCCTAACGCCAGCCTCAGCCGCCGCGAGCATAGCGAGCGGTCGGACTGAAGGTCATTGTTAGTGCGCCAAGCGAAGCTTGGCGCTTCTTGCCGGGTGAAAGTCCCGGTCGGGTAAGGGCTAGCCACCCACCCGTATCGCGTGTTGCGCCTCTGGCGGATAGCGACGCACTGGTCAGGAGACTGGTGCTATCGTGAACAAAAGAGGTGAAGCGTACATAGAGAAACTTGTAGGCCAGAGGGGTGTACGCACCACCCTGAAGCGATTTCAGCCTCGTTAAAAGCATTAAAGCAGACGGCGACAGGGTTAACGACCTGGAAGCCAACACAGAGGACTCAATAGAACGACGATGGGCAAGATATTGTGGCACTGCCGGGAAACCAGGCAGCAAACAGAGAAAACAAACGTTGCCCTAAGGTCGTTCACGGCGAGAGTCCCGAGGGTCTGTCGGGGTCCGAGCGCCTGGCATGCAAGCACAGAAGCGTCGAGAACTTGGGAGACCCCATCAGCTCCCGGCGGGAGAGGTAAGGCATGCGGGTATTGAGACACACAGGGGGAAACCCCGAAACGGAATTAGACCGAAGCCTAGAGCCGACCGACCGGGGAAGCGCAACTGACCGAGAAGGAAGGTTCGCCGGAAGCGGATGGGGAGTCAGACCGACTCATAGTACTCCGAGCGCGGGAGAGCCGCGTACATGGGAAAGGGGTCGGCGAAGTGATGCAGCCAACAAAGGACACTTCACCCAGACACGACGGGCTGGACCATGAAGCAAACCTCCCTGTTGGGAATAGCGAAAAAGGCGGCATCGGACAAGGCCCATCGATTCCGCAACCTCTTTGGCCTGCTCAACGTCAGCTATCTTCTGGCCTGTTGGCGGCTGATTAACAAAGGTGCGGCCAGCGGTGTCGACCGACTGGATGCCCGCGCCTATGAAGCCAACCTTCAGGACAATGTAGAAGCACTGGCGGCGGCGGTCAAAGGGGGATGGTATCGGGCCAAGCTGGTACTGAGAAGATACATCCCCAAGCTCAACGGAAAGTTGAGGCCATTGGGGATTCCGGCCATCGCGGACAAAGTGCTCCAGATGGGGGTTACCAAGATACTGGAAGAGATTTATGAGCAGGACTTTCTGGACTGTAGCTATGGTTACCGACCTCGGGTTGGTGCCCTGGATGCAGTGCGAGACCTGAGCGCCGAGCTGCGAAGCGGGCGTTATCACTTCCTGGTCGAGGCGGATATTCGCGCATTCTTTGATCGAATCGATCACGATACACTGATCGAACTGTTGCAGCGACGGATAGACGATGAACCCTTTTTGCGGCTGATTCGCAAGTGGTTAAAGGCCGGCGTTTTGGAGCCAGATGGCGCGGTTCAGCATCCCAAGACAGGCTCGCCCCAGGGCGGGATCATCTCCCCGATGCTTGCGAATATCTATCTCCACTACGCGCTAGATGAGTGGTTTGAGAACACGGTCAAGACACATTGCAAAGGGAAAGCGTACCTCTGTCGGTATGCCGACGATTTTGTGTGCGCGTTTGAATGTGAGTTCGACGCCCAGCGCTTTTATCGGGTGCTTGGGTTGCGGATGGAGCGGTTCGGGCTGGAAGTCGCGCAAGAGAAAACGCAGTTGCTGCGGTTCTCGCGTCAGGACTGGACGCGTAACGGCACCTTTGAGTTTCTCGGATTCGAGTTTCGCTGGGGACGAGGGCGTTGGGGAAAACCCGCGCTCAAACGGCGCACGGCACGGAAGAAATACCGCGCCTCCCTGGCCAGTTTTCGAGACTGGTGTCGGGCACACTGCCGGATGCACAAGGACAAGTTCTTCGCGGCTCTCAATGCGAAGCTGCGCGGGTACTACAATTACTACGGTATCCGAGGCAACTCCGACAGCCTGGGTGACTTTTTCTACCATGTCACACGCATGCTCTACCGGGAGCTGAATCGCCGCAGTCAGCGGCGCAGTTACAACTGGAAGGGCTTTGCCGAACTGATCAAGGTGTTCAAGCTTGAGCGACCACGAATCTGCCACAGCTTCTGAGTATTCTGCAATGTTGCCGCGTGCGAAGCGAATCATTTCGAGGAGCCCGGTGCGGTAGTTCCGCACGCCGGGATCTGTACGGGGGCGGCCGGGTAACTGGCCGTCCTACCGTGATGGCGATTGATCGTGTGTTGTTTCTTGGTCTGGGAAAATAATTTCAACCAGACCCCTTAATTCTTCTGATACTTAATTCTTCTGATAGATTGACGATACGGAGAGTTTAGCACACTGGCGATGGTGCGAGCAGCCTGAGTGCCTTTGTAGACTGATGAGCTGGAATCATATCGGCCAGCGCTTCAGCATCAAATTCGCTATCGTCTGGGCACGATTGTCGATATCCAACAGCCTAAATGGTTGGCCAGGGGGTGTGTGGATTGCCGATAGTGCCTTTACGGCCCACAGACCGGACTTTTGGTAGCACTCGGGAGCAGACATCTTGTCTTCGACCGTGCGGTTGCTGCAAGTCTTGTTCAATGTGTCTTCGATCAGCACAAGATTACCGATGCGATGTTTGTGCTCCTCGTAATGGTCCCGGCTACGGAAGCCGTAGGCCCTTACCTTGAAGTTCGGTTCTTGCGGCAGGATGTGCTCTACCGTGAGCCCTTTGCAGTTTAGGGCGACAAGCTGGGCCGGGGACGGGCGGGGTTTTTTGCCCTTCTTCCTTTCTTCGAACTCCACTTCCAGCAGCATTCGTGGCACTCCGGCGTTGCGGTAGAGGTATTCGTTCTCTACCTGAGATTGCATCAGTGCATCAGGCATGAAGTGCCGGCAGAACTGCTTGAGCCCTGAGATGATCTCGTCGACTGACAGGCTCGACAGCGCCGCAGTGATGCGGAACACATCCGCTTGTGGGTTCGTACCCCGCAGCTTGAATACCCGCAGGTCCACCATCTCGATGATTTTTTGCAGGCTGCGTTGGTCGCTACCGGTACCAACGGCCGACAGCCGATCTTGAAGATGCAGTCGGATAACCAGCGGATAAAGAGTCGCCGACAGATCCTGGACGACGAATAGCAGGTAGGTCACAATGTCGGTACGCGTCGCGACGAGCAGTGCCTCAAGAGCGCCGAAGAATGCCGCAAGGTCCTTGCTATAGGAATCTATGAAATTGCGCAGCCGGCTCGGGTCGTTGCGCAAGTCCCGTAATCCCGGTTTAAGAAAAGTCTCCAGCACCGTATCGGCGGTAGCGCTGTAGTCGGCGCCGGATTCCAATTCGAACGGGCTACCGTCGAATGCAAAATAATGGTAGCGCAGCACGTCGTCCTCGCGGAACGAATCCCGGTTCACCAGCCGCACCCGATAGCCATCTTCGGCCGCCAGACGCTTGATGCGGCTGAAGCTGTGAAATGCCAGCCCGAACTGTTCCGATATGAACTGGTCCAACTCGCCGTCGAGATAGCGGTTGGAATAATACACCAGCAGGCTTTTCACGATGTCCATCCGCGCCAGCGGTACGCCGCGGTCGTTGACCGACTGGAACATGCGGATCGCCTTCCCCTCATCGGGCTCGACAAACTCCAGCACCTCGAGTTGGCTTAGACACGAGAGCCACTGCTTCACGAGTTCTTCGCCACCCCGGTTCCGCAGCTCACCGACCCGCAGCTGGATGCGCTCATAGGCGTCTAGTAGGCGTTGTTGACCATCGGTCGCAGGGGCGGGGTTCTGCTCCGCCAGCAGGCTGACGAAGAAATCGCCATTCCCGCCCTGCAGTTTGAACTTAGCACCTGTAACCGGGTGCGAAATGAAGTTGCTGCGGTAATGCTGACGGATCGCTGGGTCTTCAACCGCATCGATCAGCGCGTCAAGGATCATGGTCAGAGTGGTCAGGCGCTGCTGACCGTCGACAACAAAGACCGGCGCGCTTCGATCGCTCTGTGACAGGATGAAGGTACCAAGGTAATGCCCGCCTTTCACCTGGAGTGCCTCTTCAACATCCTCGAATAGGTCATCGACGTTGCTCGGCTTCCACGCGTAGTCCCGCTGGTAGTGTGGGATTACCAGGTTCTTGCCGGTAAAGAATATCTCAAGTGTCTTGGTACTCACACAGCCTCCGTAGCGCTAATAGGCCGATTATTGAAATAAATGACCCAATGCGCCGCTTAGTTACAGTTGGCGCAACTGCAGGTAAATGTGTCTTTCTATCACCTCAGTGTCCGCTAATAGGCTTTTCGTGAATGGCGTATTTCCGGTGGGTGGGCTTGACTGGATTTTAGCGCTGGGTGGCGGGCGTGCCGATGAGTTAGAGCAGTTTTGGGTTTTTGCTCGGATATCCAGTCCGACGCCAAGCTCAGCAGAGCCGGTTGAGCGAGAGCGAAGCCGGCTTCGGCTGGAGCACCGTGTTAGGCGATTTGATGGATTAGATTCGGTCTTAAAAATAAAACCGAACCTGACCTGTTTATTACCCGCTCAATTTTTTCGGTTTTCATGATGGATAGCGCTCCCTTTCATCTTCGCTTGTGTTTAATTAAAATGAAGCGCTGTTTTAGGTTATGGAAGAAAAGACTCCATCTAAAAGTGTGCAGAATTCCTGGTTATCAAAATTTTTGATACTTACTTGATAACGCCACCAAATTCTTGACCCGCTAGTGTACTTTTTAACGAAAAAGTCTGGTGCGGGCGGGCTGTTTGGCAATTTTGATCTCTGCAATAATGAGATAAATAAATCTATCTGCTTCTTAGATGGATCCAACCTAAATGCAATCTTTTGCCTACCAGTCGCGTGCGCTTTTCTGAAAGAAATAAATGATGGCGAATACTTTATCTCTAGATCTGATCCAAACATCTCAACGAATTTGTCGTGAACTAATTTCATATCTGTAACTTGGTCAGCTGGAATATCCGCCAACATTGAACTACTGTAGGCTCCCCAGTCTCCAAAGTTTGTTTTTCGGAATTTCGGTTTGTAGTTTGAAATTTCATCCGTTGTGTTTACCGTGGTGACACTGGTTTCTTCGATGATCCTGGCAATAACCGTCTCAAGTTGTTCTTCATTGTCTTTTAAAAGCTCGTTTTTGATCAAATTGAGAAGTTGGGAAACTTCAGAAGCTTTTCGACGATAGCTTTGTGTGACATAACAAACTCGAAACAACGCTTTTTGCCAGTCCTCATCGAAATGTTGAGTTTTTGACGCGAGCTCTAGATCCTTATTAAACTGCTCACTGTCTATATCTTCAAGGCCTTTTGTTTGTTCGAAAGCTATATCACTACTCCAGTCACTGAAACCAGGATGCTTTACAAGCAAATCATAAATTTTGGGGTACGCAATTTGAATACATAACAGCGCTAGCAACACGGCTTTCAACTGACCATCTTGAAGAATGTTTTCGTTTTCATCATCAACATCCGCTTGAATAAACAGCATAATCAAGCTTAAAGAATTGATGAGGCGCTTCAAAGAGCGAGGATTACCGCCTACCGACAGCCTGACAATAGAATTAATTTTATCCTCATTAATCTCCTTATCAAGGGTAAAACCAACTTGTCTCAATAACTTACCAACATAGCTCCCAATATTATATTGTCCTAAAGGCATCATGAAAGGCAGTTGAATGATCTTATCGAAAAAAGCACGGAATTCCCATTCGTTATCTTCGGAGCGCTTGCCAAATTTATTTTCTAGTCCTTTGACTACCACTTGGTAATCGATCGCAAGGACAAATATGCACCCTTGAACATTGAAAATATTTTTCAGCAGCTCAAGCACCCGCACCGCATCCTTTGGTTCTATGCGATCAAGATCATCAACATAGACTACAATTTTTTTGAACGGGTTAGTGTCGCGAGTCATAATTTCATTTGTTATCGCACTCAAACTCTCACGCAGTTGCTTAATTGAACTGCTCTGTTGTCCCAACAATTCCTCGGTGATTTCACTCGCTTTGTCTCCTAGAGCAAGATTTGCGCCAACTCGAAGTGCCCCCCTAAAAACGTTGCTCGAAAGCGATTTAACGCGCTCCACACGGGTTTTGTTGACATCGCATTCAATTAAGCTACTTAGGATTTCATTGATAATTTTTATCAAGGATTCCTCGGGGGTTGACAAAAGAGAACTCTCCCAACTGTTGATCCAGATCTGCTTAACGTGCCCGAGTTGCTCCAGCTCGAAATAGATCGTATTTAGCACGGAAGTTTTTCCGCTACCCCATTCTCCTTGAATTCCTATCGTCATCGGCGTTGGGGCAACTTTGATGAATTCCGTCAGTGCTTGAGCGTGCTTTCCAATTCCAAGATCGTCTTGACCACCACGGGGGTTGGGCTCATCAACAACGCCAAAGTTTGTGTTCACGCAGGTTCTCCGAAAAAACTGTTGCGGATTGGAAGGTTATTTTCGTTTATAATCAAAACCGTTTATCCAAAGTCTCCTGACCCGAGAGTCGCTCTCCGCCATAGGTGCAATACTCGATACGGGCGGATGGCCAGCACTTAACCCGACCAGGACTTTTAGCCGACGCGAAGCGCCAAGCTTCGCTTGCCGGACTTCCGCGCTAGCCCAGCCGAGCCGGTCGAGCAACAGCGAAACCGGCTTCGGCTAGAGCGCACCGTTTAGACGGATTCGTGAAACGATACCATCCGCAGAAAAAAGACCGAACCTGACCAGTTCAGTTCAGGTTGATTACTTCCACTTCAGCTCACGGAGTACGATTTCTTTTCCCTTGTGTTTGTCTCTAAGCTTCTGCATAACAAGTGTTTCGCTTTGGCTGTTAACAGTACCCGATAAGGTTCCTGCTGTCTTAGCGTTAGTTCCTGGGGTAATGTAGTAATACTTGACCTCAAAACGCACTGATGCCATTATGTTTTTCCTCTTGTTGTTAACCTAAGCAGGTAACTAGACAGAATCTTGGTCTGGTATGCTAGGCAGAATCGGTCTAGCACTGATATTAAACGTTGCACAAGTCTTCGCGGACCCCAAGCCGCTTAACAGACTGATTGTGAGAAACTCAGAGCAGCACGAACTTTTGCAACGATTAATAGGACGGATTCTACCTAGATCGGATAGGACAGAAAGGCTCCTGCTCTATCGACGCACGCGCAATGGAGCACCTACGGCTGATCCAGGCAGCATTGCCAGCACTAGAGTGCCGCGCGGCGGCTTGCGGTTGCAAGTGCCCGCTGTTTGCCCATAGCGCGCACTTTCGCAGCACGATTGTCGCGACACGCCCGCTCATCCGGCTATGCCGGAACGTGCAAGCCAAGTATAGACCATGATTATTACCCAGGGGAATAGCTGCATGTCAGCCCTGACGCACGACCTTCCAGACCGAGGCGCTTAGCGAGGGATGGGGAGAGTTTTTGCGCCGACTCAGGTGAAAACCCAAGATTGGTGCCCTTGTGACGGAATCTTCCGAAGCGAAAATAGCCGCTTGAGGACTGGTTGGCCATAGGAAGCCGCCGCCTGCGCGATGGGCAAGCGGTCGTCTCACTGCAGGCAGTGAGCTCAGAGCAAACTTAATCGAAACGGTCGCTGCAGGCGCTGCTCCACCTCTTGGGGGTCGAGCCAAGGGCCGGTGAGGGTATTGCGGATGAAGCCGATGGTGGCCTGCACCCCAAGCTGCACGAATAGCGCCGCCAGCTGCTTGGAGAAGCGCGCCAGGGTGTTGATCAGGTGCGCCAGACGCATCAGGAAATGGTAGCCCTTCATCGCGTTCCACTGCTTGGCGAAGGCATGCTCATAGGCGTAGCACTGATGCTTTTCGACCAGAAACGCCCCTTCGATGCCCCAGCGGTAGCGCGCCCCGAGGTTGCAGCGGGTATGCACATTGAGCCGGCCCATTTGGCAATGGGCGGGCGCGAGGAGAGCCAGACATGGCGGGCGCGCTTGGTGATGATCTCCGCGGTCTTGGGGTCCACCACCTGCCAGTGTTCGTGGCAACTCACCACATGGACCTCAAGGAACTTCTTGCCATTGGGTCCATACTCGTAGCGAATCGCGTTGACCCACTGAAATTGCTGCTGGCGCTCGCCCCATGTCTGTTCGCAGCGATGCTCCGGGTGCTCGTGCGCCAGGCTGCGATACTCCTCCCAGACAGTGGGCAGCGAGCCATCCTTGAGCACGATCATAAAATCCCAGTGATAGCGGCGGCAGCGTTCCATGATCGGGCCATTGGCATAAAGCCCATCGAGCAACACCATCACCGGCAGACGGGGAAAGGCGTTTTTGATGCGCTCGGCCAAGCGGTGGAAGGCCTTGGTCTCGCAATCCTGTTTGCGCTGCTCGCCCTGCTCTGGCGCATACTCGAGGAACTCGCTCATTAATCAATAGTCTATAAGTATAAGGTTTTTCTTATATACGCGATTTTGGGGTTTTCGGAGTGGGCTCATAGTTTCTTTAATAATTGCTGATGGCGTGCATCTTCCGCTCGCGGCCGGTATCTTCGCTACCATGCTGCTCGATCTGTGGCAGTTGAGCGAACGTCGCCGGGGTGGCTACCAGAGCACCGCAGCTCTGCTGCTGAGCCTGTTGATCCTAAATCCGGCAGTTCAAAATGCCTGATGCTCGCTAAGCTTCTGTTTCATAATAGACAACCTAACTGCGGAGCAGTTGGAGTTGCCACCCAACGGGTGATTGGCGTGTGCCGAAATTTCCGAATGGACTTACTTGGATATGATCAGCGAGCGCGGTTCAACTGCCGGATTTTGGTTGATTGATCTTGCCCTGTTCGGCGGTTTCGCTCTGGCCGTGGTGACCCTGGTCGGTGGGCTGGCGGCGCTCGGCTTCGGCTACGCCATCCGCGCGCGCTTGCTCTTTGCCATCGGTGTGATTACTGCCCTGTCCGCGCTCACGACACTGGCGACCGATGCCCTGGCGCATTTCAGTCTTGGTGGCTGGAGCGCGCTGGTCTTGCTCGGCATTGGCATTATCATCACAGGTTCCGCGCTCGAGCGGCATGGCGAGCGGCTGAAAACCGGCCTGGCCGGATGGCGGGCGCATTTCGCGCAGGCTGATTGAGTCTTTTGTTCTCTCCTTCCCGCGTTCCGGCGCGGGAGGGCATCCCGATGATAACCAAATGCCAAATTCCCGCCGTCTCACCCCCGCCGAACGCGACTTCTTCGCTCTGCTGACCGAAACCGTCTATGCCAACCCCTTCGGCAGCGACCCGGCGCGTCTGAGCCGCCTGCTCGGTCGCGACTTGCCGAGCGATGCAATCTCCCAGGCCGATCACTATAGCGAGCTGATGCCGGCGATCGACCAGCGTTTTGCTGTTCTGCGCGAGCGCGGGCTGGAGCGCCTCGATCATTTCGCGGGCGAGGATCAGGAGCTGATGCGACTGGTGTTTCTCTTCGTCGGCTATCAGCGTCATCTGGGGCTATTTGATCAGCTGATCGAACAGCAATCCGGCGCGCCCGATCTGCGCTGGCTGCCGGAGTTGCTGGCCAGCCTGCGCGACCAGGGCTTTGAGCCTGCTGAGGTGCGGCGCTGGGTGGCGCTCTACTACCAGCTGCGTCGGGCCTATTTCTTCATTGAACGTGCCATGGTCGGGCGTAGCGCACCCATGCAGCGGTTGCGCCGTGCGCTCTGGAACAGTGTTTTCACCAGCGATCTGCGCGGCTACACCTTGCTCCTGTGGGAGCGCATGCAGGACTTCTCCACTCTGCTGCTCGGCGAAACCGGTACCGGCAAGGGCTCTGCTGCTGCCGCCATCGGACGCTCCGGCGCCATCCCGCTCACGGCTGACGAGCGCGGCTTTAGCCACGGACTCGATCAGACCTTCATCGCCACCAACCTGTCGGAACTCTCCGAGAGCCTGATCGAATCCGAGCTGTTCGGCCATCGCAAGGGCGCCTTCACCGGTGCGGTGGACCACCACGATGGGCTGTTCGCGCGCTGCGATGCCTGGGGCACGCTGTTTCTTGACGAAATCGGCGATGTCTCCCTGCCGGTGCAAACCAAACTGCTGCGGGTGCTGCAAGAACGCACCTTCGCGCCCGTTGGCAGCCACCAGACCAAGCGCTTCGCCGGGCGGGTGGTGGCCGCGACCAACCGCCCGCTGAGCGAACTCACCGCAGGCCAGGGCTTCCGTCGCGATTTTTTCTATCGCCTGTCCGGCAATATCATCGAAATGCCCAGCCTGCGCGAGCGCTTGGCCGATTGCCCGGACGAGCTGAGCGAACTGGCCGGCGCCCTGCTCGGGCGCATGCTCGGCGAGTCCGCCGCCAGTCTGCACGCGCGCATCATGGAGGCCCTGGACGAATTGCCAACCGATTACCCCTGGCCTGGTAACGTGCGCGAACTCGAACAGGCGCTGCGGCGAATAATCTTAAACGGCCGCTATGTGCCTGATGCGCTGCCTGATGAAACCGGCGGATTTGCGCACCCAGACCCCTGGCTCACCGCCGCAAAAGCAGGCTCACTCGACGCCGCAGCCCTCCTGGCTGGCTACTGCAGCAGGCTCTATGATCAACTAGGCACCTTCGAGGCAGTCGCCGCAGTCACCCGGCTTGATCGGCGCACGGTGAAAAAGCATGTCGAGGGGGCTGCTACCCCAGATGCCAGCCGCCTTGACGTAATCGAGCAATCCGCGCGCCGATCATTGTCTTCAAAGTGATTTCATAATCGTGAAATGATATCAGTGATATCCAAACAAGAAGGGAAGCATCATGGCCAGTGTGACGGTTAGAAACTTACCTGATGAGGTGCATCGCGCGTTACGAGTTCGCGCCGCCCATAACGGCCATAGCACCGAAGCGGAAATTCGTGAGATTCTCAAGGCAGCTGCCCAGCCGCCTGAGCGCGTCAAGCTTGGCTCTTTGCTGGCCTCCATAACCCATGACGCCGGCGCACTCACCGATGCCGAGGCGGAACATTTCGACCGGATTCGCGATAAAACGCCAAGCGAGCCATTGGTGGTTGAATGATCCTGCTCGACACCAATGTGGTTTCTGAACCCTGGAAGAAACAACCGGATCCCAGGATACTGGCTTGGCTGGATGCCCAAGTCATTGAAACCCTCTACCTATCCGTTGTCACTGTGGCAGAGTTGCGCTATGGCATCGCGACCATGCCGGAAGGAAAGCGCCGAACGATCTACCGAAAACGCTTAGAACATGAAGTTTTGCCTCACTTTACAGACCGCGTTCTCGCTTTCGATGTGGCCATTTCAGAAACATACGCCGAGTTGACGGCGCGGGCCAGAACAAGGGGCAAGGCGATTGGCCTGGCCGACGGCTACATCGCCGCCACCGCCGCGTCACACAAAATGCGCGTGGCGACGCGGGACATCGGCCCTTTCGAGGACGGTGGGGTTGATGTCATTAACCCTTGGAGAGCCTCGCTGTAGAGAGTTTGTGGGCGTAGCGGTGACCGCGCGAGCTGTCGCCGCCAATCTGCTAAAGTTCCTTGTCGAGCAACTCCGGGAAGAAGCGCTCCAAGGCTTCTTTCCAGGGGCTGTCGTCGTCGCTCTTGGCGGCGGTGTCTGAGGGGTCGGGATCGGCTGACATGGGGTGAAGTGTAGCCGATTCGGTGGCATGGCTGGGAGAATGGGCGCAGGCAGCGCGTCACGCCAATCCGAACGCGAAAAAGCCCCGCCCCGAGGGAGCGGGGGTGAAATGGGTGGCTCGCCTGACTCGTTTGATTCGACCCGTTTGATTCGTTAGAACTGAGCCCTTTTCTTGAGGTTCATCATGTTTCCGTGAGAAACCAGCGAAACAATTCGACCCAGGTACTTTTTATTCCCTTTTTATTCCTATGGACGGTACCCTGGTGGCGATTTAGAAGGCGGTGACGGTCGAACTTTATGTGGAGGGATATGCGTAATTATCCCCCTCCATCTACTTTCTTCTCGCGTCTTATCTTTTTTAGGTTTAGGCTTAGGTTTAGGTTTAGGTTTAGGTTTAGGTTTAGGTTTAGGTTTAGGTCTATAATCTCTGAACCATATAATTATTCCAATAAAGCCCGGAAGTAAAACGGACGGAAAATGTATAGCAAGAAAAGTAATAGTAATAAATATAGCCGCCAGGCCCCAGATAGGCAAGCCCTGTCTTAATAGGAAAGTGGAAATCTTGAATAACCCAAACGCCAGAACCATCAATACAAGGGCGGCAGTGAGTAAAATTACAAGACGCGTCTCCTCTTTCGCTGGTGCGCTGCTAACGTTGCTAAGCTGGCTTGAAAGCTCCTCCAGTCTTTCTTCGAGCTCGGCGATGTTGTCATTAGTGGACTGCTCCGGGCTCGGGCCAGCTTCGGCTATGGTTTGATCCGGTTTGCGCGCTTCTGCAGGCTTGATTTGCTGGGTTTTCGATTCCTGGACATTAGTATCCAACGCCTCGGTCGCAGCCTCACAAGGTGTTATCGCGAATTCCGTGCGGCCATAGTCATCTTTGCATTTGTAAAGGGATTGATCGGCAGCTGGGACTTCGGGCACGCAGGGTTTCTCTGAGAAGAGAGTGAGGCCGTTGCCGTCTTCGCATTTATAGACGGTCTGGTTGCCAATAATTGAAATTGCGTCATCCCTGTCGCAAGGGAACTCTGAGAAGAGCGGAATACCGTTTTCGTCTTCGCAAATGTTGATAGTTTGGCCGGCAACTGGCGATATCGCAGCGAGAACTATCAGTATAGCCAACGTGGTATTGTACATTGAGCTCGCTGACAAAAGGCCAACTGGAAAAATGGGGCCAGCTTTGTCGCTACGTTTAGGGTCTTGGCCGCCCAAGAACCGATGGAGTCGGTTTGGTTTCACACTCACCGCACCCACCCTGCCGACCAAACCTCTGCCTGGGCCAACACCGATTTATGGGGCCAGCGATTTATGGGGCCAGGGTCGGTTTGTTTTTGATCAGGGGTGGTTTGTTTTTAAGGTCAAGCTGCAAAAGATCCGGGACTTGGTCAATTTTGTCCTTCTCGATAGCCACTCTGGGAGCCGCTGCAACGACGCGCCGGCCATTCCGTCCCTGTTTACGGCGGGCGTCGTCACAGATAGCGTGTAGGTCTTGATTGAACCGCTCGGCATATTCGCGGCGAATTGCGTGGAGTTCGTTAAGGATTGAGTTGGTTGCCATCTTCATGCCTCCAGTAACTCGAGGGGCGTGCAAATGATTGGTGATTCGTAGCCGAATGCCTGTATCGTCAAGCTAATCGGGTGACGAAGAGAGGGATTTGCGATATGGGTGCAGTTCCATGTGAGCAGGTAGTCCATCCCGCCAATGGCTGCGATGGCGATATGCAAGGCATCAAGCTTGGCGGTGGGCGGCAAGGCGGCTTGGCTTAGCAGTGTCTCGGCAATGCGGTCGACCGCTTCGGTGATCTCAAGCTCTGGAATTCCGTCGAGAACATTCAAGCGTTGCTGAGCCGCACCCGGATCACCAGCCGCCGCTTCCTGCAGCACGAACTGGGAGACAAAGAGTTCAAAATCGTCCCGGCGATCCCACCATTCTCGCGTTGTCTCCTGGTTGCCTGCCACGACGATGTCACGGCTGGCTCGAGCTGTGAGATAGCTGATGACGGACGTTTCGACGTAAACCTTGGGTTTCATGTGTCAGATTGTGATGATGGAGCTAGCACAAAACGCTGACCTTCGGACCGGCTTCGACGGGATTGCTGGCTTTCATATCCGTGGATTTTGAGTTTATGACTATTACCGCTATCCGACAAGTTGTGCCTGGAACGGCGCTGCGGGTTGGAGTGTTTCTGCGTCACCGCACCCACTCCGCCGACCAGACCTCGGCCTGGGCCAACACCGTCTGCAACGCTGCCGCCTGCAAGTCCGGCGGATAGCCGTACTTGCGCAGAATGCGCTTAACATGCTTGCGAATATTCGCCCGCGCGCTCTCCCGATGTGCCCAATCGACGGTGATGTTGCTCTGGAGCTTGACCAGCAGTTCATGGGCAATGACCTTGAGTTCATCGCTGCCCATGACCTCGACGGCGCTTTCGTTCACGGCCAGGGCGTCGTAGAAGGCCAGTTCGTCCGGGCTGAGTCCTTCCTGCTCGCCTCGGGCTTGAGCGGCGCGCAGGTCTTTGGCCATGTCGATCAGTTCTTGCAGAACCTCGACGGTGCTGATGGCGTTGGTGTGGTAGAGCATTAGGGTCCAGGCTCGAATTAATTTTCCAGCCCCTCCTTTGAGACCCTAACCCCACGGGCAAGGACGCCCAAACCCATTCCAACCCCGCTCCCGTTCATTCGGGGCGGGGTTTTTCGTGTTTGGCTGGCATTTTCTGGAATGTTCTCAGTCAACCCCTTCAACCCCACCTTGCGCCGATGCCAGCCAAACCCCATCCCCAAACCCCATGTCAATTCTCCCCTTGTTGCGGCGAATCGGCTAGACTCGCGGCATGGACAGTGACACTCCCATACTGTCAGAGAAAGACCCGCTGCGCCTGTGGCACCGGGCCTTCGGCATCGCGCTGATGGATGTCTTTGCCGAGGCGCCCTGGGCGGTTGAGCTGGAACTGGAAATGGCGTTGAAAAGCCAACTGCTTGATGTCGCCATCATCGAAGCGGCGGGGCAGGGCGAGCCGCGCCAGAGCGAGCCCGAATTGCCCGATGGCCTGGAGAACCTGCGCGCGCACAACCTGCTGACGTACAAATCCCATCACGAAGCGCTCACCGCCTGGGTGCTTGACGAACTAACCGGGCACTACGTCAACTATCGCAAGCAGCAGGTTGCGAGCGATGGCAAGCGCCACCCGCCCGACGCCTTTGGCCTGTATGCGGTGGCTGCACGCTACCCCGTGCAGCTCACGCGCGCGCATCCGTTACAATCCACCAATTGGGACGGCGTCTATGATCTCCCCTGGGGCGGTCATCTGATGCGAGTGATCGTGCTCAACCGCATTGAGCTACATCCGCGCAACGCCGCCTGGGAACTCTTCGCCAGCGAACAAGATCGCATCTGCCAAGGGCTGGCGCACTACCGAGCACGCCACCCAGAGCCGAGCGAGGAGGGCCACTGGGAATTGCTCGAACACCTGTATCGACTCTACCGACGCGAGGAGCCTGAAATGGCCTACACCATGGAACAATTTCTGCGCGAGACCCACGAGATGGTCATCGACGAGGCGGTGCGCAGCGATCCCGAAGCGATTCTCAAGCGGTTTGATCCCGAGGATCGGCTCAAGGGGCTTGATCCAGCTACCATCGAAGCCTGGCTGGCCAAACAGCGCCGCGATCACTGAGGAATTCGATTTATGGGGCCAGGGTCGGTTTATTTTTGATCAGGGGTGATTTGTTTTTAAGGTCAAGCTGCAAAAGATCCGGGACTTGGTCAATTTTGTCCTTCTCGATAGCCACTCTGGGAGCCGCTGCAACGACGCGCCGGCCATTCCGTCCCTGTTTACGGCGGGCGTCGTCACAGATAGCGTGTAGGTCTTGATTGAACCGCTCGGCATATTCGCGGCGAATTGCGTGGAGTTCGTTAAGGATTGAGTTGGTTGCCATCTTCATGCCTCCAGTAACTCGAGGGGCGTGCAAATGATTGGTGATTCGTAGCCGAATGCCTGTATCGTCAAGCTAATCGGGTGACGAAGAGAGGGATTTGCGATATGGGTGCAGTTCCATGTGAGCAGGTAGTCCATCCCGCCAATGGCTGCGATGGCGATATGCAAGGCATCAAGCTTGGCGGTGGGCGGCAAGGCGGCTTGGCTTAGCAGTGTCTCGGCAATGCGGTCGACCGCTTCGGTGATCTCAAGCTCTGGAATTGCGTCGAGAACATTCAAGCGTTGCTGAGCCGCACCCGGATCACCAGTCGCCGCTTCCTGCAGTGGGTTTCATGTGTCAGATTGTGATGATGGAGCTCACACAAAACGCTGACCTTCGGACCGGCTTCGACGGGATTGCTGGCTTTCATATCCGTGGATTTTGAGTTTATGACTATTACCGCTATCCGACAAGTTGTGCCTGGAACGGCGCTGCGGGTTGGAGTGTTTCTGCGTCACCTCACCCACTCCGCCGACCAAACCTCCGCCTGCGCCAGCACGGTCTGCACGGCGGCTGCCTGCAAGTCAGGTGGATACCCGTACTTACGCAAAATCCGCTTCACCAGCACCCGTATCTTGGCCCGCGCGTTCTCCCGGTGCGCCCAGTCGACGGTGATGTTGCCCTGGAGCTTGATGAGCAATTCATGGGCGATGACCTTGAGTTCATCGCTACCCATGACCTCGACGGCGCTTTCGTTCTCCGCGAGGGCGTCGTAGAAGGCCAGCTCTTCTCGGCTGAGCCCTTCCTCCTCGCCGCGCGCTTGTGCCGCGCGGACATCCTTGGCCATGTCGATGAGTTCTTGCAGCACTTCGGCGGTGCTGATGGCGTTGGTGTGGTAGCGGGCGATGGCGTCCTCCAGGCGTTCGGAGAATTTGCGGCTTTCGGTGACGTTGCTTTTGCTGCGCGAGCGCACTTGGTCGTTGAGCAGTTTGCGCAGGGCTTCGAGCGCGAGGTTCTTTTGCTTGGTCTGGGCGATCTCGGCGAGGAACTCATCAGACAGGATGGAGATGTCCGGGGAGTTGATGCCGGCAGCGCCGAGGATGTCGACGATCTCGGTGGAGACGACGGAGCGGTCGATCAGTTGGGCGATGGCGGCGTCGCGCTCGGCGCTGCTGTGGCCGGCGCCGATGCTGGTTTTCACCAACGCGGCGCGGATGGCCTGGAAGAAACCCACCTCGTCGCGGATCGCCTTGGCTTCTTCGCTGGCTGAGGCCAGGGCGTAGGCTTTGGACAGTTGCAGCACGGCATCGGCAAAGCGGCGGTGGGCGCGCTTCTTGGCGGTGTCGTCGGTTTCGCGCGCGGCGGCTTGTTGCTGTTTGGTGAGAATCCATTCGATGGCGCGGCCCATCAGGGCCAGGCGCTCGTTGGGCGTGCCGGTCAGCGCGGCCTGATACTCGAAGCCATAAAACATCGCCTGCACGATCTCGAACTTCTCCAGCATCACCGCGACGGCTGCGGCGGTATCGACGCCGGTGCGCTCGCGGTCCGAGGGCGAGTATTGGCCGAGGGCTTCTTTCAGGCGCTGGGCGATGCCGATGTAATCGACCACCAGCCCGGCGGGTTTGTCGCGGAACACGCGGTTGACCCGGGCGATGGCCTGCATGAGTCCGTGGCCGCGCATGGGCTTGTCGACATAGAGGGTGTGCAGCGCGGGGGCATCAAAGCCGGTCAGCCACATGTCCCGCACGATCACCAGCTTGAGCGGATCGTTGGGGTTCTTGGCGCGGGTGGCCAGGCGTTCGCGCTGGGCTTTGTTGCCGATGTAGGGCTGCCAGTGCTCGGGGTCGGAGGCGGAGCCGGTCATCACGATCTTGACCGCGCCCTGGTCTTCGGCGTCGCTGTGCCAGTCTGGGCGCAGGGCGACGATGGCCTGGTACATGGCGACACAGATGCGCCGGCTCATGCAGGCGATCATGGCCTTGCCGTCCAGGGCTTCGAGCCGGCGCTCGAAATGCTCGACAATGTCGGCGGCGATGCGCTCGACACGATCCTCGGCACCGACCAGCGCCTCGATGCGCGACCATTTGCGCTTGAGGCGTTCCTCGACCCGGTCATCGTCGGCGTCGTCGGTCAGTTCGTCGATCTCCTCGTCCAGCTCGGTCTTCTTGTCCTCGGGCAGCGCGATGCGCGCCAGGCGGCTTTCGTAGTAGATCGGCACGGTGGCGCCGTCTTCGACCGCGCGGCTGATGTCGTAGATGTCGATGTACTGGCCGAACAGCGCCGGGGTGTTCACGTCCTCGGCTTCGATGGGCGTGCCGGTGAAGCCGATGAAGGAGGCGTTGGGCAGGGCATCGCGCAGGTGTTTGGCAAAGCCATAGCCGACCGCGCCGGTCTTGCTGTCCACCTTGGCTGCGAGCCCGTACTGGCTGCGGTGGGCCTCGTCGGCGATGACGACGATGTTGCGGCGGTCGCTGAGCTGGCCGAGACGGGCTTCGCCTTTGTCCGGGGCGAACTTCTGAATGGTGGTGAAGATCACCCCACCAGAGGCGCGCTGGAGCGCGGTGCGCAGATCGGCGCGGCTGTTGGCCTGTTGTGGTGTCTGGCGCAGCAGGTCGCGGCACATGACGAAGGTGCCGAAGAGCTGATCGTCGAGGTCGTTGCGGTCGGTGATGACCACGATGGTTGGATTGGCCATGGCTGGGTGGCGCACCAGTTGGCCGACGTAGAAGGCCATCAGCAGGCTTTTGCCGGAGCCTTGGGTGTGCCAGATCACGCCGATGCGGCGGTCGCCACGGCGGTAGCCTTTCACACCAGGCAGGCCATAGGCTTCAGGGTCTTCCCCAAGATTCGGGCGGGCATCAGGATCGGCCAGCGCGAGCGCGCGCAGGGTGGAGGCGATTGCGCGCAGCACGGCATGGAACTGATGGTAGCCGGCGAGGATCTTGACCGGCCCGGCATCGGTGCGCCCGAAGACGGTGAAGTCGCGCAGCAAGGCGAGCAGGCGCGGGCGCTCCAGCGCGCCCTGGACCAGCACCGGCTGCTCCGGGGTGCCATCGGGGGCGATGGTCTCGCCGTCGATGGTGCGCCAGCGCATGAAGCGCTCGGCATTGGCGGTCAGGGAGCCGATGCGCGCCATCTGGCCATCGGAGATGACCAGCGCGGCATTGGTCCGAAACAGGCTGGGGATCTCGGCCTTGTAGGTCTGGAACTGTTGGTAGGCGGTATGGATGCTGGCCTGTTCACTGCTCGGGCTTTTCAGCTCAAACACCACCAGCGGCAGGCCATTGATGAAGAGCACCACATCGGCGCGGCGGTTGTGACCGGCTTCGATGACGGTGAATTGCTGCACCGCGAGCCAGTCGTTGCGCTCTGGATGGTCGAAGTCGATCAGCCGAACCTGGCCGCCGGTCAGGGTGCCGTCCTCGGCGTAGAGATCGATTCCCACGCCCTCGGTGATCAGGCCATGCAGGCGGCGGTTTTCCTCGATCAGCGACGGCGCGACAGTGGCGATGACTTGGCGCAGGGCATCGGCGCGGGCCTCGGGTGGGAGATCTGGGTTGAGCCGGTCAATGGCGGCTTGCAGGCGTCCCAGTAGCAGCACATCGGAGAAGGCGTCGCGCTCGGCGGCCTGGCCGTCGGGGCCGATCTCGGCTTCGGTGGTGGTTTGATAGCCGAGGTCGGCCAGCTCGGTGAGCAGGGCGGCTTCGATGTCGGCTTCAGTCAGAAACGCCATGGCTCATCGCCTTGTCGAGCAGTTCGAGTCCGTGCGCGTGCTGGCCTTGGCCACGCTGGGCGCGGGCGCGAAAGCGTGCCTCGGCGTCGGCGTCGGCGACCAGATGGCCGGCCATGGCGTCGATGCTCTGGCCGCGATCTTGCGCGATCTCATGGAGGCGCTGATAGGTCTCGTCGGGTAGTGTCAGGGTGAGCGAAGTCATGATGGCGTAAACCAGTTTTCCAATACGAGACCGTCAAACGCGCGAAAGTCGCGCAGGTTGCGGGTCACCAGGACCAAGCCATTGGTGGCGGCAATCGCGGCGATTTGCGCGTCCGCATAGGCCGGCGGTTGACCCAAGCGGCGCAAGCGGGCGCTTTCAGTGGCCTGCCAGGTCGCCGCTTCGGTGTCGAATGGCAGGATGGGCAGGCAGGGCTGCACGCGGGACACCAGATAATCCTGAATCTGCGCGCGACGCCGGCCCGGTTCGAGCAGCTGCATCCCAAACAGCAATTCTTGCCAAGTCACACTGGCCAGTGCCAACTTTGAGGCATGGGCTTCAAGGTTTTGCACCACTCCAGGATTTGGCATTTTCGCTAAGGGTACGGAGAGGACATTGGTGTCCAGCAAATAGCTCAATCGAGCCATGGGAACGGCTCCTGAGTGGAGCGATCCCGCCAGCTATCGATCTCTCCAGGCGCCCAGTCAATTGGCTCGAAATCGCGCGCGGCGCGCATGTTCAGCACGGATTGCCAAAAGTTTGCCGATTCGTTGGGCGGTTCGACCGCGCTGGTCTTTGGGGAACCTTCCACGAGCGGGCGCACGATCACTTGCAGGCGGCGGTGTTCCCACTCCGGCGGCAGGTCGATGCACAATTGTTTGGGCGCGTCGTCGATTTGGCTTTGCAGGATGGTCATGGTTGGTCAGACCTCATGGTTGGGATCACAACACCGCATCCACCGCACGCTCGGCGTCGCGCAGGCGGATTTCGCCGGACATCAGCTTGGGGAGCAGGAGATCGCGGGTTTGGGCGAGTGTTGTACTTTCAGCAGATAGCCTTTTTGCTGATTCCCAGACTAGCTCGCCGAATGTCTCGAAGGCTTGATAAACTTCGTCAGGTGCGCGAGGAATCAAGATATGATCGAGATCAACTTTCCTGAAACCGGCCTGAACCGCGCGCGCAGAACCGCCGGAGATTTGTTGGCGGAATTCACCAGATCCTATATAAGTTGCCAACCATTCTCGACAAGGAAACCTAGGTTCAACTCTAACTAACGCAACATTGATAGCACCGCTTAGTCCCCGGCATAGCCTACCTAAAGAATCTTTCTTGTCGCCAGAGCCTGTACCGTATCGGCCAATACAGATATCATCAATCGATACCTTTCTGAGCCTTGTAGAGTCTGGAACGTAAGTTATATGAGCATCAGTATCGAAATCTCTGATCTGCAGAAGCCTGGTATACCCTGGCTTTGGCTCTGAGATGAATTCCTTAGCTGGTGGCTGCGACCCACCACGGAAGCTCATGAACGAGCTTAACGGTTTGGACTCCCACCCCACCGGCTTATCCTCATCATCCAGCGCGTCGGGGAACAGCGCCCAAAGCTCCGGGGCGAGATAGGGCGCGCCGCCTTCGGCCTTGGTGCGGGTGGGGCCGAAGTCCACGAACCAATCCTTGAACAACGCCCGCGCCAGGGCTTCCAGCGTCTCGTTGGTCTGGCGGTTGAGTTCGATTTTGTCGTCGAGTGCTCCGAGAAGAGCGCCGATTAATCCTTCAACTTCTCCTAGTCGCGGAATTCGCAAAGATTTAAGGGCAGGGATACGAACATTGCTTACTGTCGAACCCGTTCCCTCGTTCCAAAATATTTGATGTCTAGCATATTCCGAACGAAGTGAATAAAAGAGGTAATGTCTGTCTATCTCTTTTTTTGGCCGTAGAAGAACTTGCCGTTGACCGAGGCAACATTCCAAGCCTTCCGGTATAAGACAAACCTCTCCCATAGGGGCTTCTCGCGTAAAAATAATGTCTCCAGCTATGGGTTTGGCGCGCTTTATGCGTCTTTCAAAATCTTCTTGATGAGTAAAGCTTGGTTCAGTGAGATTTAACCGACCATCTCGGATATTCTGATTTCTAATAACTACGAAGCCGGAATCAGTCCACTTAGGCGTGAAGTGCGGGCAATCAATAACGAACTCGCACATATCCGCCAGCGATGTTGTTGATAGATCATCCATCAACAACTACCCCATCCAACTTCTCCCGAATCACCGCCCCCAACTTCTCCCCCTCCGCCAACTGCGTCTCCAGCTTCGCCCGCAACTCGGCGAACTTCTCGGGAAACGGCACCCCGTCATCCTCCACCGCCGCCGCGCCGACATAGCGTCCCGGTGTCAGCACATGCCCATGGCCGCGAATCTCCTCCAGCGTGGCGGACTTGCAGAATCCCGGCTCGTCGGCATAGTCGCTAGCGTCCGGCTCACCGCGCCAGGCGTGGTAGGTGCGGGCGATGCGCGCCACGTCTTCGTCGGAAAACTCGCGCCGGGTGCGATCCACCAGCGCCCCGAGCTTGCGCGCGTCGATAAACAACACCCGCCCGCGCCGGTCGCGCAGTCCGGCGGCGGCCCCCTTCGGATCAGGGTTCTTGTTGCGCGCCAGAAACCACAGGCAGGCGGGAATCTGGGTCGAGTAAAACAACTGACCAGGCAGCGCGATCATGCAATCGACCACGTCGGCCTCGACCATCGCCTGGCGGATCGCGCCCTCGCCCGATTGGGTCGAGGACATCGAGCCATTGGCCAGCACCACGCCGGCGGTGCCGTTGGGGCTGAGGTGGTGGTGGATGTGCTGCAACCAGCCGAAGTTGGCATTGCCGGCGGGCGGGGTGCCGAAGGTCCAGCGCGCGTCTTCCCTGAGCTTGTCGCCGCCCCAGTCGGAGATGTTGAACGGCGGATTGGCGAGGATGAAGTCGGCGCGCAGGTCGGGTAGCTCGTCTTTGTGAAAGCTGCCCTCGGCATTCCAGCGGATGTCGGCGTCGATGCCGCGCACGGCGAGGTTCATCTTGCACAGCCGCCAGGTGGTGTAGTTGGATTCCTGCCCATAGACGGCGATGTCGCCGACCCGCCCGCCATGGGTGGCGAGGAAGCGCTCGGCCTGCACGAACATGCCGCCGGAGCCGCAGCAGGGATCGTAGACGCGGCCCTGGATGCCGAGATTGGGAGTGGGGAAGGGTTCGAGCAGTTCGACCAGCACTCGCACCACGGAGCGCGGGGTGTAGAACTCGCCGCCGCGCTTGCCTTCGTTGCTGGCGAAAGCGCCAAGGAAGTATTCGTAGACGCGGCCGAGGATGTCGCGCGCCTGGCCGGGCTCTTCGCCGAGCGCGATGCCGGAGATGAGGTCGATCAGCTCGCCGAGCATGGTGGCGCTCAGTTGCGGGCGGGCGTATTCCTTGGGCAGGACGCCTTTGAGGCTGGGGTTCTCGGCTTCAATCGCGAGCATGGCCTCGTCGATGCGCTGGCCGATGCCGGGCTGCTTGGCGGTGTCTTGCAGGTGCGACCAGCGCGCGTCCTTGGGCACCCAGAAGACGTTCTCGGCGCGGTATTCGTCCGGGTCTTCGGCGCCCTCGGGATACTCGGCCAGTAGCTCGGCGTGCTTGGCCTCGAAGCTGTCGGATATGTGCTTTAAGAAGATCAGCCCAAGCGCGATGTGCTTGTAGCTCGACGGCTCCATGTTGTTGCGCAACTTGTCAGCCGCGAGCCAGAGCTGGGCCTCAAAGCCGAGGTTGGCGCCGTTGGTGTCGGTGTTCTTCTTGGAGGTCTTGGCCATGGGGCTCCGCCAACAGGCATTGTGGAATGAGCCGCACTGGCAGTTACCCGATTCCGTTGACAAGGAACCGGGATGAACATGCAGGCGCGATAGCCTGAGTCTAGGTCAAAAGCCGCACACTGGAAACCCGGACTAGGACACATCAAGCCAAGTTGCGCTCAAAGACACCGGTCCGCATTGCGAAAAACGGCTGATTGATACTTTGCGACCTTGTAGGGAAATTCCCTACAAATACCCCGCCAGACGGAACATTTGGCCTCAATGCGTGAAAGATACCCTCGCGCTAGCGAGGGGTTATCTGTGTTCTTCAATTAAAGGCAATTAAAGGGGCCGTGGTCGAGTTTTTTGCAGAATAAGGGTCTGATTTATAATTGAAGATGCCTGTGTCGAATTATTTGGCGAGCGAGGCAAAAACAAACTTACCCTGGCCCGAATAAATTGCCTGATAAAAAAGGTAGCCGATGCCTTCCATATCGCTGTCTCGGCCTGCCATTGGATCAATTTTCTGCTGACCTGGAGTTGCACGCATTTTGCCAGCGCTGCTAAGCGTTCGCTGATCGAACGCGTTTGCCGTAACCTTGGTCTTTGGAATCACCGAATCACTGCTCCCCCGAAGCGCTAATGGGAGGCGACTCCGATGCAGACTCACCCGATTGTCGAAGAAGCGCGGCGGCTGCCTGATCGGTATTCTAGTGTGCATTGTTGCCATACTGACGCCATGGCTCGCGCTCTCGAAGACATCGCTGATCATGGTTACTGAAGGCATCATAGACACCGGAACCAGCAGGGTTGGGTCGAGCAGAGATCCGCTGCTGGTGCTGGCCATTGCGATTCTGGCGCTGTGGCTGCTCGCGGCGATCTTTGCGCCCTGGCTGGGGCTGTCACCGAATCAGATCGACCTGCCGCGGATTCTGGCACCACCGGATGCGAGCTTGTGGTTGGGTGCGGATGATCTTGGTCGCCCGGTGCTTGATCGAGTGCTGATGGGCGCGCGTACTGCGCTCGCGGTCGGGCTTGGTGTGGTGGTGGTCTCAGCGCTGATTGGTTCGCTGATTGGTGGTTTCGCCGCGCTGGCGGGTGGGCTGTGGGATTTGCTGATCGTGCGGCTGATCGATATCTTTCTGGCCTTTCCGGGAATCCTGCTCGCCATTGCGCTGGCTGGTATTCTGGGGCCCGGCTTGGGCAACCTGGTCATCGCCCTGGCATCGGTCGGTTGGGTTGGCTATGCGCGCCTGGCGCGCGCTCAGGTGCTGTCGCTGCGCTCGCGCGAGCATGTGCTGGCCGCGCGTGCGCTCGGGGTCGGCGACGGACGCATTCTGCTGCGTCATCTGCTGCCGTTGGCCGCCGCACCACTGCTGGTGGAGGCCACCTTTGGCGTTGCCGCCGCCGTGATCTCCGAGGCCGGACTGTCATTTCTCGGGCTTGGCGTGCAGCCGCCGGCGGCATCCTGGGGCAGTATGATTCGCGACGGGGTCGGGGCTTTGCTGGTGGCGCCTCATCTGGTGCTCGCCCCTGGCATAGCCTTGCTGCTGGTGGTCTTGGCAATCAATCGGGTCGGGGATGCTTGGCGCGACCGGCTTGACGTGCGCGGCCGGGTGGTTTGATATTTGGCTGACTCTATACCCAGAACGAGCCGAAATCTCAAAGGGTTTCGGTATAACAGGTAGATATCCCATGGGGAAATTTGGATGACGGCGCGTATCGGACCCGTGATGCTGGATTTGGAAGGTGAGACCCTTAGTGGCGAGGAGCGCGAGCTGCTTGATCATCCGGCCGTTGGCGGGGTGATTTTATTTTCGCGCAATTACCATCACCCGGAGCAATTGCAGTCGCTGGTGGGCGAGATTCGAGCGGTTTCCGGGCGGTCCCTGCTGATTGCCGTTGACCAGGAAGGTGGGCGCGTGCAGCGCTTTCGTGATGGCTTCACGCGTTTTCCGCCAGCGCGCGTTTTTGGCCAACTCCATGCGAGCGACCCCGCCGCTGCCCGTCAGGCCGCAAGTGATCTGGCCTGGCTGTTGGCGAGCGAACTGCTTGAGGTGGGGCTCGATTTCAGCTTCGCTCCGGTGCTGGATCTCGATTTTGGCCTGAGCGCGGTGATCGGTGATCGTGCCTTTGCAGGCGATCCGGAAACCGTCATTGCGCTTGCTGGCGCTTGGATCATCGGCGCGCGCGCGGCGGGCATGGCCTCTTGCGGCAAGCATTTTCCCGGTCATGGCGGGGTGGTGGAGGATTCGCACGCGGAGTTCCCGGTCGACCGTCGCCCGGCCGCGACGCTGCGCGAGGTCGATCTGCAACCCTTTAAGGCGTTGATTGCAACCGGATTGGACGCGGTGATGCCGGCACATGTGGTCTATCCAGCGGTCGACGCGCAGCCGGCCGGATTCTCCGCTGTATGGCTTCAGCAGATTTTGCGCGATGAGCTTGGGTTTGATGGTGTGATCTTCAGCGATGATCTCAGCATGACCGCTGCGGAGGTGGCTGGTAGCTATCCGGAGCGCGCGCACGCGGCACTGGATGCCGGCTGCGACATGGTCATTGTGTGCAACAACCGTTTGGCCGCCATGTCTGTGGTTGAGTCTCTGGTCGCCTTTGATGACCCGGCGAGCGCCCGACGTCTGGCGCGCCTGAGAGCACGTGATCCCATATCCGATGAGGTCAGCGCCGGGTCGTCGTCGGCCAAGCGGCGCGAGCAGGCGGCACAGGCGCTGGCGCGGCTGCGCCCGCTGAGTGACGGCGAGGTGTCGACTTCGGTCTGACAGCAATCCTCCTGGCCTTCATGACTCCCGCTTTTTTGTTGCCCCTTTCTGTCGCCACGGCCTCCATGGAGAAGCCTGTATGAACAAAATGACTCTCGAGACCTACCAGGGCGTTGCCGAGCGTGCCGAGTGCCTGTTTGATCGTCCGGCGGTCGAGGCCGCCTTTGATCGCATGGCCGATGCGCTTGACCAGCGACTGGCGGCTCTCGACCCTATTGTGCTCAGTGTTATGACCGGTGGCGTGGTGACGGCCGGCATTCTGCTGCCCCGACTGCGTTTTCCGCTGCGCCTGAGCTATGTGCATGCAACCCGCTATCGCGAGGGCACGCGCGGCGGCGCCATGGAGTGGAAATACCGTCCGTCGGATGTAATCCAGGGCGAGCATGTGCTGGTGGTTGATGACATCTTCGATGAAGGCATTACCTTGCAAGAAGTTGTCAATGCGTGTCGCGATGACGGTGCTGCGTCCGTGACCAGCGCCGTGCTGGTGGAAAAACAGCGCGAGCGCGCCTGCAACTATCGCCCCGATGTGGTTGGTTTGGTTGCGCCTGATCGCTATTTGATGGGCTACGGTCTGGACTACAAAAGCTATTTTCGCAACGCCGACGGCATCCTTGCCGCAGCCGACCAGGACGTCTGAACAAGACACTCAGGGAACCCCGGGGCCAGCCCTCAACTGCTTAAGAAAACTTTAATATAATTAAGCACTTTTTGACATTGCGGCGGCTTTGTATTAAATCTCTTTCCCTACAGGAATGGTGTTTGGGGCAGGTGGGCGAGTAGCGGAGTTTTCGCTTGATGCTGACCTACTGGCGGGACCAGACAGATCGTAAGCGTTATTTGGCTGGTTGCCACCCATTTCGGACCATTTTTGTCGGGCACACAACGATAATTTACCAATAAGAGTATGGAGCAATCGCATGGAAACACTCACCGGGTACCGTGACAGTCACTCTGATCTGCGCCAGATGATCGATGACCTGCGCCAGCTCATGCAGCCG
Organism: Thiorhodovibrio frisius; assembly: GCF_033954835.1. Lineage (NCBI taxonomy): Bacteria > Pseudomonadati > Pseudomonadota > Gammaproteobacteria > Chromatiales > Chromatiaceae > Thiorhodovibrio > Thiorhodovibrio frisius. The sequence goes on from NZ_CP121471.1 coordinate 965,104, forward strand.
GAGATGCTGAAAATTCGCCCTAATGCCAAAACGGCCTACCAACTGTTGTGCGATCTTGCCACCAAGGTGAAAGCGCATCTTGCCGAAGAAGACAAGCGCCTGTATCCAAACTTGCTCACGCATGAGGATCCGCGGGTGAAATCCATTGCTTGGGGATTCATCAGTGGCGAGAAACCGCTGCGGCGTTCGTTCGACGAGTACCATCGCAAGTGGCTGAAAGACTGCGATTTTAACTTTACACCGGAGTTTCTTGAGGAAACCCACGAGATTTTCGACATGGTGGCCTGCCGCATTGATCGCGAGGAGCAGGTGTTGCTGCCAAAATTGGTTGAAGTTGGCATTTTTGCTGCCGCTGAGCGCGCCAGCGCCTAGCGCCTGCCGGCCCCACGCCCAAGGCGCGGCGGCCAATGCCGCTTGCGCAAGTCGGGCGCGGTTGACGATTCTTCAGTAAAATCCCCCGATCATCTCAATTCAGTAGACGACGACGACGAAGGGGGCTTGCATGGCGCGCCTGGCAGTAATTGGTGGCTCGGGTTTTTCCAGCTTGCCTGGCTTGGATGTCGAGCGACGCCAGCAGGTTGATACAGCCTATGGCGAGACCTCGGCACCCCTTACCTGGGGGCGTCTTGATGGATGCCCGCTGTTATTCCTGCCTCGCCATGGCGATGTGCATGGTATTCCGCCCCATCGCATTAACTACCGCGCCAACATTCGCGCGCTGGCGGATGCCGGCGCTGAGCATGTGATCGGCTTGGGTGCCGTTGGCGGGATCGCAGCAGACTGCGGCCCCGGCGTGTTGTGCGTGCCGGATCAGCTCATTGACTACACCTCGGCGCGGCTCGGTAGTTTCTATCAGGGCGATCCCGGTGATCCCGCGCTCGATCACATCGACTTTACCGAACCCTACTGTGCCAAACTGCGTGCGGAGCTGATCGAGAGCGCGGAGCTTGCCGGGCTGTCGGTGCGGGCCAAAGGTTGCTATGGTGCAACCCAGGGACCGCGGCTTGAGACAGCGGCGGAAATTCGCCGTATGGAGCGCGATGGCTGCGATCTGGTCGGTATGACTGGCATGCCGGAAGCGGCGCTGGCGCGCGAGCTTGGCCTGTGCTACGCCGCTCTGTGCTTTGTGGTCAATCGCGCGCCCGGTTGCTCCGATGGGCCTGTTACTATGGCCGAAATCAACGCCAATCTCGGGCTCTGCTCGGTGTCGGTTGGAGGATTGCTGCAAACCCTGGCCCGGCAAAGGATATCGGCCGAAAAGTCCGGCGGTGCCTGATGCGGCCCAATGTGTCCTAACTTCGCCCCGATGCCAGATGCTCCCCGATGCGACCAGCCCCTAACAGCCCCGGCCAGTCCAGAGAAGGGCGCGGATTCATGAATCCATGTAATCCAGGGGAAGGCCTTTTGCAATGCTGAAATCTCGAAAAAAATGCTTTGTATGTTAGCACCAAAAAAATCCACGAATGTTCCATGCCCCTGCAACCAGGACCTGTAACCAGGAGTAGCACCCATGTCGAATAACGCCCCTGCCGACGCCTCTGCAAAGACCAACCAATCTTCCGCGCAGCCCTCGACCAAATCTTCCAGGGTCTGGCCAAAACTGCTGCTCTGGAGTTTGGTGCTGGCATTCGGTTTCCTTTATTTGCGCTCCCTCGATTATCCAGCAAAGGACTATCCTCAGGTCGAGGCGCCCAAGCCTGCCTCACCGCCGCCGCACGCCGCGCCTCCGCCGGCCGCTGCCCAAGCGCGACCTGCCGCGCCTCCCAGACCGGTCGCTCCGCCGGCACCGGCCATGCCGCAGAGCTGGGCGCCAAGTCAGGCCGCATCGGCTCCGCAGACTCCCGCGACGCATCCAGCTTCGGCGCAACCCTCACCAGCACCGGCAAAGCCGTCTCAAACGGCGTCGAGTCAGCCGGCTGATGCTGGTCAGGGAGCGATCAAAGCCGCTGAGTCAGAAGCCTTCGCGCAAGGCGTGATGCGTGACCAGAGCGAGGCCGCGAGTGGGAAACCGCAAGAGTCTCAAGCTGCGGCACAGCCGCAATTGCCTGCTCAGACCCAATCAGGCGGTGCCTCGGCCGGGACAATGCCTCAGCCGCGCTATCCGCAACCGCCTGCTTACGGCTATGGGCAGCCGCCAACGCCAGCCCAGCCGGGCACCGGCTACCCGAGTCAATACGCGGATTACATGCGCCAGCAGCGCGAAGCCTACGAGGCCGCGCGCAAACGCTGGGAAGATGCCTACGGGCAGCCCCAGCAAGCTCCGGCCTATGGTGGCTATCGCGGTTACTATCCGCCGGGCTACTACCAGGGCGGTCGCTGAGCGACGAAGACCCAAGGTGCGCCCGCTCCCTGGTCAATCCTGAGGAGCGGGCGAGGTTGAAACTGGCTGATCGGCCCCGGGGTCGGTCAGCCGTTTTGCGTTATTGGCCCGCAAAACCTGCGTCTGCGACTGGCTCTTATTGACTGGCGGTGGTCGGTACCCTGAGCTTGAGCGGTTGACCGCAGCGTCGGCACAAATAAGTCTGGCCTTTGCGCACGCGGTTATGGCGGACCGCGCTAAGCTGATGTTCCTGGCAAGCGCAGTGGTAACTGTGGCTGCTTACCCGACGTTGCGGGATGTCGTCGAGATCGTACTCATGGCAGCGTCTCGGTTCGGCGCCAAAGAGCACCATGAGCTGGCGCCATTGTGGCCCGTGCGGGCGTGCTTTGCGTCCGTAAAGGCAAAAGGTCAGCCAGTGCGCGATCTCGTGCGGGACCGTCTGATCGATGAATTCCTCGCCATGGCGGAGTAACAGCCAGGGATTGAAGCGGACCGTGCCGCGACCGCGTGCATCGAAGCGCGCCTGCCCTGCGCTCTGTCCGCGCAGGTCGAAGCGGATAGCGGGGCTTGCCGCGCCATACTTAAGCTCGCGGCGAGCGGTCTCGAGTAGTTCCTCGATCCGTTGCTCGACCATTGTCCGCAGGTGCTTCAGACGGGCATTTTCATCGGGTGTGAAGGGCATGCGTGGCTCTCTGCCGCTGTTGTGGTCGGGCTTTTTTCTGGCCCTGGCCAGTCAAGAATCGCTGCTCGAAAATCATCTGGCCCGGGCGCGAAATGGGCTGATTATCTTGCGTCAAAAGGGTGTTATCTGTATATTGCATAGGCTTAAGCGAAGGCGGTCGTTTGGCGCTGGTCGCGCGCGGCTTTCCAGCGGCCTTCGGTGTGAGTTGCTCGCCACTAGGGCGTCCTCCAAACCCCGTGATCGGGGTTTTTTTGTGATTTGGTGGCTGTTGGCAGGATGCCCTGGCAAGCAGTCAAGCGTTGGGCCTTGCGCCCATTTTTTGTTTTTGGACCAGCGTTTTTTTACCGGGAAACAGCAGCTTTCATCCTCCGGGGTGGCCCGGACCATGAGTGTTAGGCGGTTTTTCATCAGTTGGCCCGGGGGCAGGCAATGCGACAAGCGAATCCAAAGCTGACTGCGCTCGCCGGTGCGGTGGTTGAGCCGCTTGGGTACGAGTTGGTCGGCGTGGAGCATGTCGCCGGTGGTCGTCATGCGGTCGTTAGAGTGTACATTGACCGTGAAGATGGTATCACTGTCGAAGATTGCGCGCTGGTCAGTCATCAGCTCAGCGGTCAGTTCGATCTCGAGGATCCCATTCCCGGCGAGTATGAGCTTGAAGTGTCCTCGCCGGGTCTGGATCGGCCGCTGTTCACCGTGGAGCAGATGCGGCGCTTTGCTGGACATCGTGCGCGCGTGCAGCTGGCCGAGAAACGCAACGGGCGGCGCAACTTCGAAGGAGCGCTGGTCGCTGTGGTCGATGACGCACTGCAATTGCAGCTTGACGACGATGAGGTTGAGTCCCTGCCGCTGGCGCTGATCGAACGCGCGCGGCTGGTACCGCAGTTTGAATGATTTGTTTTACCCTGAATCGACCTTTGTCATAAGGAATTCACCTTTGCTGAGGTTGCCGGGGACCATGGGTGGTCGGTGATTCATGTTGTCGGGTTTCTCGTGTCGGGTCCCCCTGGTGTCTGAGCCCCTAGTGTTTGAGTGCGGGGCGGCTCAGATGCCGCCGGTTTTGTCTTCCGCCCCAGGGTAGTTTGTTGATCGCGGATATCACGCATGAGTAAAGAGATTCTGTTGGTTGTCGAGGCTGTCTCGAACGAGAAAGATGTTGCCAAGGAGATTATCTTCGAGGCGATGGAGGCGGCGCTTGCCTCGGCGACACGCAAAAAGCATGGCGGCGATATTGAAGCGCGCGTTAGCATCGACCGGCAGACAGGGGAATACCTTACCTTCCGGCGCTGGGAGGTGGTGGCCGATCCTGACGGCGAGCCGCTGGAGGCACCCGAGCGTCAGATTACCTATTCTGCGGCCGTGGAGCTGGAGCCCGGGACCGAACTCGGTGGTTTTATCGAGGAGGAAATCGAGTCCGTGCTGTTCGGGCGCATTGCCGCTCAGACCGCCAAACAGGTCATTGTGCAGAAGGTGCGCGAGGCCGAGCGGGCCAAGATTGTCGAGGCTTTCCAAGATCGCGAAGGCGAGCTGGTCACCGGCATTGTCAAAAAAGCCGAGCGCAATACCATCGTGCTCGATCTGGGCAGTAACGCCGAGGCGCTTGTGCCGCGTGATCAGATGATTGCGCGCGAAACCGTGCGCCCGGGTGATCGCCTGCGCGGTTTGCTCTACGAGGTGCGCGCCGAGCTGAAAGGGCCGCAACTCTTTGTCAGCCGCACGGCGCCGGAGTTACTGATCGAGCTGTTTCGGCTTGAGGTGCCAGAGGTGGGTGAGGGCACTATTGAGATTCTCGGTGCTGCCCGCGACCCTGGGTTGCGCGCTAAGATTGCTGTGCGCACCTCGGACTCCCGTATCGATCCGGTCGGCGCCTGCGTTGGGATGCGCGGTTCCCGGGTGCAGGCGGTCTCCAATGAACTCAATGGCGAGCGGGTTGATATCATTCTCTGGAACGAGAATCCGGCTCAGTTCGTGATTAATGCCATGTCCCCGGCTGATGTGGTCTCCATCGTGATCGATGAAGACGCCCATAGCATGGATGTGGCAGTGAAGGAGGAAAATCTCTCCCAGGCGATCGGACGTGGCGGTCAGAATGTCCGCCTTGCCAGCCAGTTGACTGGCTGGGAACTCAATGTGATGAGTGAGGAGGACGCCGCCGCCAAGAGCGAGGAAGAGGGCCAGCGGCTGGTCGAGAATTTCATGACGCAGCTCGATGTCGACGAGAGTGTCGCTGCGGTGCTGGTCGAGGAAGGCTTTAGCACAGTGGATGAAGTCGCCTATGTGCCCATGGCGGAGCTACAGGCGATTGCGGAATTCAATGACGAGATTGTGGAGCTGCTGCGTCAACGAGCCAAGGATTTGGTGCTGACCCGCGCCATTGCCAGCGAAGAAGAAAGCGAAGAAGAAGGCGATACGGAGCCGAGTGCCGAATTGCTGGCGATGTCCGGCATGGACCCGGCCCTAGCCAACGAACTGGCGCGACTGAAGGTAACCACCATGGATGATCTGGCCGAACAGTCGGTCGATGAACTCATGGACATTGACGGTATGGATGAAGAGCGCGCAGCAGCGCTGATTATGAAAGCGCGCGAGCCCTGGTTCGCTAACTCGAGCCCCGATCCGGACGTTCCCAATCAGGAACCCGCTAGTTCGGAAACCCGGTCGGATCAGGACTAGCCCGCGGAGGTGCGAATGACGAGCGAAGTCACGGTCAGACAGCTGGCCAACACCGTTGGAATCCCCGAAGAGCGGCTGCTTACGCAGTTGCACGAGGCCGGCATTGCCGCGGCCAATGCTGAGGCAACCATTACCGAGCAGGAAAAAGTCCAACTGCTTGGTTTCTTGCGCCGCAGCCACGGCAAGCAGGGCGAGGACGATTCCGCGTCACCCAGCCGCGTCACCCAGAAGCGCAAGTCGGTCAGCGAGTTGCGCCAGACGCCAGCCGCTCAGCGCCCAGCGAGCGGTTCAAGACCGACGGTCAGCTCGCGTGCGGGTAACAAGACGGCCGGAAACAAAACAGTCAGTGTCGAAGTCAGACGCAAGCGCACCTATGTGCGCCGTGGTGAGCCTGAAGGCGCGGCGCCTGCGGCCGCGCGCGGCAGCGAGCGCCAGACGCTCGAGCAGCCGGTTGGTCGGCGCCGCGTCGATAGTGCCGAGCCTGCGCGTAGCGGCAACATGGCGGGCGGGCGCGATCCAGGCGCCGATGCGCGCCGTCGGGCCGAACTCGAGGCGCGCCGTGCGGAGGAAGAATCGCGGCGCCTGGCTGAGCGCGAGGAACTCGAGCGCGAGGAGCGTGCCGCTGAGGCGCGCCGCCGCAGCGCCGAGGAAGAACGTCGCAAATCGAATGAGGAAGCGCGTCGCCTGGCTGATGAGCAGGCCGAACAGGCTCGCCTTGCGGGCGAGCTTGACGACAGCGACGAGGTCGCCGGCGAGGCGCTGCCGCCAGTGGAAGAACCCGACACCCCGAGCAACAGCAACGAGGGCCGCGCGCGCAAGCCAAGCAAGAAAGGCGCTGAGCGTGGGGATAAGGAGCGCGGAGAGAAAGACCGCGGGGAAAAAGACAAGGATAAGCTGGCCGACAAGGACAAGCCGGCCAAGAAAGGCGCGCGCAAAGAGCCCGGGCGGGCCAAGCGGCTTGATGCCGAGGTTGAATACGCGGAGGAGACCAGCGACGAGGAGGTGGTTGTCAGCCGCCCGGCGGTGCGTCGGCGCAAGAAACCCGCCAAGGCGCAACTCCAGGACAAGCATGGCTTTCAGCGCCCGACCGCGCCTGTGGTGCGCGAGGTCGAAATCCCCGAGGCAATCTCGGTCGGCGAGCTTGCCTCGCGCATGTCGGTCAAGGCTTCGCAGGTGGTCAAGGAACTGTTCAAGCAGGGCGTGATGGTCACCATCAACCAATTGCTTGATCGCGACACCGCCACCATTGTGGTGGAGGAAATGGGCCACACGCCGGTTGAAGCCAAGGATCACGACGTCGAGGACACCTTGCTCGCCTATCTCGAAGCCGAGAACGAAAAGGCCGAGCGTGTGCCGCGCGCCCCTGTCGTCACCATTATGGGCCATGTCGATCATGGCAAGACGTCATTGCTCGACTATATCCGTCGCGCCAAGGTGGCTGACGGTGAGGCCGGGGGCATCACTCAGCATATCGGTGCCTATCATGTGACCTCCGAGCGCGGCACCATCTGTTTTCTCGACACCCCGGGCCATGCCGCCTTCTCGTCCATGCGCGCGCGTGGTGCCGAGGTGACCGACCTGGTGATTCTGGTGGTGGCCGCTGATGACGGCGTGATGCCACAGACCATTGAGGCCATCCAGCACGCGCGTGCCTCCAAGGTGCCGCTGGTGGTCGCCATCAACAAGATGGACAAGGCGGATGCCAATCCCGACCGGGTGATGCAGGAGCTTTCGCAGCACGAGGTGGTCTCTGAGGAGTGGGGCGGCGATACCATGATGGTCAAGGTCTCCGCGAAAAGCGGTGATGGCATTGACGATCTGCTCGACGCTGTTCTGTTGCAGGCCGAGGTGTTGGAGCTTGAAGCACCGGTCGGCGGCTCGGTGCATGGCGCCATTGTGGAGTCGAGCCTCGAGAAGGGCCGTGGTCCGGTGGCGACCGTGCTGGTGCAGTCGGGTACCCTGAGAGCCGGCGACATGATTGTCAGCGGCTCCGAGTACGGCCGGGTGCGCGCCATGTTCGACGAAACCGGCCGTGCCGTGCAGGAGGCAGGCCCCTCCATTCCAGTGCAGGTTCTGGGGCTATCGGGCACGCCCAACGCCGGTGACGACGTTATCAGCGTGGCGGACGAAAAGCGCGCACGCGAGGTCGCCGAGTTGCGTTCCACGCGCGAGCGCCAGTCGAAGATCGACGCCCAGGGCGTCGCCAGTCTGGATGCGCTCTTCGGGCAGCTCAAGGCTGGTGAACGAAAGAGCGTTAATCTCATATTGAAGGCCGATGTGCAGGGCAGTCTTGAGGCTTTGAAAGACAGCTTGGTCAAGCTCAGCAACGACGAGGTGAAGGTGGGTATTGTCGGCTCCGGTGTCGGCGGTCTGACCGAGTCCGATGCCAATCTGGCCATTACCTCCAACGCCATTCTGCTTGGCTTTAATGTGCGCGCCGATGCCGCAGCGCGGCGCACCATCGAGGAGAAAGGCCTGGATTTGCGCTACTACTCGGTCATCTACGAGCTAATCGACGATGTCAAAAAGGCCATTTCCGGCCTGCTGAGTCCCATTATCAGCGAGGAGATCATCGGGCTCGCTACTGTACGGGACGTGTTCAGATCGTCCAAGTTTGGCGCCATTGCCGGCTCCATGGTCATCGAGGGCGTGATCCGTCGCAATAGCCCGATCCGGGTGTTGCGCGACAATGTCGTGGTCTATGAAGGCGCGCTCGAGTCCCTGCGCCGATTCAAAGACGACGTCTCTGAGGTCAAGGCCGGCACTGAATGCGGTATTGGCGTGAAGAACTACAACGATGTCCAGGTTGGCGATCAGGTCGAGGTGTTTGAGCGCACCGAGCGGGCGCGGGTGCTATGAGTGCGCTCCGGTGTTGCCATAGCCGTCAGGTCACGCAATGACGCGCGACAGTGGCCGGGATTTTCAGCGCAGCGAGCGTGTCGGCGCCGAGCTGATGCGCTCGCTGACAGTGATTCTGCGCGAGGAGGTGAAAGACCCCCGGCTTGGCAGTGTCACAATCCAAGAGGTGCGGGTCAGTCGCGATCTCTCCCACGCCAAGGTCTATTTCACCTGTTTCCCGCTTGATGAGGAAACCGCCGCGCGTGAGGCGCTGCTGAATGGTCCGCTGGCTGGCTTTCTGCGCCACGAACTTTCCCGCACTGAACGCCTGCGCACCATTCCTCAGCTGCACTTCGTCCATGACGAGTCCATTCACCATGGCGAGCAACTGAGCGCCCTGATCGACGAGGCTGTCGCTGCGATTCCGCCAGAGCATCAGACCGACGCGGATGCAATCGCTGCTACCGATGACGCCGCGGCGGGCCTTTGAGCCCCCGAATTACCTAAGTTGACAGCATTCCATGGCACGACGACGTAAACAAGGCCGCAAGGTCGCGGGCATTCTGCTGCTCGATAAGCCCCTAGGGGACACATCAAATCACGCGCTCCAGCGAGTCAAGCATTTGTTCTATGCGGCCAAGGCAGGGCACACGGGTAGCCTCGACCCGCTCGCCACTGGGTTGTTGCCGATCTGCCTCGGCCATACCACCAAGTTTTCAAGCTTTCTGCTTGATGCCGATAAGCGCTACCGGGTGCGGGTGCGCCTGGGCGAAACCACGACCACGGCAGATGCCGAGGGCGAGATTCTCGAACGCAGACCGACTGATGGGGTGACCGAAGCTGGCGTGCTGGCCTGTATCGAGCGCTTTGTTGGCGACATCGAGCAGCTCCCGCCCATGTATTCAGCTGTGAAGCACCAGGGCCAGCGGCTCTACAAGCTCGCGCGCGAGGGACGGGAAGTTGAGCGCCAGCCGCGCGCGATTCGCATTCACCGCCTTGAGTTGACGAGCTTTGCTTTGCCGGATCTGGAACTCGATGTGCATTGTTCTAAGGGCACCTATGTGCGCACCTTGGCCGAGGATATCGGCAACTGCTTAGGCTGTGGCGGTCATGTCATTGGTCTGCGGCGCACCGGCGTCGGCCCTTATATTGAGGGCGACACCCGCTTTGTCACCATGGATGAGCTGCAAGCTCTGGCCGATGCGGCCCGGGACGCGGATGCCGAGGATGGCAGCGCGCCGCCCTTGCACGAGCGGCTGCAAACCCTTGATGCCTTGTTGCTCTCGCTCGATACCGCGCTGGGCCACTGTCCGGCGCTGCGCCTGTCCGCTGATGCAGCCTTTTACCTGGGGCAGGGGCAGCCGGTGCTGGTGCCGCAGGCACCGACCGAGGGCATGGTGCGACTCTATGACCAGTCAGAGCGCTTTCTTGGGGTGGGCAGCATTCTCGACGACGGCCGGGTGCAGCCAAAGCGACTGGTCTGAAGCCAGACAAGATTTTTTAGCCGGGCGGGCGGTTCAAGGCGGTATGAGATTCGACGAAAATCGCCTAAACTGCGCGCTGAATTTGATGAGACATTATCGCTATTGGGCCGGTTTCCCTGAAGTCATTGTTGGGGAAACAGCGGGCTTCGCACAGCGGAGCATTCGCGGCCAAGTATTCAACAGATAAGGAGACACACAATGACAATGACTGCGGAAGACAAAAGACAGGTTATCGCCGAGCATGCCCGCGGCACCAACGACACCGGCTCACCCGAGGTGCAGGTCGCTCTGCTGACGGCGCGCATCAAGCAATTGACCGGGCATTTTAACGAGCACAAACACGACCACCATTCCCGTCGCGGTCTGGTCCGCATGGTTAATTCCCGACGCAAGTTGCTGGACTATCTGAAAAGAAAGGACATCGACCGTTATCGTGCGCTGATCCAGACGCTCGGCCTTCGTCGTTAATTGCGCATCCTTCCATGGTGCCGGCCCCAAGCGTTGCGAGCGCGGGCCGGCGCACCGCTCTGGCCCGTTATCGCCGGGCCGTTGCCGCCACGGCAAACGCTGGTGCGCAGTCAGCCCCCCTTTCAGACCTAACGAGGCTTATTTCCAGTGACTCATATCACCAAGACTTTCCAATACGGGGATCAGACCGTAACGCTCGAGACCGGCGAGATCGCCCGCCAAGCCGATGGCGCGGTCATGGTCAATATGAACGACACCGTGGTCCTGGTCACGGTGGTCATCGACAAACGCGCGACTGTCGAAAAAGACTTTCTGCCGCTGACCGTCGATTATCAGGAAAAAACCTATGCCGCCGGGCGCATCCCAGGCGGCTTTTTTCGTCGTGAAGGGCGCCCGAGCGAGGCCGAGATTCTCACCTCACGCCTGATCGACCGCCCCATCCGTCCGCTGTTCGCCGATGGCTTTGGCCGTGAGGTGCAGGTCATCGCCACGGTCAAGTCGCTCAATCCGGCAGTGAATCCAGAGGTGCCCGCACTCATCGGCGCCTCCGCTGCGCTGGCCATCTCGGGCGCGCCCTTCAATGGGCCTATCGGTGCCGCGCGCGTGGGCTATAAGAATGGGGAATACCTGCTCAATCCAGCCATGATCGGCCTGACCCCAGACAGCGATCTGGATCTGGTGGTTGCCGGGACCGAACAAGCCGTGCTGATGGTGGAGTCCGAGGCGCGCGGTCTGTCCGAGGATGTCATGCTCGGCGCTGTGCTCTTTGGTCATGAGCAGATGCAGGTTGTCATCAATACCATCAAGGAACTGGCAGCCGAGGTTAACAAGCCGCCTCTGGAGTGGACCCCGGCGGCGACCGATGCCGAACTGGCGCAAGCGGTTGCGGCCCAGGCCGCCGATGGTTTGGGCGAGGCCTATCTCATCAAGGACAAGATGGAACGCTATCGCGCGCTCGATCGGGTGCGCAATGCGGTCTACGCCGAGCTTTCCGGAGAGGATGAGAAGTGGCCGCAAGCGCTGGTCTATGCCGCGCTCGAGAAGCTGGAAAAATCCATTGTGCGCGGGCGTATTCTGCGTGGCGAGCCGCGCATTGACGGCCGCGACACCAGCACTGTGCGTCCCATCAGCATTCGCACCGGCGTGCTGCCGCGCACCCACGGCTCGGCGCTCTTTACTCGTGGCGAGACCCAGGCCTTGGTGGTCACCACGCTCGGCACCGAGCGCGATTCGCAGATCATCGATGCCCTTGATGGCGAGCGGCGCGAGCCCTTCATGCTGCATTACAACTTCCCGCCCTTCTGCGTGGGTGAGACCGGCCGGGTCGGTAGCCCCAAGCGGCGCGAGATCGGCCATGGTCGTCTGGCCAAGCGCGGCGTGATGGCCGCCATGCCGAGCATTGAGGAGTTTCCCTACTCAGTGCGGGTGGTCTCGGAGATTACCGAGTCCAACGGTTCCAGCTCCATGGCCAGCGTCTGCGGCACCAGTCTGTCGTTGATGGACGCCGGCGTGCCTATTAAAGGGTCAGTGGCTGGCGTGGCCATGGGTCTGATCAAAGAGGGCGGCGAGTTTGCCGTGCTGACTGACATCATGGGCGACGAGGATCACCTCGGCGACATGGACTTCAAGGTGGCAGGTACCGCCGAGGGGATTAACGCCCTGCAGATGGATATCAAGATCGAGGGCATCACCCGCGAGATCATGCAGCAGGCGCTGGCGCAGGCCAAAGATGGCCGGATGCACATTCTCGGTGAGATGAATAAGGTCATCGACCACCATCGCTCTGAGATGTCCGAGCATGCGCCGCGCATCATCGAGTTCAAGATCCATCCGGAAAAGATCCGCGATGTCATCGGCAAGGGTGGCTCCACCATCCGCGCAATCACCGAGGAAACTGGCGCCACCATCGACATCAACGACGATGGCGTGGTCAAAATCTTCTCGGTGCAGAAGTCCGCTGGCGAAGAGGCGAAAAAGCGCGTCCGCCTGATCACCGCTGATGTCGAAGTCGGCAAGATCTACGAGGGCAAGGTTGCGCGCCTGATGGACTTTGGCGCCTTTGTCACCATCCTGCCCGGACGCGATGGTCTGGTGCATATCTCGCAAATCTGCGAGGAACGGGTGCAGAGCGTCAGCGACAAGCTCTCGGAAGGCGACCATGTGCGGGTCAAGGTGCTGGAGGTCGACAAGCAAGGCCGCATTCGCCTGAGCATGAAGGCGCTGAGCGATGAGGAACGCGCCGCTCCGGCTGAGTAGTTCAAGTCCCTGGGCGGGAATAGGCGAGGACAGATCAGCGAGCCGTGTCTTTAACGACGACTGAAACAGTCAGCTCCCAGCATGGACGACCGTGCTGGCGGGCTTGGCACTGGCTGGCGCTGCTGCTGGGTCTGGCCGCATTGCTCTATGGTGGCACGCGCTTGCTTGGCATGTCCTCAGGGGTCGAGGTGTCGCAGGCGCGGGTTGGCGACCTGCCTCTGACACTCTATCAGCCACGGCAGGATGATGAAGGTCAGGGCGCCTCGGTGCCAGGGCCCACTGTCGTTATTGCGCACGGCTTCGCCGGCTCACGCCAACTGATGCGCTCCTTTGCGCTCAATCTGGCGCGAAATGGCTATCGGGCGGTAAGCTTCGATTTTCCCGGTCATGGTACCCACGGGGCGCCGCTTGGAGGCGGTCTGGGTTCTCCAGAGCGTCTGAGCTCTCTGCTTGACGCCCTGACTCAGGCTGTTGCCTTTGCCCAAGGGCAGAATCTTCCTGGCGGATCATCGCCGCTTGGCCAGAACTCTCCAGAAGAACCGCATCAGTCCGCTGGTCTGGCCCTGCTCGGCCACTCCATGGCCGGCGATATTCTGATCCACTATGCGAAGGCGCACCCTGGGGTGAAGGCCATTGTGGCCGTATCGCCTTATCTATCGGAGCCGATTGGCGCGGACTTTACGCCTGATCTGCTGTTCGTCTACGGTGCCTATGAGCCCGAGATGATTCACCAGCAGGGGTTCGAGGCCATGGCAGAAGTCGCTCCGTCCGGGGTTGAGCTAGAAACCACCTATGGTGATCTGAGTGAGGGCAGGGCGCGACGCCTGGTGATGGCCGACGGGGTGGAACATATCGGGGTGCTCTTTAATGGGCAGGCCCAGCGCGAGGCCCTTGACTGGCTGGATGCCAGTTTCGGTCGGCGCACACCTGAGCAACCCCCGGCGCGGGCCATTGTGACTGCGGGTGCGGGGCTTGGCTGGCTATACGCCGGGCTTTGCCTGCTCGCCTGGCCGCTGTCGCTATTGTTGCCGGCAATGGCCAGTCGCCCTTTGGGTGCGGCCTTGCGCTGGCGCAAACTGGCCATTGCCGGCTTTATGCCAGCTTTATTGACGCCCCTGTTGCTGTGGCCAGTGCCGAGCGATTTTCTGCCGCTGCTGATCGGCGATTATCTGGCGCTGCATTTTCTGCTCTACGGCCTGCTGACCTGGGGGGCGTTGGCGCTGGTGGGTGGTCTGCCAGATGGGGCGAGCTTCGCGCGCGCGGGGCGCGCGAGTACAGCTGGCGTTCTGGCGATAGGCGCCACAGCCTGGCTAATTTACGCGGTGGTGGGCTTTGGCTGGCCGACGCATCAACTGGTGGCGAGCTTTTTCCCGCCGCTGACACGTCTGCCGAGCTTTTTGGCGCTGTTGCTCGGCACTTTGGTCTACGCGAGTGCCGATGCCTGGCTGGTCCATGGGCAGGGCGGCGCCCGCGCGGCCTCGCTGTTCACCAAGGTGCTGTTTCTGCTCTCCCTAGTGCTGGCGGTGGTGCTGAATCTGGACGAGTTATTTTTTCTGGTGATTATCGTCCCGGCGATCCTGCTGCTGTTTGTTGTTTACGGCTGGCTGGATTTTCTGTCCTATCGGCGCACCTGGCAGCCCTTGCTGGGTGCCATAGCGAGCGCACTGGTGTTTGCTCTGACGGTGACTGCGACCTTTCCTGTCGTGGCCTGATTAAAGGCTAAAGCCACCAGGTTTCCGCGCCTCCAAGCCCCATGTTCCAAACCCGCAACCGCAAGCCCGGAGTGACAACTCCGGGCTTGCGGTGCTGGGATGGTGCGAAGCCTCTGGCGAGACCTTGGGTTTGTGTCTGGCCGCGAAGGCCGCAAGGTCATTCGTCAAATGCAAAGGCCACCAGCTTGCCTTCTTCGCCATCGGTTAGGCGTAACACATGGCCGCGTTTGGTCAGGGGTTCGATGCTTTCGGTAGCGCCGTGGACAACGAAGTCGAGCTTGTCGCCGGCGGCGAGGGGCATATCGGCATAGAAGCTACAGCCGCCCGCGCTGAGATCAATCAATTTGACTTTCACGGTTGCCTGGTTGCCGAGGTGGGTGATGCTGGCGGTGGTTTCTGTTGAAAGGCGCATGAAGCCGCGGCGATCATCGTCATGGATCATGGGTGTGTCCTCTTTTTGTAATCGATACTTGCATACCTGTGGCGGATTAAGCGCATGCATGCAGGTTTAAGTAGTAATCTGTGTTGCAACCTGCAGGACGGTGTGACCGCCGCCGCTGGTCTTGGGCAATGATAACTGCAAACCGGGTGTCAGGGCAGGGATGCGCACGGATTTTGTGCGCGAGCGCGCAATGAAACCGCCCGGACTGGCCAGAGGCAGGCCGAAGCCGGGGGCGTCTTGAGTGCTGGTGGGTCTAGAAAATCTCGGCCCGGGTCAGACAGCGAGGTCGATTTGCTGGATGGTGCCGGGCGAGCCACGCTCGGACAGAAACACGCCTGATGAACGGATTTGCCCGAGCAAGGCGTTGTCCTGGTCTTTTAGCTCAAACGGGGTGGTGATATTGCCCAGGTAAATGGCACCAACGCCGCGCTCGCCGAGTCCGACGAGCTGATCCTTTCCATCTGCGGTCTTGGACCAGATGCGCAGGTTTTGATACACGCTGTCGTTTTCATCGATCCAGTTATTACCGTCATCGTCGTACTCGGCCAGCTCGGCGAAGCCCTCGCCAGTGGCGGGACCGAAGAGCTCGGAGCCATCGTTGACCTTGCCATCCTTGTTACGATCAAGCGCGAGAAAGCCGCTGTCGGGGCCGACAAAGGCAATCTGGTCCGAACGGCCGTCGGAGTCGATGTCGAATTCAAAGCGCGTGGTGGTCAGTTCGGCCGCGTTGCCGCCAAAATTGAGCACCAGCGGGTCTTTGACCTGGGCATCGCCGGCGCGAATGCTGACGGATTGCTCGCGCAGGAATTCGCGGCTCATGTTCAGCTCCACGGAAATGTCGATGGTTTTGCCGTCAGCCGTGGTGACTTGTCCTTGCGCAGAGAAGCTGGTGGATTCGGATTCGTAGTGGCGCTCGTAGGAGTCGTACTCGATGCCAAAGCCAGCGCTCTGGTTCTCACTGTCGTTGGCCGGCTGGGCAGTGGCTTGGGCGTGAATGCTGTTGAGTTCGGCAGCGGTGGCCTCGGCCTTACCCCTGGCTTCTTCCATCTTCTTGGCAAATTCGCCAGGGGGGGCCAGTTTCAGCTTCTTGCCGGTCATGGACTCGATCATCTTCTTGAGCAGCGAGAGCTTTAGCTCGTCTTTGTTGCTCATTTGGGTTTCGTCGACGTCGCCTGATGCTTTTGCGCCAGAGGCTTTTGCACCGGATGCGGGGGCAAAGGCTTTTTTCGGTTGCGCGGCCTGCGCGCGCAGCGACAGTTCAAGGGTATCGGCCCGAGCCTGAGCGAGTGCCTGACCAGCGGCGCGAGCGCTAGCGTTGGTGTTGACGTTGGCGTTGGCGTTGTTATTCGGGCGATCACCTACCCACATGTTCAGGCGCTCGTGGCTTTCGTGTTCCTTGACTGCTTTATGCTGGCTTTGCAGCAGCATGTCCGAGCTGGCAATTTTCATCGGTGGATCACTCCGGGTCCGACTGGTGTCATAAGGAGGGATGCAGGCGGATTGCGACCGGTTTGCATCTGCCGTCTCTACTTTGGGTCTAATGAGGTTAACGGGTCAGATGGTGAGAACCTAAACGCCTCCCGGACCGCTGTCCGAGCCGCGCGTGCCTTGATGGCGCAAGCCGGTGTGGCCGTCATTGAGGTATAGTGGTTGGCCGCTGAGAGACTGGAGGGCAGCAGGCTGGTGTCCCGCCCATTGCTTGCCCTGTGGCGTGATTTTCTTGCCTTGGCTGTCATGGTTTTTGATCAACTGTTTTTTTGCGAACCTCAGATGATGCTCTCGGGCTCTCGCGCACGCGGTGAGAGCCGATTTGAGAGTTCCGACGAGGCCGCGTGCGGCGGTGGCTTGTCGCTATGTCGCTGACTCCAGAGTGCCTCACGCAGCTTGGTTTGCGAACTGAGCCATTTGGGCCGGTGCCGGAAGATTCCGCGCTCTACCGCGATGCTCTGCTTGATGGCTTTGGGGACCTGGGGTTACGCGCGCTAGCTGAGCCGAGCGCCGTGTTGGTGCTGGCGGGGGCTGGGGGTGTGGGACGCAGTACCCAGCTGCAACAGATTTTGAGTCTGGTGGCGGACGATACCGATCTGATTGCTTTTCGCGCCCGGCCTAAGGTCGGCTTCGAGGCAGTCGACGCCACGCTCAGATTCCATCTGGGCCAACTGGGCAGCGAGGACGCAAGCGCGTCCTTGCTGCATTTGTTCGGTGAACGCCTGCGCGCCGGGCGGGCGCTTCTGCTGGCCATCGACGATGCCCATCTGCTAGGTGGGTCTGTGTTGGAGCATCTGTTTTCGTTGCGACGGCAGTTGCTTGAGCGTCTGGGTGCCACCGCGCGCTTGTTTCTGGTGGGCGACCCGGCATTTGCCGCCAACCCGCTGCCGGGTCTTGATGCTGAGGCCGATGCCCAGGTGCTCAGGCTCCATCTCCGCGCTTTTAATCGCGAGCAGACGCACGCCTATCTACGCCACCGCCTGCTGACGGCCGGGCATGCGCAACCCGATACCCTATTAAGGCGCGAACTAATTGATCGGCTGCATACCAGCAGCAGCGGCCTGCCGAAGTATCTCAATGCCCTGGCCGAGGATTGGCTGGAGGAATGCTGCGATCAGGGCGCATCCTTTGCCGCTGGGCAGGGTGATAGCTTCGACCAGGCACCCAGTGCGGCATCCGCTCCGGCGCGGGGGGAAGCGCCGGCCGATGCTATGGTCTCGGCGATGACTGCGCTAGAGGCGCTGCGCAATGCGTCGAGCCAGGCCCTAGAGTCGTCTGAGAAGGAATCTCTGCGTGCGGGTGCATCCAGTGGTGCGCGTCCCGATGGTGCTCAGGGCGCGGCACGCGCAGGTCAGTCGTCCACCGCCAAGAATCGCGCTCGGGGTGGAAAACGCTCCGGGCAAACCAAGGCCCGCGCAAAGAAGAGCCAGGCAGCGCCAGCCGGGGAGACTTTGCCGGTGTGGAATCGGCCTTGGTTTGTTCCGGGAGTGGCAGTGCTCAGCCTGCTCGCGCTTCTGCTGCCGCTTGTTTGGCAACTGCCCGGTTCAGAGGGGGAAGACCCCGCGCTGCGTTTGCCGCCGAGGGAGCTACCTGTCGCTCCGCGCCCTCGGCAAGTGCCTGTTGCGCCGGGGGTGCCCTTGGTCGGGCCGCAACCGTCAGCGCCTGCTGTGGAGCAGCCGCTTCGGCGCGAACTGGATGTGCCCGCGATTCTTCCCGGTGAGCCAGTGGCGGAGAATACGGCTGAGGCCGCCGATGCTGGAGCCGATTCAGCGCTGCCCGATGCCGCCGGGAATCAGGCGGGGACGGACAGCACCGAGTCGTCGTCCGAGGACTCGGCAGAGCGCAGCAGTGCGGCTGGCACGGATGGTGCCGAGAGCGGATCGGGCGGGCTGGACCGCGACTGGATTTTGCAGCAGTCGGGCGAGCATTTCACCATTCAACTGACCGCCGCGCGCTCGGTTGCCGCGGCACGACAGCATGTGGCGGGATTTGGCAATCTGGATGTGCGTTTTGTGCCGACGCGCAGTAAATCGCAGGACTTTGTGATCGTGCTTGCTGGTGCCTATCCCGCGCGCGCCGATGCCGAGCGCGCGCTCGAGAAGTTGCCTGCCGCGTTGCGTGAACAGGGGTACTGGGTCCGTTCGATTGATTCGGTGCGACAGTCGCTGCGCGAATAGTGCGCATGTCAGAGGCGAAGATCGGCGTTTAAGTTGCGAAGCAATCGGTCGTTACCCATTATTGTCCGGAGGTTTCGCAGAAGTCCCATTGTAGGCCGGGTTGAAAAACTTTTTTAAAGCGCAAAAACAGTAACATGCAGATAGGTTTCGCAGCGCACCCTTATAGTTTCGTGTATCCAGGCTTGCCTGGAGGCGCGCGTGCGATTATCGCTCGGCCATTGGGCCAGCCATTAAGCCAGCCCCAAGGCCAATCAGCGCCAGTTGCGAACCAAGGGAGCACTCAGAATCCGCCTGCGGCTTTCGGCTCTCCGGCTTTCCCCTATCCGGCCCCGGCGGCCGAAGCTGGCGCTGCCATTGGAAAAATGACAGCCTTCAATCAAGCGACCGGGCGTCTGGCGCCCCAGGATTCGCAGTTTTCTCAAAATTCGCCGACCAACGCGGACGTGGCGGCGACTGGGATGGCTGAGTCCGGGGTCGCCAATTCTCAGGGAGCCAGCTCTCAGGGAGCCGTTGCGGAAGATGCAGCGAATGAAGATGAAACCAAGGAAGATCCTGCGGCACTCGACGATGAGCCGGGCAATGAAGAGAAATCGCAGCAGGAACTCGCCCCCGAAGAGCAACGCGAAGTCCAGGATCTGCGCCAGCGCGATATGGAAGTGCGCGCACACGAGCAGGCGCATGTGGCGGCAGGTGGCCGTTATGTCACCAAGGCGCCGAGTTATGACTATGAAACCGGCCCCGACGGCAAGCGTTACGCGGTCGGTGGTGAGGTGTCTATCGATACCTCACCGGTGCCAGACGATCCCGCAGCCACCATGGAGAAGGCTGGGGTGATTCTGCGCGCGGCACTGGCGCCAGCGGAACCCTCGTCCCAGGATCAGCGGGTTGCCTCGCAGGCGCGGAGCATGGAGGCCCAGGCGCGCGGCGACCTGTTGCAGGAGAATCAGCGTGAGATGTCCGATGCGCTTGATCAAGCCCGGGACAGGCCCGGTGAGGCAGCAGAGGGCAGTGCTGCCGGGGTTGCCGCCACCACGGATGCCAGTGGCCGCTTGGGGCAGCGATTCGCCGGATTCTTTGCCGCGCCAGTCGGCGCGGCCTTAAACCAATTTGCCTGAAAGTTTTCTTGTCGCTTGCTCGGGGGGCTGTCTGGGGTGGGGCTTGCCCTGGGGGAGCTTGTCCTGGGGGGGCTTGTCCGGGAGGCTTGCTTGAGGGCTTTTAGTGGCACCTCAATGTCGGTTGTACCTCAGGCCGTCACATTGACGTTGCCGCCAACATTGTCCGGCAAGGCGGTTGCCTGCGGAGTCTCGGCAATACTCTCGATGAGGGCCGCCGCGCCTTGAACCTGTGCATCCAAGGCTTTGTTCAGTACCGAGATACCGACAGCGTCGCTGACTTGGGCGTTGTTGGAATTGGTCGCTAGGCTCGCGACGCCTGAAACGGAAGAAATATCCATCAATGACTCCTGTCAGTTGGGTGATCGTCGATTGGGCGAAGCTGGGGCGGTGGGAGTGACGATCATTTCCCGCCCATCCTCTCCTGTATCGGCCGCGTTGCTTAAAGTTTGACCCCGATGTGTCGTTAGATTGAGTTAAGATGACCGCGAGGATCAGACCCATGATGTTGCAACAAGCCGTTACCCAATCACTTTTCTCACCCCCACCCGTCGCCGCAGATACCGCGCAGTCACCGGCGCTTGCAGCTGGTTTCTTGCCGGCTTTTCGCCACGGGGCTGACGGGCAGGTGCGCCTGTGCCTGACCGATGACGGACGTCTGTCGAGCGTGCACCTGCTCGATTCCCTGCCGTCCGATTGGGTGTCCGAGCGCGATGATTGTGGGCGTCCTATGGCGCTGGTTGATCAGGTTTCGGCCGGTTATTTGCGTGGCGACCAGTTTTGGAGTCTTGGCGACCTGCGCCGCCCTCGGCTGGACAGCTAGTCTGCTCTGTTTCCTGCTGGTCTTCACTGCGTTGGCCAATCTTTCCTGGTCGGTTTTTTGAAGTCCCACCCGTTTCTGGTTTGTTTTCTCTCCCCACAGCCCGGTTCTTGCTAGACTATCAGCCTTAGAGAGTTGGTTTGACTGCTGGGAGCTGAATTAATGTCTGAGGGCATTACTCCATCGGCCGTGCTCGCGCAGATGGAAATCACCAAAGGCCTGTCCGAACAAGCGCGCGCCGAATTGGCGGGGCAGGCAAGATTGCTGCGTCTCGACAAGGGCAAGCGCTTGGCCCGGCGCCAGGCCGACAATCAACTCAGCGGTCAGCGGTTATTTCTAGTCGATGGGAATGTCGTGCGCGCCTGCAATGGGCTCGAGCGCGAAATCGACAGCTGCTTTGGTCTCAGTGATCCGGTTGAGTTGTTCGATGAGACGGGCTGCGAGGACGACGCCATTGTGACTCAGGCGCGGTGTTTGCTGCTTGGGGTGCCGGCGGCCTTGTTGTCAGAAATGGGCGGCGATGGCGCGCAGCTCAATGAGCTGGACCTTGATGACGCCGAAGGGGATTTTCTCACCGAGCTCTACGAGCAGATCAATTCCAATAGGCTGGAATTGCCGGCGCGTCCAGAGGTTGCGTTGCGTATCCAGAAGCTGACAGCCGACCCGGATGCCGGCATTGCTGAGCTGACCGAGCTGATACAGAGCGATGCCACCCTTGCTGGTGCCTTGATTCATGCTACCAATAGTCCCCGCTTTCGCGCGGCGAAGGAAATCACCTCCGTGCGGGATGCTGTGGTCCGAATTGGTTTTTCCAACACCCGGATGCTGGCGACGAATCTGGCCTTGCGTCAGATTTTTCGAGCAAAGCATCAGGTGGCGCGAGATGCGATTGCCGAGGTTTGGGCAGAAGGTGTGCTCAGATCGGCCTACTGTTCGCTGCTCGCACAGAAATTGAATCTGCTCGACCAGGACCGCGCGTTGCTGGCCGGGCTGCTGGCGCGCGTTGGTGCCGTGCCCATTATCCAGTTTTTTGATCAGCGCGGCAGTGCGGGGGGAGGGCGCCAGGAGCTCGACGAACTGCTGGAAAAACTCCTCAGCGTTACCGGTGTTCTGGTCATTAACTACTGGGAACTTGGCTCTGACCTGGTCGCGGTGGCAGAGCAAAGTACAAACTGGAGTTATCAGGCACCTGAACCGGACTATGCCAGTCTGAGCATTGTCGCGCGCTGGGCGGCATTGGCGCATCATGGCCAGCCCCGCCCGCCGGCGGCTGAGATTCCGGCCTTTGCGTGCTTGGGGATGCAACCCCCAGGCGAAGATGGGACATTGGCAGAGCTTGAGGGAAGCGAGGCGGCCCTTGACCGTTTGCAAAGTATGTTCGAGACCTGAACAGTTGCTTAACCACCGCTGTAAGGGATCGCCCCATTGCTGTTCTGGCGCTTGTCTGTGTTGGTGCTGGCCCTTGGTGCTTGGCGCTGATGCCGGGTAGAGCGACTGGTAACCAACTCTGCTGTGTCGTCCTTAACCAATTTCCGCGCTTGCAGCTAAACTGAAGAAGACCAAGGCCAGAAAATCGGTCGTTGGGATCGGTTAAGGCTATAGATGCTTGAGATGCTTGCGCACTATGGGAGGTCCTGTCTTGTCATCCATGACGATTGAATCGCTCGTCAAGTCGACCGGCAAGTTGCTGGCCATTCCCCGGGTGGTGGGTGAGGTCATGCGTCTGCTCGATAATCCGGATAGCGCACAGGCGCAGATTGCCAAGACGCTGGCGCAGGACCCTGCGCTGGTGGCCATGCTGCTGCGTCTTGCCAATAGTGCCGCTTTCTCGCCAAGTCGCACGGTCGATTCGGTGGATCGGGCTCTCGCACTGCTCGGACGCGAGCAAGTACGCCGCCTGGTGATTACCGGTGCTGTCACTGGGGCGGCCGACCGTCTGCCGGAGCAGCACCTGTTGCCATTGGAATTTTTTTGGCGTCATTCGGCCTACTGCGCGGTGATTGCCCGCCTGCTGGCGGAAGAGACCCATCGGCCGCTTGATGGTGTTGTTTTTCTTGGCGGTTTACTGCATGACTTGGGTCAGCTAGTGCTGTTTTCGCAAGCGCCGGAAGAAACTCAGCGCGCCTTCCTAAACAGCTTAAGCGCGCCTCAGGCAATTAGCCCCCAGACCGCCGAGCATGATCAGTTGGGATTCGATCATGCCGAGCTTGGCGGCGCCTTGGCCGAATGCTGGGGTTTGCCGCCAGTGTTGTGTGATATTTTGCGCTACCACCATGACCCGGCTGCAGCACCCGAGGGCTCTCGCGAAGCTGTCGCCCTGGTGCATATCGCCAACACAGGTGCCCATCTTGCCGAGCTCGATTCGCGCGACTGGTCCGACGCGCCGCCGATCGATCCAAGCGTATGGCCGCTTTTGGGGATCGCAGCGGATGCCCTGTTGCCTGTCATTGAGCAGGCTCAGTACCAGGTTATCTCGGTCGAGGCTCTGCATGACCCCGAGTTGGCTGATTAACCCGCCCGGCCAATCAGTCCGGTTAATCATTACGGTTAATGGTAATCATCCCCCGTAGATAGAGACTTTCAGCCAGGCCAGAAGGCAGCGCGTCGGCTTTTTGACGCTAACCGTCATGGTCCAGGCGTGAGTCGCTGAGCCGGCCGGCCTGGAATGTTACCGAAACAACAAGCTTTATTCTGCGGGGTGGCTGGAACCCTGGGCGTTCGTGGCGGATTGTTCCAGCGGGCGCCCCGCGAGCAGACTGGCCTCGAAGTTGGTCAGCACGCTAAATTCCACTCGCCGGGAGGCCTCGGCATCTTCTACGCCCCGGTCATCGCGCACCAAGCGTGAGGATGACAGACCCACCGCCGCAACGCGAGCGCGAAACCACTGCGCCTGCTGCACCGCATCAAGCCCATAGGCATAGCGCAGCACCTCCTGGGTGCGCTGCTGGCTTAGAGCCATATTGGCAAAATAGGCATCGAGCGGACTGCTATCTGGTCCCCATTCGCTCGAGGTATGTCCCTCGATGCGAATTTCACGAATGACTTCGCGGAAAGGCTCAAGCTGGCGGACATAGCGCGGCAAGAAGTCTTGCAGAATGGCCTCGAACTCAGGCTTGATGCGCGCCGAGTTGCTGTCGAACAGCACCTCAGGTTCGCGAAAGCGCAGCGTCAGGGTTGGGCGGTCGAACTCGGCATTCCAGCGCGGCAGATCGGCGCGGAATTCCTCTTCCAGTGACAGATAAATTGCCTGGCGTAGCTCGGCTGCGGTGACCCGTACCTCGGTCTCCACCTGATGACTGCGCTCAAGTTGCACCATGTGCAACAGCGCCAGGAACAAAAAAATCATCATCAGCGAGGCCATCAGGTCCGAGACCACCAGCCAGTGGCTGTCGCCGTCGGGTTCGACCGCCATTGCGCTGCGATTGGAAAGGCTGATGACACTCATTGTTTTTCACCCAGTGGAATGCCCTGGAAGTCAGGGTTGTTGTGACGGCCGGGGCGATGTGCCGGCGGCGGCTCAATGAAGGCGTGTCCTGCGTGTTGCGCGGCGAGCACGGCAGTTTCGATGCTCTCGAGCATGGCTGTGAGCCGTTTGTCCATAGCCGGGAAGGCGTCCTGGGCTTTGTCGCGCAATTCCGCGATGGCGCCGAGCAGGGCTTCAAGCTCCATGGTTTCGCGTCTCAGGCTGGACAGCGTGCTTTGCTGGTCCGCGACATGCTGGGAAATCTGCAACGCCTGCTGGGTGAGCGACTTTAGGCTGGCCTCGGATTTGGCGACGCCGGCGGTGGCGCGCTCGAGTTGACTGCCAAGGCTTTCCATCTGCTGGCGATACTGGTCCTGCCATTCCAGCAACTTGCCCACGGCCCCGTCGAGGCGGCGGAAGTTCTCGCCAAACTGCACGCCAAGCTTGTCGTTGAAGTCGCGAATGACTTCTTCGAGCGCGGCGACCAGTTGGCGCGAGCCCAGTTCGCTCAACTGCGCGGCAAAATTGTCCATGCCCTTCATCAGACGTTGGTGATGCGTTTCCATGGTCTGATTCAGGTGTTGATCGAAGCTTTTCAGTCCGTTGTTGAGCGCCTGGGTGGCGGCGAGTTGGGCTTCGGCCAGTTCAAGTTGGCGCCGGTCGTCCTTCTGTCCGGGTTGTGCCCGCGTGCCATTGTTCCCGGCGGCTGATCCGGCGCTCAGCACCTGCACGAAGCGCAGCACGGCGCTGAGCGCAATGCCGACAATACTGGTGATGAATGCGAGCTTGAGTCCTTCGAGCAGCGTTGGAATGCTGTATTCAACCTGTGTGACGTCGAATTGCAGCAGCCCGATGGCAATGCCGAGAAAGGTGCCAAGGATGCCAAGCGTGGTCAGCAGGGTTGGTGTGCTCAGCGCGAAGGCGCTGGTACGGCCGCGCGCCGTGGTGATCAGTGCGGCGGCAAACATCGCGAGCAGCAGCAGTGTGAAGACGCCGATCACCACAATGGGATCGAGCTGGTTGAGGGTCGTGATTAGACCAAGGGCAATGGAATCAAACATAATAAACCTGCTCTGGTGCCAGTGAGATGCAGCGACAAGACCAGGCATCCGCAACACCGGCGCGCGGGGCTGTGCATGCGACCTTTCGCGTTCTGACAGGTGTTAAGCAGGTTCAGTGCCAATAGGAAAAAAGATCATTATAACAGAGTGTTGGAGAGCTTTAATTATACTGTTAGCAGCGCAAATACGCGAGTGCGGGAGCGACTGTCGAGACTTTGACGTTTGTCTCGTTGCTGGAATTCGCCGGCCGCCCGTTTTGGTGCGATAAGCTTGAATCGAGACTGCGTTGGCAACGCGCCTGCTGATGAATCAGTGGCTCTGGGCTATAATTGAAGTAACAGAGCATCACAAGCATGGGAGGGCCTCACAATGATCGATGCGCCCATTTATGTACCCTTAGTTCCAACTGGCCGTCCAACGGGCTCAGAGCGCCTCGGGCTCGGCCAGGTCGCCGTGCGTCCAGAAACTGCCCGCGCCCTGAATGCGCCCGATGAGGGCAGTGCAAAACCGCCCTTCTCCGAACGACAGGCCGCTTTCGACTCAAGCTTCGCTCAGGAGCAGCCGGGTGCCGCCGCGCAAGGCCTCCCGAGTATTGCCGAGCTTGGTGCTCGCGCTCGGGTCGCTGCCAGTGGTCAATCAGGTGGTCAATCAGGTGGTCAATCAGGTGGTCAATCAGGCGGTCAATCAGGCGGTCAATCAGGCGCTGAAGCAGTCCAATCTCCCACCTTCTCCCTAGCCAGTCGCAGCGACGAGGAAACGGCCATCGCCAGCAGCGCAATGCGCCAGCGCGTTGAGGTGGCCGTGCGGATCGCGCTCCCGTCCGAAGAACCCAGCAGACAGTTAAATATCTTGGTCTGATACCTGCCACAAGGCGCGATCACTCGCCTTGGCCAAACGCTAGCTCCCGTCCAGTCCCCAGCCCAGTTCGGCACCCCAGCTCGTAGCCAGGCCCGAGCGGCCTTTTTGGCGCTGTCCGCATTGCGCATGAAATCAGGGTTCTGCTTGCGTGCGAGAGCTGATTGAGGATTCGCGCCAATCTTTTGTTTCGCCCGCACGCCAGAATGCGCTAAATTGCGCATCGTATTGCAAGTTGTGTCAAGGGGGATGTGTGGACCAGCGGACTCTCGATCTGGAATTCCGAACCCAGCGCAGCGCGATCGGGCGCGTCGTTCTGAAGCCTGAGAATGACTGTCTGATCGGTAGCGGGCAGGATGCCAGTCTGCGGCTGTTCGATGATTCGGTCGCTGACCGGCATGCTCGCCTGTTCTGGCGCGAAGAGGGTCTCTTTGTCGAACCGCTCCAGGGTGCATCTGTGCGGGTTAACGGAGATGCGATCACCTCGGCCGTCCCGGTTGGGCATGGCGATTGGCTGATGTTGGGCGCAATTTCCGTGCAAATCTCCTGTCCGCAAATTGAGGCTGGTGCGAGCAGCGGACCCGTCACTGGCGGTGATGGCAGGTCGCCTGACGCTGGAGCGACGGAGATCATCGTCGGTCGCGCGCCAGATTGTGGATTTGCAATCGATTCGCCGGCTATTTCCCGACGCCATGCGCGCATTTCCATCCGCGATGGGCGCGTCTGGATCGCGGATCTGAAAAGCACCAACGGAACCTCGGTCAATGGCCAGCGCATCACCAAGCCGGTGGCCTTGCAGCAAGGGGATAATGTCGCCTTCGGTAGCCTGGTGTTTCAGTTTACCGGTCAGGCACTGGAGCCGTGCGAGGAAGGCAACCGCATCCGGGTGGAGGTGGTCGGTCTGACGCGCGAGGTCAAAGATCGCAAGACCGGCAAGCCGCGCCGACTGCTCGACGGGATTGATCTGTGCATTGAGCCCGGCGAGTTCGTGGTGCTTTTTGGCACCAGTGGGTCTGGAAAATCTACCCTGCTGGACGCGCTCAATGGGCGACGGCCGGCGACTTCGGGCACTGTGACCTACAACGGGATTGATCTTTACTCGGCCTTTGACTTGTTTCGCTCGGGCATTGGCTATGTGCCGCAGCAGGACATTGTACATCGCAAGATTAAGGTCAACTCTGCGCTGCGCTACACCGCGCGACTGCGGTTGCCGCTGGATACCAGCCGAGCGGAAATCGACGACAACATCGAGCGGGTTCTAGATCGCGTCGGGCTACTGGAGAAGGCCGAACTGGCCGTGGATACGCCCGAGCCGCTAAGCGGTGGGCAATTGAAGCGGGTGAGCCTGGCTGTCGAGTTGGTTGCTAATCCGAATATCCTGTTCCTTGATGAGGTCACCAGCGGTCTCGATGCCGGAACCGACAAGCGAATGATGCGCTTGTTCGAGGGGCTGGCCGCCGATGGCAAGACGGTGGTCTGTGTGACCCATTCGCTTGAGAACATCGATGCCTGCCATCTAGTCGCACTCCTGCACGCTGGTTGTCTTGTGTACTATGGCCCCCCCGATCAAGCTGCGGCTTATTTTGGTGTCGAGCGTTTGTCGGATGTTTACGAACGGCTCGAAAATCAAGATGCCAAGGCGTGGGAGTCCCGTTTCCGTCAGTCCTCGCAATATCGGGACTATGTCACCAGCAGGCAGAAGCTCACCGGTTCGGATCAGGCGCCGATCAAAGCAAAGCAGCGGTCCGCGCGCCAGTCCGATGGTCTGCGTGGCTGGTTCGGGTTGCGCCAGGCCGTGACCCTGATGCGCCGCTACATCGATTTGCTGCTGTCAGATCGGCTCAATCTTGCGGTGTTACTGGTGCAGGCACCGCTCATCGCACTGGTCGTCGGGAGCGTGTTCAGTACCGAGGGCAGCCTGCCGGAGCGCGCCGCCGCCGAGAGCCAGATCGCTTTCGTGCTGGTGCTCTCGGCGATCTGGTTCGGCTGTATTAACTCCGCGCGCGAGATCGTCAAAGAACTGCCCGTCTATTTGCGCGAGCGCTCGGTCACGGTGCAAATCCCTGCCTATCTGCTCAGCAAGCTGTTGCCGCTCGCGGTGCTGTGCTTACTGCAATGTGCAAGTTTTCTGGCAATTGTCACCGGCATGATCGATTTCCCAGGATCATTTCTTGAGCGTCTGGCCGTGCTCTTTCTTGCCGGACTTGGCGCGAGCGCCATGGGCTTGGCCGTGAGCGCCCTGGTAAACAGCAACGACAAGGCCATCGCGGCCCTGCCGTTGCTGCTGATTCCCCAGTTTATTTTGTCCAATTCGGTGGTTGATCTCTCCGGTGTTACCGAGACCTTTGCCCAGATCGGCGTCATTGCCTACTGGGCTTTGGACGCGATGCGAGCTACCCTAAGCCCTGAGTTACTCGACTTGTCTGGTCAGAATGGCAAGCCGGTGATCGCCCTGGTGGCTGACTGGGCTTCGGGCCTGCAGGCGCTTGGGGCGCAGACGGTGGGTTTCTTGCTGCTGACGGTTTTTGCGCTCAAGCTGAAGGACCGGAAGCTCTAGCGGACCCTGATCCCCGCCCGATTTTCATTCCGAAACTAAAACCTCATTCGCCATGACGTCCGATACCTCCGCATCTGAAGCTGTCACCAAGCCCTTGGCGCAGACGACTGCCGACGTCGGTGAGTCCGTGCCTTGCCCGAAATGTCAGGCAATGAATGTCGTCAGTGAGTTGCCCGCGCGGGATTATCGCTGCGGCGACTGCGGATACGAGCTCGCGCATCTCGATATGACCATGCAAGGGACGGTGCGCGGCGTCATTGCCTGGGTGCGCTCGCCAGGTCAGGTTGTCAAAGAGCGTTACAAGGTCACCGGATTGCTTGGGCGCGGTGGTTTTGGCGTCACCTATCTGGTCGATGATCTGCTACTGGAGGGGAAACGGCGCGCGCTCAAGGAAGTCCCCGAAATCCTGTTCGATGAATACGAATCGCGCCTGCTCGGGCGTTTAAACCACCCCGCGATTCCGGATATCACGGACCGCTTCTCCGATGAGGGGATGAACTGTCTAGTGCTGGAGTTCGGCGGGAACCGAACACTGCGCAGCGAACAACAGCGCCGTGGCGGGCGGATTCCGCTTTTTGTCCTGCTGCCCTGGTTGCGGCAGTTGGGCGAGGCGATCATCTATCTGCATAACCAGGACCCGCCCATTATTCATCGCGATCTCAAGCCCGATAACATTCTGCTTGACGATCATGATCGGGTCATGTTGATCGACTTCGGAATTGCCAAAGAGTCGGTGGTTGACGGCACGACGCGCACACTCGGGCGTGCCGCAAGTCAGGGGTTCAGTCCGCCCGAACAGGTGCTTGGAACCGGAACCGACGAACGCTCCGATGTTTATAGTCTGGGGGCCATCGTCTACAACCTGCTGACGGGCACGATGCCGGCTGCGGCCTACGACCGGGTCACGGGCGCCTTGTTGGAGCCGATCACGCAGTTCTTGCCTGACATCCCGCCCGAGATTGACGCCGCCGTGCTCAAGGCACTTGAGCTCAACATCAATCTGCGTCATGGCTCGATCCCGGAGTTTCTGCAATGCCTGGACCCGGCCCGGTCTGGCGACACTGGCGCAGCGACCATCATGATCGACCCGTCCAACCCTGCGGGCGGGGCGGGCATGAACACCGGCAGCAGTACTTCCCCAAGTGCGCGCTTGCCGTCGCTGCGACTGCCGACTGGCCAGACAGCTGCCGGCCCGGTGCCGGTCGGCGACATTCAGCCGGGCTCGCGCAAGGGGCCATGGATTGCGGTCGCGGCCTTTTCCCTTTTTGCCGCAGCCATTGGCGGGTGGTGGTTTTCAGGCGCGCCGGGACTCGACTTGTTGCGGGACGAGCTTGCCTCCGGCGGCGATGACCCTGTGACTGACCCGGTAGAGCCTGTGACAGACCCGGTAGAGGAAGTGGCGGAGCCGAGCCCGCAATCGGCAGAAGAAAAGCCGCCAGAAGTGGCTGCGGAGAACCCGGGCGAGGCGGAGTTGCCGGATGCCGGCACGCCAGATGCCAAGGCTGCCGCAGCGGCTGCTGCTGCCGGGCTCGCGGTTTCTGGGGCCGGAGGCTCGACCAATGCAGCGGCGGCGTCTATCAATACTGGGGATGCTGGCAAAAAGCCTGCGACAACCGCTGCGGGGATTCCAACCTCAGCGGCAACTGCGGTTCCGTCCGGTCCTCTGCCAAGCATTTTCTCCGATGAACAGTCACCCGAGCAGTCCTCCAAGTCGCATCAGGCCAGTCGGCCAGCCGGTTCGCTCCTGGATATGTTCGATGAGCAGCGGGCCGACAAGGTCAAAGCTGCTGCGGCAGCGCAGCCCCAACAGGCGACTGCGCCGGTAAAAGCAGCGCCGCCGGTGACAGCAAAGCCCAAGCCCAAACCCAAACCTCGGGTGGTTGCCAAAAGGCCGCCGCCCAAGCGTGCAAGCCCGCCCCCAAGCAGTTCCTCTTCGAGCTGGGGGTTTAAGTATAAGGGCGCGGAAAAGCAGTATTAGGCAAAGAGCGGTCGGTTCGACCTGACGACCGCAGTTTCAATCCACCCACAGGCGATCGGGGGTATTTATGCGAACTCAGGCACTAAAGGTTTTTTTTCGAAAAGTATTCGGTGTTTCTTTTGTAGCACTCTGCGTCAGTGCCGGACTGATGGGGGCGCAAGCGACCTTTGCGCAGGGGGCAGGGTACGGATTTGCCGCTCCCGGCAGTTACGGATTAAAAATCTATCGCTCGGACTATTCGCTCTACCCCTTTGTTCAGGTCTATTTTCGCACCTTCGATGCGCAAATGCAGCCGCTCGTCAACTTAAACGAGCGTAACATCGGCGTGATGGTCAAGGGGCGTACCTATGACCCGATGAAACGGCAATACGGTGTTCAGTCCATCCGCCAGCGGGAAGAGGCGACCCGCAGCGTTCTGATTATCGATGCGAG
Source organism: Thiorhodovibrio frisius (assembly GCF_033954835.1). Classification (NCBI taxonomy): domain Bacteria; kingdom Pseudomonadati; phylum Pseudomonadota; class Gammaproteobacteria; order Chromatiales; family Chromatiaceae; genus Thiorhodovibrio; species Thiorhodovibrio frisius. Next base: position 995,919 of record NZ_CP121471.1, read on the forward strand.
TCAGTCAATGGCTGGTGCGCCCTTCGAGGAAACGCTCCGAGCCGCCATTCGCTACATCGAGAGCAAACGCCCGCAGGACGAGGTGGCAGTGTTGGCCATCCGCGATACCAAGGAAGGCTACGAGGTGGTTTCTCAGTTCGAGCGCGATGAAAGAGCACTTGCGCGGCGTATCGCCGATATTCGCGCCGATGGGATGAAAACTCGGCTCTACGATGCCGTGGGCGCCGCGCTGCAAATGTGTGGCATGGCCTCGCAGGGAAGTGTCATCGATTCCGCCAACTATGTGGTCTCCTGCTCCGTCGTGGTCTTTTCCGACGGCAAGGATGAAGGCAGCTCGGTATCGCGCGATGAATTGATGACGCGGATCTCGGGCATGTCGATACCTGTGCCCATCTATTCGTTGGCGTATTCGCGCATTGAGCCGACTTACTTCAAGAACCTGGAAGCTTTGTCGAAAAACTCCTTTGGGATTTATTACCTTGTTGGTGAAACGACCAATCGCATGCAGCAGGTAGTGGAACAGATCCAGAATATTCTGCAGAGCGACTATGTGCTGACCTTTCGCTCCTATGTGCCAGTTGACGGCGAAAAGCACAACCTGAAACTGGGTGTGGAATATCCGAGTGGCAGCGGCAAGTACGTCTATGACGACACCACATTCGAGGCAATTCAGCCGCCACCCATTCCGGCGATAGACACCGCCATTACGAGCCTGAATCAAAAAATTCCGGCGCTGCCGGATGGAAATCCCTATTGGGAGCGACCCACGACCCCGGTCGGAACGGCCGAATGACCAAGATGAACTGATCAACCAGTGAATGTTCGATAATGTGGAGAGAAATGACATGAAAAACAGAATTGTTGTGGCAGGTGTTTTGTCCTCCGTCGTTGCACTGAGCGGTTGCGAGTCGACTGGAGGGACGCAGGACCAAATGGCGGGAGCCGGGATCGGAGCCCTTGTCGGGGCCGGTGTTGGCGCTCTGGTGACTGGAGATGCACGAGGAGCAGCGGCCGGCGCTGCCATTGGCGGGCTGATGGGGCTGGCGGTGGTTTCCATTAACCAATATCAGGCGCGTCAGGTTCGCTCCAGCGCTGCGGATACCCGAATTTACGGTCTCTCTCAGCCGGTCAGTTCGCCGCAGGTCAAAATTCGCCAGGGCAGCAGTTCGCCTAAGACAGTTCGGGCCGGGCAATCCATCGATATCAATACGGATTACTCAGTGCTGCTGCCATCAGGCAAGAGCTCAACCAGTGTGACCGAAAGCTGGGCGCTGAAAAAAGACGGCAAGGAGGTGGCGAAGTTGCCGTCCAAGAACAGCAGCAGAACGGCTGGCGGCTGGGCGGCCGAGGCGGAGATCACTGTGCCTTCCGGGATTGAGCCGGGCACCTACGTCATCGAGCACCGCGTGAAATCCGGGTCCAGCTACGACACGGATGAATCCACCTTTGTGGTTCGCGCCTAGCGAGCATGGGTGTCAGATGACGAGGCGGTCGGCCAGGGTTGATCAGGCCGGAGTCCTTCAGCGACGGCCGGCCGCTTCTGTCAGGTTCCTCTCTTTACTCTGCTGTTTTGATCGCTAGAGGTGTGCGTGATCCAGTTTTTCGCGATGCTTGGTTTGTTTGGGGGGCTGTTCGGAGGAGGTGGGCAGGACTGCTCGGTTTCCGATGCCCAGGCGCAGCGCGCCATCGAACTTGTGGAACGCCAATGGCCAGTGCGCGCATCGGCCGATCCGGTGACCGGCTACCTCAATGGGCTGGGTCTCACCCTGAATCGATTCGATGCCATCGGCTATCAACCGCGCATCCTGGTGTTGCGAAACCTCGATCCCATGGCCTTCGCGCTCGGCGGCGGGCGTTTTGTTGTGAGCGATGGCCTGATTGCCATGGTGCGCGACGAGTCACAGCTTGCCGCCGTGCTGGCGCACGAGTTTGCCCATCAGCGGCTCGGACACTTCTGCCGGCGTGAGTCCCGAGCTAGCGAACGTATTCGAGTTGGTTCCATCGTGCAGCATTTCGACCTTCGCCTGGAAGTCGAAGCCGATCTGGAAGCCGTGCGCACCCTGGGATCAGCGGGCTTCGATCCTGACGCCATGCGCCAGATTCTGCAATGTTTAGCCGAGCAGGGCGTCGGCGGTTCCATCCTGTGGGAACGCATTGATGTGCTCTACGGAGCCAACAACTCGCCTGCATCAGCGGCCGGCAGAGATTCGCGCGATTTTCGCGAGGCGCGCGCCCAAATTGCTCAAGAGATCGGCGATATCGGGGGCGACATTCGCCAGTGCCAGTAAAGTTGTTGCCGAGGCGGCGCACAACCAATTGCTTTTCCCGGGCTGGCGGTAGGTAGCCAACGGCCAACCCGGGCTGGCTATAAAGTGCTAGCGCCACCTCAGACAGGATCAGGCTCCGGTGTCTTCAGCGTCACCAATTCCTCGGCGCTGACCGGGTGGATGGCGACGGTGTTGTCGAAGTCGGCCTTGGTGGCGCCCATTTTTAGCGCCACGGCAAAGCCCTGGAGCATTTCATCCACGCCGTCGCCAATCATATGAATGCCTAAAATGCGCTCTTCGGGACCAGCGCAGACCAGTTTCATTGCGGTGCGCGGGCCTTGCTTGTTCAGCGCATAGCGCATCGGGGTGAACTCGGTCTTGTAGACGGTGATCTTCTCGCTCGTGCTTTCGCGCGCGGCGGCCTCGGTCATGCCGACGCTGCCGACCGGCGGATGGGCGAAGACCACGGTCGGGATGTTGCTGTAGTCCAGATGCCGATCGGACATGCCGCCGAACAGACGGTCGGCCAGGCGGCGACCGGCGGCGATGGCCACGGGTGTGAGTGGTGCGCGGCCGGTGATGTCGCCGAGCGCATAGATGCCATCGACCTTGGTGTTCTGATACTTGTCGGTGGCGATGATGCCGCCTTTCTCTAGCTCGATGCCCACAGCCTCGAGATTCAGATCGCGAGTGTTAGGCGTGCGCCCAATGGCCCAGATGATGGTGTCGAAGCCGCCGAGCACCTGATCATCGCGTGAGCGGATGGCGAGGCTGTCACCCTGCTGTTCCAGCGAGGCGACGGCGAAGGGCAGATGGCTTTTGATGCCAGCCAATTCCATGTTGTGCGCCAGGGTTTCGCTGATGATGGGGTCGAAGACCTCCAGCACGCGGCTTTCGAGCGCGACCACGGTCACGTCCGAGCCCATGGCGGCGAGCATGCCGGCGAACTCGATGCCGATGTAGCCAGCACCAATGATGCAAACTTTTTTGGGTTGTTGTTTCAGCTTGAAAAAGCCATCGGAGGTGATGCCCAGCTCCTTGCCCGGCACCGGCGGCACCATGGGCTGGCTGCCGGTGGCGATGGCGATGTGATCGGCGCTGTAGGTGGTCTCACCGACGCGAATGTGGCGGTTGTCGACAAAGGTCGCATAGCCCTCAATCACGGTGATGCCTTGCTCTTTGGCATAACCATCCCAGTAGTTGTTGATGTTGCTGATGACCTGGTCGCGTCCGCTGGTCAGCCGTGCCCAGTCGATCTGACCGCTGCTCCCTTCCACGCCCATTTCAGCAGCGTGGCGCACTTCCTCGGCCAAATTGGCGGCGTACCACATGAGCTTCTTCGGCACGCAGCCCTGGTTGACGCAGGTGCCGCCGAGCTTGGCGGGCTCCACCAGTGCGACTTTCTTGCCGTGCTGTGCGGCGCGCTCGGCCACGGCCAGGCCGCCGCTGCCGCCACCGATGGCGATGAGATCGAAATGCTGTTCCATGGCTGACTCCTTAGGGGAATGCAAACGGGGAAAGAGGGAAACGGGGAACCGAACCGCGAATCAGGTCGGTCGATGGGCGCACGCGAGAGGGGAGGGTGCCAAATCCGCGAACGGCCAGGTTTCAGGCAGCTTGCCCGATCCCAGGCCGATCATGCATTGACGGATGCGGCGACCGGGAGGCGCGAAAGCCCCCGGTTCGCCCGATGATTGGCGAAAGCTGCTTAGCGCTTGGCCAGCCAGGCTTCCAGATCGTCGGAGCCGCCGATCTTCTGCCCGTCGATGAACACCTGGGGCACCATGGTGCCGTTGGTGACGGCGCGCAGGGTTTGCTCGGTGTAGTCGCGGTTCAGTACCAGCTCTTCATAGGGGAGGCCTTCTTCGGTCAGCGCTTCTTTTGCCTTGGCGCAGAAGGGGCAGCCGGGGCGGGTGAAGACGGTGATGTTCAGCGGCTTTGGCTCGCTTGGGGCCATGTAGGCCAGCATGGTGTCGGCGTCTGAGACCTCGAAGGGGTCGCCCGGCTTTTCTGGCTCGATGAACATCTTTTCAACCACGCCGTTCTTGACCAGCATGGAGTAGCGCCAGGAGCGCTTGCCGAAGCCGAGGTCGTCCTTATCGACCAGCAGGCCCATCTTTTCGGTGAACTCGCCGTTACCATCGGGGATGAAGGTCAGGTTGTGCGCCTGCTCGTCTTCCTTCCATGCGTTCATCACGAAGCCGTCGTTGACCGACATGCAGACGATGTCATCCACACCCAGCTTCTTGAAGGTCGGCGCCAGCTGATTGAAGCGCGGCACATGGGTGGACGAGCAGGTCGGGGTAAAAGCGCCCGGCAGCGAGAAGACGATGACAGTCTTGTTGGCAAAGACCTCGTCGGTGGTCACATCCGCCCAGTCATGATCGGTACGGGTGCGGAAGGTGACTTTTGGGACGGGCTTGCCAGTGTGATCGGGAAACATGTTGTTCTCCTTTTAATAGGGTGGAAGACAGAGATGTAAAAATGGGTTCGGAAACGCTTGGCGGGGAAATACCCTACGCCTGGCAGCTATATTGGGCCAAATGCGCGAATCGCAAAAATCGGTTGTTCGGATGATGGCGATTGCCGGCGCCGATGATGAGAAGTCTGTGGAGCTTCCCAGGGCTCAGCCTGCGACAGGCGCCAGATCCTGCCCGGCCCGCGCGAGATCGTCCGGGAAGTCGACCTCAATACAGCGTAGATCGCTGACATCGACCGGGCGAATGCGCAACCCGGAGCCAATGGCGAGCTCTATGCCGCGCTCGAAGTAGTCCTCGGGCGTGCAGCGATCAAGCCCGGCGCGCAGATGCGGAATATCCGTCGCGCGAAACAAATTGACGCCGAGCGCCTCGCCGCGCGCCTGTTGCACCTGCTTGGAAACCGCGTTGATGGTGCCCGCAGCGTCGAGCTGGTACTTGACCTCTTCGGCACCGACCGGCGCCTGGTTGACCGCCATGGTCGAGCCTTTTGTGCGCAGCAGGCGTTGGAGTACCTGGGCATCGCACACCACATCGCCGTTGAGCATTAGCACATCGGCGTCGGCGGTTTTGCGCAGCGCCAGTGCCAGGCTCACGGCCGTGTTGGTAACATCGAAATTGGCGTTGTACAAGTAAAGCAGTTCGGGATGCGCCTCCATAATCAGCTCTTTCTTGAAGCCGACCACCACCAGAATGCGCTCGGGGTCGAGCAGGGCACGCAACTGCGACAACTGGCGGTCGAGAATGCGCTCGCCATTGGCCAGCCGGGTGAGTGGCTTCGGCGTCGGCTGGCCGAGGCGCGAGCCGATGCCGGCGGCGAGGATCACCGCGTACATGGGTTCCATCCGCACCCTACGGCGAGTTTTGCAGCTCGATCATCGGACTGTGAGCAATCAGGAGAGCCCACGAGCTCGTTTGCCGGGCGCGTCGGAAAACACATAAGTAATGTCTGCTCATAGGCACCTGCACTCACGTGCGGATCAGGCTGCGGCTTTCGCTGGATGCGGAAAAGCGCACTATACTTGAGTGCGGGAGGAGGGAGAAGGTAGTGTCGATCACTCAGCCGTGTGGAGGTGCGAACATGCCGAACGAATCCGAACAAGCTGTTTCGCGCCCGCCCGAGCGCACCGTCGCCATCATTCAGGCGCGTATGACCTCCACCCGCCTGCCGGGCAAGGTGATGCGCGAACTCTGCGGAGTGCCCGTCATCGGCTGGGTAATACGCCGAGTGAAAGCTTGTCCGCTGGTGGATGCGGTGGTGGTCGCCACCACCACTAACGCGGCCGACGATGAACTGGTCCGCGCCGCTGGCCATTATGGTGCCAGCGTCTATCGCGGCAGCGAGCAACATGTGCTCTCGCGCTACTGCGAGGCCGCTGCCGAGCATCAGGCCGATGTGATCATCCGCATCACCGCCGACTGCCCGCTGTATGATCCGGAACTCCTAACCCGCATGCTCGAGCGCTGGCGCTGGCTGCGTGCCGCCGGCGAGCCGCTGGATTATTTGAGCAACATGTGGGGTGGTGTCACCTGGCCGCGCGGTCTGGATACCACAATTTTTACCCGAAAAGTGCTGGATATTGTGTGCAAAAAATCCACCCAGGCCTATCAGTTCGAGCATGTGACGCCCTACATCTATCAGCATCCCCAGGATTTCCGCCTGCGCCCTTTCCGCAGCGACCAGGATCTGTCCCAGCATCGCTGGACCTTGGACACCGAAGACGACTGGCTGCTGATCGAGGCTATTTATCAGGCACTTGGCGATGATACCCGCATTTTCCCCACTTCCGATGTGCTCGATCTGCTCGACGCTCATCCGGAACTCTGTCGACTCAATGCCCATGTGCGGCAGAAGACCCTGGGCGACTAGCCGATGCGGGTTGCGATCCGTTGCGATGTCTCCCCAGTGCTGGGGGCGGGACACTGGATGCGCTGTCTTGCGTTGGCGCGTGCCTTAACGCGCGATGGTGCCGAGGTGTCCTTTCTGTGCCGCGCCGAGGCCGGAGACTTCAAGCCTGTTATGCAGGCGGCTGGCCTGCCGATACACTGGTTACCAGCCGAGCCATCGGCTGTCGCTGACCCACCACCGCCGCTCAACCCGCTTGACGACGCTGACGCCTGCGCAAGCCCGCTGGCGGCGCAACCGGTCGACTGGTTAATTCTTGACCGCCACGGCCTGGGTGCCGCGTGGCAGGCTCGGCTGCGGGGTCTGGCACGCTGGCGGCTGGTGATCGACGATCTGGCCGAAACCGAACAAGAGTGCGACCTGCTGTTGAACCCAAATCTGCCTATTGATGCCGGAGCTTATCGGTTCCTAGTGCCGGCGCATTGCCGCCTGCTACTGGGGCCGGAATACGCATTGCTGGGCGAGGACTTTCTGCGCTGTCAGCCGCGCCTGCGGGATGGCCATGTGAGACGGTTGCTGATTTCCTTCGGCGGCAGCGATCCGCCCGGCGCCAGTCTGCTGACCCTCGCCGCCCTCAAGCGGCTGCAGGCGACTTCCGCGCTCGACGGGCTCGAACGCATTCTGCTTGTGGCCGGCCCCGGCAATCTGCACTGGCCTGCCCTGCGCACTGCTGCCCAGGGACTGCCGCGCCTGCGCCTGGTGCGCCAAGTGCGGGCCATGGCGGCGCAACTGCAAGCGGCTGATCTTGTTATCGGCGCTGCCGGCGGCAGCCTGTGGGAGCGCGGCTGGCTTGGCGTGCCCGCGCTGGTGCTGGCGCTGGTGCCGCATCAGCGCCCGGTCGCCGAGGATCTGGCCGCGCGCGATGCCATCGAGTACCTCGGGCCAGTCGAACAGCTCGACGCCAAGCAACTGGCCGCGCGCATCGCCGCCGCGCTGCAAGCACCGGGCCGACTGCGGGAAATCGCGCGCAATGCCCGCAAGCTGATCGGTCAAGCCGCATTCATCCGCGCCCCGCGCGCCCTTCTGGAGGCCGCCTGATGCGCAGTCACTCTGGCGCGTGCACTCGCCGGGAGCGGTCGCGATGAATGTGCTGCTGCTCAGCTGCGGCGCCAAAGTGCCCTTGGTGCGTGCCTGGCGCGAGGCGACCGCCGAGTGCGGTGGCCGCCTGACCGCAGTCGACTGCGCCCGAGATGCCGCCGCCCTGTTCGATGCCGATCAGGCCTTCCTGCTGCCGCACTGCAACCAACCCGACTGGGCGCCAACTCTTCTCGAGCTATGCGAGCGCCAACGCATCGCCGTGCTGGTGCCGACGGCTGATGTCGAACTGGCGCGCGTCGCGGCCTTGACACCGGCCCTGGCCGATATCGGCACCCAGGCGCTGGTCAGCCCGGCCTCCGCGCTCGCCCTGTGCGCCGATAAAATGCGCTTCGCCGAATTCTGCCTTCAGCGCGGGTTTCCAATTCCCCCGCTGGTTGAGCCAGCCTGGGAGTCAACCGAGGGGCTTGAAACGGCATCCGGCAGGATTAACATCAAGGCACCCACTGGGTTGGACGCGCCGGAGCACCTGGGAGCCAGTGCTCTGGCCGCCGATGAGTCCAGTGCATGCCCGCCGACAGCGTCGCGCCCGGTCTTCGTGCGCCCGCGCCTAGGTCGCCAGCCCGACTGCACCGGCTTGGTCCGCACCAGAGCCCGGCTCGCCGCAATGCGCGCGGACTGCCCCGAGCTGCTGGTGCAACAAGCTAGGGACGCGCCCGAGTATTCCGTCGATGCCCTGCTCGACTGGGATGGCACCCCGCTACAGGCCGTTGCCCGTCGGCGGCTGCGCATTCGCGGCGGCGAGGCCTGCACCAGCCGAGTCGAATCGGTCCCGGCGCTGACCGAGCTCGCACTGGCGCTCAGCCAGGCGATTGGCCTCATTGGCCATGTCATGATGCAGGCGTTCTGGACGCCGGAGGAGGGCGCCCATGTCATCGAGGTCAACGCGCGCTTCGGCGGCGCCTCCAGCCTGTCGATTGCCGCTGGGCTAGACTCCCCGCGCCGCCTGCTTGCCCTGCTGGCCGGCGACACCGACGCCCGCCACCCGCGCCCAGTGCGCGCCGGCCTGACCCTGCTGCGCCACGGCATCGACCGACTGGTGGACGACGAGCAACTCGCCGCCTGGCCGCGCGCCTCGGACCAGAAATCCAGCCAGTCATCCCATGACGGATGACGCCTTTCGCATCGGCGATCTGCGCTTTGGCCGCGACCAGCCGCCGCGCATCATCGCCGAGCTTTCCGGCAACCACGGCGGCTCGCTGGACACCGCCCTGGCGCTGATCGATGCCGCCGCGCGCGCCGGGGCCGACGCCATCAAGCTACAGACCTACAAGCCCGAGACCATGACGCTGGATCACGACGGCCCCGGCTTCGTGATCGACGACCCAAACAGCCTGTGGCGTGGCGAGCGGCTGTTCGACCTCTACCAGCGCGCGGCCACCCCCTGGGACTGGCATCCAGCGCTGTTAGCGCGCGCGCGCGAGCTGGGCGTGATCGCATTCAGCTCCCCCTTCGACGCCAGCGCGGTGGACTTTCTCGAAACCCTCGCCACCCCCTGCTACAAGATCGCGTCTTTCGAGAATCTCGACCAGCCGCTGCTTGCACGCGTCGCCGCTACCGGCAAGCCGGTCATTCTCTCCACCGGCATGGCCACCGCGGAGGAACTCGACGAGTCCATCGCCTGCCTGCGCGCTCACGGCTGTTGCTCGCTGCTGCTATTGCACTGCATCAGCGCCTACCCCGCGCCCCTCGACCAGGCCAATCTGCGCGCCATTCCCGCCCTCGCGGCTCGCCACGGCGTCCCAGTCGGCCTGTCCGACCACAGTCTCGGACAGACCGCCGCCATCGCCGCCACCGCCCTGGGTGCGGTCGCCATCGAAAAGCACCTATGTCTTGAGCGCGCTGGCGGCGCAGTGGATGCCGCCTTCTCACTCGAACCCGAAGAGCTCAAGGCACTGGTCACCAACACCCGCGCCGCCCACGCCGCTCTCGGCAGCGGCGAAATCGGCTGCGCACCAGCAGAACAGGCATCTCTCACCCATCGCCGCTCCATCTACTTGGTCGCCGACCTACCCGCCGGTACCATCCTGGCCCCCGAGCATCTGCAAATCATTCGCCCCGGCCTGGGCCTGCCGCCGAAAGCCTACCCGCAAGTGATCGGGCGCCGGCTCGCCTGCAATCTCGCGCGCGGCACACCCTTGCGCTGGGAGCATTTTGTGGAAGACTGATCTGCCGAAGGCGCTTGACTATCAAGAGCGCAGCGGGTTCGGACCTTGCCACTATGCCAATCCGGAAGTATGATGTTTTGTCATACCGAAGAGGGTCGCTGTAATGAGTCAGGCGAAGGTAGCAATAACCATTGAGGAAGGTGTTCTTGCCAAGGTCGATGCCCTGGTTAGACGCAAGGTATTTAGCAATCGTAGCCGCGCCATACAGGAGGCTGTTCGCGAGAAGCTGGAGCGACTTGAGCGGAACCGCCTCGCTGAGCAGTGTGCCAAACTGGACCCTGCCTTTGAGAAGGCCATGGCTGACGAAGGATTGTCTGAGGAGTTGGGCGCATGGCCACAATATTGAGGGGCGAGATTCGCTGGGCTGATCTCAATCCGACTATTGGGCGCGAGCAATCCGGTGAGCGCCCGGTTCTCATTCTGAGCCAAGACATTTTCAATGAGCGCTCCGGCACTGTCATCGCAATGGCGCTTGCTAGCCAAGAGCAGCGCGCAGGCTTTCCTTTGACACACGAGATTCTTGCTTCCAAGCTGCCAAAGCGGTCGTGGGTCAAGATCAGTCAGATTCGGACGCTATCGACTGAGCGCATCGGAAAGAAGATTGGTAGCCTCAGCCCAGACGAGCTTGCCCATGCCATCGAAGGGCTGAATGAGATTATTGGCGGTTAACGGCCTGAGAATAGCGCAGCTATTTTGGAAGCCACATCAAGGACAAGAAGACTGATCGTGAACCAAGCCGCCCACAACAAACTGATCTCCTTGAATCAAACGGGTCGGGTTCGATTTATTCCCATAGATAATCAATAGAATCGCATGACGATGCGCTCCAGTCGAAGTCGGTTTCGCTCCTGCATAACCGGCTCTGCTGAGCTTGGCGTTCCGGCGCAAAGAAGAAGGAGAAACCGTTTTGCTATCAGCGGTTGAGCATAGAAGACTGCAGCTATCAAAAACTACCCGAGCGGAAAAAAAGGCGCATTTCGGGCAGTTTCTCACGTCCGAAAGAACAGCGGCATTTATGGCGGGCCTATTTCCAGATGGAGGTGGGGATTGCCGCCTTTTAGACGCCGGAGCAGGGATCGGTTCGCTATCTGCGGCTTTTTTGGATAGATGGAGGAACGGAGGGTTGCATTTTCAGCGCGTTGAAATCGATGCCTTTGAGCTTGACCATAATTTAATTGAATATTTGTCGGCGACACTAACTAAGTTCGATGGCAAAGGCGATTTTTTCGTCAATATCCGAGAAGAAGATTTTATTCATTGTGCGGTTGAATCATTGACCGGCGATCTGTTTTCTAGCCCCCTGAAACACTTTACTCACGCAATTCTCAATCCGCCTTACAAGAAGATCAACAGCAATTCGGCACACCGGTTGGCTTTGCGCCGTGCTGGCATCGAGACAGTGAATCTCTATAGCGCTTTTGTGGCGCTGGCCGTTGGTCTATCTGCGCAGGGCGGGCAGATTGTCGCTATCATCCCGCGCAGCTTCTGCAATGGGCCATATTACCGACCATTCCGTGATTTCATTCTTGAGCGTACGGCCATCCGCCACATGCACCTGTTTGAATCGCGCAGCAAGGCTTTTAAGGATGATAATGTTCTACAGGAAAACATCATCATCCGCTTGGAGCGCGGCGCCCAACAGGGTCCGGTGACGGTTTCGACATCAGCCGATGACAGCTTTTCCGACCTTACCGCCCATCAACATCCGTTTGACCGGATCGTGTTTTTGGATGACCCTGAGCGGTTTATCCATGTGCCGATGTCGTCGCAGCAGAGCACTTTTGAGCAATCCCTAGCGATCCGCTACACACTGGCCGATATTGGCATCCGGATTTCGACCGGGCCGGTAGTCGATTTCCGCCTGAAAGCGCATCTGCGTGACACGCCTGGGCCGGGCGCTGTGCCCTTGCTCTACCCCGGCCATTTCAGCAGCAGCGGCACAATATGGCCAATAGAAGGTATGAAGAAGTCGAACGCCATAGAGCGTAACGCCGAAACCGAAAAATGGCTCTACCCGAACGGGTATTATTGTGTGGTGCGCCGGTTCTCGTCCAAGGAGGAAAAACGCCGGATTGTCGCGAGCGTGGTTGAACCTGGGATATTTGGTGAGGCGCCTGTGCTGGGCTTCGAGAACCATCTAAACCTGTTTCATGACAACAAGCATGGCCTACCTGAACCGCTGGCCCGTGGGTTGGCGGTGTTCCTGAATATGACCGCAGTAGATGAGCAGTTTCGGCGCTTCAGTGGTCACACACAAGTCAACGCGACCGACCTGAGGCTAATGAGGTACCCGAGCCGTGACGCTCTGATCCAACTTGGCGAATGGGCTGCGAGCCAAGGAACGCTCTCGCAAGACCAGATCGACGCCAGGCTAGGAACACTGAACGCATGAAGGAAAAGAACGATTCCATTGGGGCTGCAAAGCAGATCATCCTTTCGTTGGGGCTTCCTCGTGCACAGCAGAACGAGCGTTCCGCCTTGTGCCTGCTGGCCCTGCTAAACCTCACGCCGGGCAAAGCATGGGCCGATGCCGAAAACCCGTTGATTGGTATCACACCGATCATGGATTGGGCGCGGGAGCACTACGGCAAGGACTATGCGCCGAATACTCGGGAGACGGTGCGTCGTCAGACCATGCATCAGTTCTGTGACGCGGGTGTAGCCCTTTACAATCCGGATAGGCCCGACCGCCCGGTGAATAGCCCGAAAGCGGTCTATCAGATCGAACCTGCCGCGCTAGACCTGCTAAGAACCTTCGGCAGTCCAGCGTGGCACCAAAACCTCGTTGCCTATCTGGCTAAGTGTGAAACATTAGTTGCTAAGTACGCCAAAGAACGCGATCAGAACCGCATCCCGGTTGAGATTGCACCGGGCCAGCAAATAACCATCAGCCCGGGCGAGCATAGCGAACTTATCCGCGCCATCATTGAGGACTTCGCCCCGCGCTTCGCGCCGGGCAGCGTGCTGGTTTATGCCGGAGACACGGGCGACAAGTGGGGCTACTTTGACGCAGCTCTGTTGGCAGAGTTGGGTGTCGATGTGGATTCGCATGGCAAGATGCCGGACGTGGTGCTCCACTATGCCACGAAAAATTGGTTGGTACTGGTGGAGTCCGTTACCAGTCATGGGCCAGTCGATGGCAAGCGGCACGCCGAGCTTGCAGACCTGTTTGCCAGCTCAACGGCCGGGCTCGTCTATGTCACCGCGTTCCCAAATCGGGCGATCATGGGACGCTACCTGGCTGAAATCGCATGGGAAACCGAAGTGTGGGTGGCGGATGCACCGTCACATCTGATCCATTTCAACGGCGAGCGATTTCTTGGGCCATACAGTTCGCCCTAACTATTAATTTCTATGGTCGACGGGCTCATCATTCGGATGTATTGCGCTTCTAGCGATCTCCCGTTACTACCAATAGAGTCAGAGGGCTTTAGGGATGCGAAGTGTGCTATCCAAAGTTCGAGCGATAGACGGTGTTACCTTGACGAACTCGACGGCTATGCCATCCTCGGTGAGGCGAACGATACGGCCTTTGAGTTTGAATGGTTGGTCGACACCTGGTAGGGAAAAGACAAGATCGACGATATCAGACGGGGGGAAAAAATTGTGATCGATTGTGATGAAAATGCCGCTTGCACTGATGTTCTTTGCCTGACCTAGGCAGATTCGGCCATTGCAGGCAACGGCTACGTCGGCAGATTCTTGCTCAAAGCGATCATAGTGACGCTGGTGCCCGAGCCGCCATTGTTTCACGATTGCCAGCAACTTCTTCTTCTGCTGAGGATCGAGGGTCTTAATCGCTTCGGTCAGTTCATCAGTTATCGCACGGACTGTCATCGTCTCAATCCTCGCTGCACCTTCACCATGCCCAACGACTTAAGTGCGAGCGGGCAACACGGCCGAGCAACAAGCGCAGGATTGGCGGTAACCTTGTGCTCGAGTATTTCGCACTAGCTCTAGTGTCAGATTATAGACAGAACTCCGCAAGAGCGGTCACAAAAATCCGCTGTAGTCACGTTGGGTCTCGTGCCTTCTGCGGGTATGATTCAACTGGAAACATTGATCTGTAAGGCTTTTCAAAAAATTTGATCAGTTTTCCGGTTGTGGTCCGGGTCGGTGTCGTCGCGCACCGCCAGCACCAGACGCTCGAAGGGCGTTTTCGCGTGCAGAGTTGGGCATCACTAAGCGCGCGGAAGCTGGACCAACTCTTGCAGCCACGTTCGGAAGACATGTCGGCTCTCCGGACAAGGGGGAGGCGGGAACATGTCCGCGAAGCCGATCTGATATCGCGATGGGTACATGAGTGTTTATCTGGCAAAGAGAAATCGTAAAAAATTCCGTTAAATGCCGCCTCGGCGAATCGAGTGGCCTCTGCGTGCTGGCAAGGCCGTATCTTTTGGCGATTGGTGAACCCTTTAGGGGTTGCGGCCTATGACCGAGAGTCGGACCAAGGCATATCGTCTCGCACTCATCGGTCTTGGCCGGGTGGCTTGGCTGCTGGAGCGCGACCCTTTGCGCACCAAGCCTTGTACGCATCTGGGTGCCTGGCTGGAACGTGATGATGTGGAACTGGTCGGTGCCTGCGACACGGACCCGGAGCGTCGCGCAGCCTTTGCCGAATTCTTCCCGGAGGTGCCTCTGTATGATGATTACCAGGAGATGCTGGAGCAGGAGCGGCCGGAGTTACTGAGCATCTGCGCTTATGCCACCGAGCGCTGCGAGATGGTGTTGGCGGCGACCGAGGGGGGCGTGCGCGGCATCTGGTGCGAAAAAGCCATGGCCACCTCGCTGGAAGAGGCCGACAGGATGGCGCGTGCCTTGGATGCATCCGGGACCCAGATGATTGTTGCCTTCACCCGGCGTTGGTCGCCGGCCTATGCGACGGTGCGGGATTGGCTTGCCGCGGGGCGCATCGGCGCGTTTGAGTCCGTGAATGTGCATTTTGCAAGCAACCTGCTGCACACCGGCACCCATGCCTTTGACGTGCTGCGGCTGTGGTGCGGGGAGCCGACGGCGGTGCGCGCCTGGCTGGATGATGACTCCGGCCTTGCCGAGCAGAGCGGCTATCGCTTCGATGGGCAAGACATTGTCGAGGACCTCGGCGGTCTGGTGGTGATCGAGTTTCCCGACGGGGTGCGCGCCACGGTGCAGGGGCGCGACAAGGGCTATTTTCGCTTCGAGTTCGAGTTGCTCGGCAGTCGCGGCATGATTCGGCTCGGCAACGACCAGCGCCAGCTGTGGTTGCCGGGCAGCTCCATGCACTTTGCCGGTTTTATGGAGCTCTGCGAAGCGGAATTTCCTGAACCTGCGCCCTTTAACACCTGGCGCTCGGCGGCGGAGAATCTGATCGCGGCGGTTGAGGGGCGTGCCGAGTCGGCCTGTGGCATTCGCGACGGGCGCGAGGCGTTGGCTATCGCACTGGCCGCGCATGTCAGTCATCGCCAGGGTGGCGCGCCGGTGGCGCCGGCTGAGGTGCCGACGGACTTGCGGGTGCCGAGCCGCTGAGGGCCATGAGCGGCGACAGGAGCCGCGCATTGCGGCCCCAACCGTCGGCCGCGTTTCCTCCCGAGCCGCTTTTCTCCATCTCCTTATTGTCGATCTTTCCCCTCTGTCTTCTGTCTCTGTATCCCTGTCTCTGTTTTCCCATCCCGATGTCGTTATCCGCACAGCCACTGCGGCTTTGTCGGCTCTGCGACGGGCTGTCGTCTTCATGTCTGACTGACTGATGGCCTATCCAATCAACCGTTTAAGCGGATATTCCTGACTGGCACACCAGTTGCTTATACCCAGTTGACTCTGTCGAATAACCGCCCCAAGGGGCGACCAACTGGGAGAACTTTCATGGCATTACGTCAATGTGCTATCTACGGCAAGGGTGGTATCGGTAAGTCCACGACCACACAAAATCTGGTCGCCGGTCTGGCCGAAATCGGTAAAAAGGTGATGATCGTTGGCTGCGATCCCAAGGCCGACTCCACGCGTCTGATCCTGCACTCCAAGGCGCAGGACACCATCATGCAGATGGCGGCTGACGCTGGCTCGGTCGAGGATCTGGAGCTTGAGGATGTAATGGCGACTGGTTATGGCGGCATCAAGTGTGTTGAGTCCGGTGGCCCTGAGCCTGGTGTGGGCTGTGCCGGCCGTGGCGTTATTACCGCGATCAACTTCCTCGAAGAGGAAGGCGCCTATGAAGACGATCTGGACTTCGTTTTCTACGACGTGCTCGGCGACGTGGTCTGTGGTGGTTTCGCCATGCCCATTCGCGAAAACAAGGCGCAGGAGATCTACATCGTCTGCTCCGGCGAGATGATGGCCATGTACGCCGCCAACAACATTGCCAAGGGCATCTGCAAGTATGCGAAATCCGGCAGCGTGCGTCTGGCTGGGCTGATCTGCAATAGCCGTAACACCG
Source organism: Thiorhodovibrio frisius (assembly GCF_033954835.1). NCBI lineage: Bacteria > Pseudomonadati > Pseudomonadota > Gammaproteobacteria > Chromatiales > Chromatiaceae > Thiorhodovibrio > Thiorhodovibrio frisius. Next base: position 1,012,244 of record NZ_CP121471.1, read on the forward strand.
CGCGCGAAGACGAGCTGATCATTGAGCTAGCCCGTCAGCTCGGTACCCAAATGATCCATTTCGTGCCGCGCGATAACGTGGTGCAGCGCGCTGAGATTCGGCGCATGACGGTCATTGAGTACGACCCCAAGGCCAAGCAGGCTGATGAGTACCGCACACTGGCGCAGAAGGTCATCGACAACAAGATGTTTGTTGTCCCGACCCCGATCTCGATGGATGAGCTTGAAGACCTGCTGATGAAGTTCGGCATCCTCGAAGAAGAAGACGAGAGCATTGTCGGCAAGACCGCCGCTGATGAGCAAGCTGTTGCGGCCTAAGCCTTCTGGTTCAGGATCGTCAACAAACCCCTAGTCCCAGTCTGACCGCGCGTCTGTCCGCGAATGAGCGGCGGCGCCGTTTAGAGGATCGCCCACATGGCAAAGATGACCCAAGAAGAGACCCAGGCCCTGATTCAGGAAGTCCTGGAAGTCTATCCCGAGAAGGCCAAGAAAGATCGCGCCAAGCATCTGGCCGCCAATGATCAAAGCGTCGAACAGTCCAAGAAGTGCATTACTTCAAACCGCAAGTCCCAGCCTGGCGTGATGACCGTGCGTGGCTGCGCCTACGCCGGCTCGCGCGGCGTGGTTTGGGGGCCGGTCAAGGATATGGTGCATATTTCGCACGGACCGGTCGGCTGCGGCCAGTATTCACGCGCTGGACGGCGGAATTATTACGTCGGCCATACCGGCGTGGATACCTTCGGCACCATGAATTTCACCTCCGACTTTCAGGAGAAGGACATCGTCTTCGGTGGCGATAAGAAGCTCGATAAACTGATCGATGAGATCAATGAGCTTTTCCCCTTGGTTAAAGGCATCTCCGTGCAGTCTGAGTGCCCAATTGGCCTGATTGGCGATGACATTGAGGCGGTGTCCAAGAAAAAGACCAAGGAGCTGGAAAAACCGGTTGTTCCGGTGCGCTGCGAGGGCTTCCGCGGGGTGTCGCAGTCTCTTGGCCATCACATTGCCAACGACGCGCTGCGCGATTGGGTGCTGTCGAATCGTGATGGCGATAACAGCTTTGAGACCACGCCTTACGATGTGGCCATTCTGGGTGATTACAACATCGGTGGTGATGCCTGGTCCTCACGCATTCTGCTCGAGGAAATGGGTCTGCGCGTGGTAGCCATGTGGTCGGGCGATGGTACCTTGCCAGAAATGGAGCTGACCTCAAAGGTCAAGCTCAACCTGGTGCATTGTTATCGGTCGATTAACTATATTACCCGTCACATGGAAGAAAAGTACGGGATTCCCTGGATGGAATACAACCTGTTTGGGCCAACCAAAATCGCCGAGTCCCTGCGCGCCATTGCCGCACGTTTTGATGAGACCATTCAAGCCAATGCTGAGAAGGTCATCGCGAAATACCAGGCTGAGTACGACGCTGTCGTTGCCAAGTACAAACCACGGCTCGAAGGCAAGAAGGTCATGCTCTACGTCGGTGGTCTGCGCCCGCGTCACATCATCGGCGCCTATGAAGACCTAGGCATGGAAGTTATCGGTTCCGGCTATGAGTTCGCTCATAACGATGATTATGACCGGACCATGAAGGAAATGGGCAACGCGACGCTGCTCTATGACGATGTCACCGGCTATGAGCTGGAGGAGTTTGTCAAGCGGCTGAAGCCCGATCTGATCGGCTCTGGCATCAAGGAAAAGTACATCTTCCAGAAGATGGGTGTTCCCTTCCGGCAGATGCACTCCTGGGATTACTCTGGCCCTTATCACGGCTATGACGGCTTTGCCATCTTTGCCCGCGATATGGATATGACAGTAAATAATCCCTGCTGGAGTCGCATGCAGGCACCCTGGCTGCAAACGGCTGAGGACCAGCCGGTCAAACTGGCAGCTAGCGCCTGAACCAGCTGGGCCGCGACGGTGAGGCTGGATAACCAGCAGCCTCACCGTTTTCCGGAATATTGCATTGGCGCCGTCCCCATGGGGCGGTGATTACAGCCTCTTTTTGCCCTTTGTCCGCGAATTGGCGGCGGGGTTGGAGTACACCCATGAGCCAGACTGTCGAAAAAATCAAACCTTGTTATCCCCTTTTTGTTGATGAGGACTATCAGGAAAGCTTCAAGAACAAGCGCGAGCAGTTCGAAGAAGCCCATTCGGTCGATAAGGTCGAAGAGGTCTTTCAGTGGACTACCACGCAAGAGTATCAGGAAAAGAACTTTGCCCGCGAGGCCCTGACCATCGACCCGGCCAAGGCCTGTCAGCCGCTGGGTGCTGTGCTCTGCTCCCTGGGCTTTGAGAAGACCCTGCCCTATGTGCATGGCTCCCAGGGCTGTGTAGCCTATTTCCGCACCTATTTCAACCGCCACTTCAAAGAGCCGATCGCCTGCGTGTCGGACTCGATGACCGAGGACGCGGCGGTCTTTGGCGGCCACAAGAACATGTACGAGGGCCTTGAGAATGCCAAGGCGCTCTACAAGCCCGAGATGATCATGGTCTCCACCACCTGCATGGCCGAGGTTATTGGTGACGACCTCAATGCCTTCATCGGCAACGCCAAGAAGGAAGGGCATATTCCGGCGGAATTCCCCACGCCTTTTGCCCATACCCCAAGCTTTGTCGGCAGCCATACCACCGGCTGGGACAATATGTTCGAGGGTGTGCAGCGCTATTTCACTGTCAATGAGATGGAAGGCAAGCAGGTTGGCAGCAACGGCAAAATCAACCTGGTGCCCGGCTTTGAAACCTACCTTGGCAATTATCGCGTCATGCACCGCATGATGAAAGAAATGGGCGTGGACTACAGCCTGCTGTGCGACCCGTCAGAGGTATTGGATACTCCGGCCGATGGCGAGTACCGCATGTATGCAGGCGGCACCACCATTGATGAAATCAAGGACGCGCCTAACGCCATCGATACCCTCTTGCTGCAGCCTTGGCAGTTGCCCAAGACCAAGAAGTTTGTCGATACCATCTGGCACCAGCCCTGTAATCACGTCGATATCCCAATGGGGTTGGAGTGGACGGATAACTTCCTGATGAAAGTCTCTGAAGTGACCGGTAAGGCTATCCCTGAGAGTCTGGCCAAGGAGCGCGGTCGTTTGGTGGACATGATGACCGACAGTCATGCCTGGCTGCACGGCAAGAAGTTTGCGCTCTATGGCGATGCGGACTTTGTTATGGGTATGACCAACTTCCTGCTCGAACTTGGCGCCGAGCCCACCCACGTGCTCTGTCACCACGCCAACAAGCGCTGGAAAAAGGCCTTGGAAAAAACTCTCGCTGCCTCGCCCTATGGTCAGCAAGCGACTGTCTATCTGAGTAAGGATCTGTGGCACATGCGCTCGCTGTGCTTTACCGACAAGCCAGACTTCCTGATTGGCAACAGTTACGGTAAGTTCATTCAGCGCGACACCCTGCACAAGGGCAAGGAATTCGAGGTGCCATTGATCCGCATTGGCTTCCCGATTTTCGACCGCCATCATCTGCATCGGATGACCACCATGGGCTATGAGGGTGCCATGTACATTCTCACCACGTTGGTCAATGCGGTGCTTGAGCGTCTTGATGAAGAAACGCGCATCATGGCCAAGACCGACTTTAACTACGACTTGATTCGTTAATGCAGGTAGCCGGCGCTGTCATGCACTGACAGCGCCGGTTGGCAGCGAATCATGAGGATGCATGAATGCCCAATGTGATGATTCGAAAAAAAGACGATGGCGCTCTGCTTTTCTATGTCGCAAAAAAGGACATGGAAGAGACCATCGCCAGCGTCGAGACTGACACGGCCGAGGCTTGGGGGGGTGAAGTGGCCCTGACTGACGGTTCGCGCTGGTACATCGACCCGATCAGCCCTCCGCCTGCCTTTCCGACAACCCTGAGATTCAAGCGCGCCGCATAATGGCGCCCGCCTGACAGGAGATATCCCATGGCTTACCAGATAATGAAAGACCTTTGCACCGCCTGTGGCGACTGCGAGCCAGTCTGCCCGACTGACTCAATCGGCCCGGCCAAAGGCGTCTATGCCATTAATACTGAAACCTGCAACGAATGCGACGGCGAGTCCGATATGCCCCAGTGCATCGACGCCTGCATGGAAGACGGCTGCATTCTTCCTGTTTGATAATGGCGGTGTCCAGGGGCGAACTTGTTCGCCCCATCTAATTTTAGGCTGCGGACTCGTTCGCCCCATGCACTAAACACTGGCTAAGACCACCCGTAACACCATGACCACCACCGCACTGACCGAAGACATGGCGCTGCGCATTGGCCTAGCCGCGCGCGCCCTGCCCGATACCACGCCGGCGCGCCTGATGGCGGTATTGGCCGACTGCATTGGTCTGCCACCCAACGCCGAAAAGCTCGACACCCTGAGCATCAAGCAACTGCGCAATGGCGCCAGCGGCGAACTTGCTGATTGCGACAACTCGGTGCTCAAAACTGCGCTGGCCTACCTCAAGGGCACCGCCAGCACGGACAGCCTGCCACCCCCGGCGCCCCAAAGCCCGCTGACCAATGCAGAGGGAAGCGACCCCGAAGGCGTGATTCGAGTCGCCATTGCCTCCAACAATGGCGAGTTGCTCGACGGCCATTTCGGCTCTTGCGAGCGATTTTTGGTGTATCAAGTCAGCCTTGATCAGGTCCGCCTGATTGACTGTCGCGAGATCGACGACCGCCAGGCCGATGACGACAAGAACGGCTATCGTGCCGGCCTGATCGCCGATTGCCAGTTGCTTTATGTGGTATCCGTTGGCGGCCCAGCCGCAGCTAAGGTGGTCAAGCACAACATTCACCCCATCAAGGTACCCGATGGTGGCGCAGCGCCGGCTCTGATTGCTGAGCTGCAACAGATTATCGGCGACAAGACACCGCCCTGGCTTGCCAAGATCATGGGCCAACCGGCTGAGTCCCGGGTGCGTTTTACGGCGGAAGCGCTTGAAGAATGATCACCCCCGAACGCATCGATCAGATCGTCACCATCGTCGAGCGCGCCGGTCTGAACCTCCAGACTCTGAGCGCGCTGCGCGAAGCCTTGCCCGATCTGCACTTCACCCAATGCATGGATGATGATCTGGGCGAGCAGAGCCCGGTGCGCAGCGGTTCTGGATTTAACCTCTACCTGGTTGAAGGCACCAGCGGTCATTGCCTGCAACTGACGCGCAATCTGGAATTGGCGACCGGGGTGTTGCTGGCCGAGGTCGATCCCAATTCCGACGGGGATCGCTGATCCCGCGCTTTCCCACCTGATCTTGTATCTCCGGCGGGTCTCTGCTAACTTGCCTGCTTGCGCCGCGTATTGAGATGCTGCGCTCTCGTTTTGGTGGGTGGTGTCGGTCCCCGCGCAAGACTAAATCGTGAACCCGGTCAGGCCCGGAAGGGAGCAGCCGCAGCGATGGACGTTTGTGCCGTGGTGTGGCTGGCACTGTCCACCACCCCACCAAGATCTTGAATTTCTGGCATTTATTGGCCAGGATCCATCAACCGGGATTCATTCACCGGGGTGGACGGGACCAGAAACCTCAGATCCTGTGTCTCGACCATCCAGCCAGCGGCGCGCTCTGTTTCATTTGCATGTTGTCAAGCGATTCCGACCCGGCCAAGCATGCCACCACGGGCTATCAGGTGCTGGCGCGCAAATGGCGCCCGCAGACCTTCGCCGACCTAGTCGGGCAGGAGCATGTTGTTCAGGCACTGACCAATGCGCTTGATCGTGGGCAGTTGCATCATGCGTATCTGTTCACTGGCACCCGCGGGGTTGGCAAGACCACGCTGGCGCGCATTCTGGCCAAGTCGCTCAATTGCGATCAGGGCGTGAGCGCCTCGCCCTGTGGCACCTGCAGCAGTTGTCGGGAGATTCACGAGGGGCGTTTTATCGATCTGCAGGAGATCGACGCGGCGTCGCGGACCAAGGTCGAGCAGACTCGGGAATTGCTCGAAAATGTCCCCTTCGCGCCCGTGCGCGGTCGTTACAAAGTGTACCTTATTGATGAGGTGCACATGTTTTCAGGCCATAGCTTCAATGCGCTGCTCAAAACCCTTGAGGAGCCGCCGCCGCATGTGAAGTTTGTTCTGGCGACGACCGATCCGCAAAAGCTCCCGGCCACGGTTTTATCGCGCTGTCTCCAGTTCAATCTCAAGCATTTGCTGCCGGAGCAGATCGGGGCGCGGTTTCTGCAAGTCCTTGAAACCGAGGGGATCGAATTCGAACAACCGGCGCTGGCGCTGCTGGCGCGCGCGGCTGAGGGCAGCATGCGCGACGGCCTGAGCCTGCTCGATCAAGGCATTGCCTTTGGTGGCGGGCAATTGCGGCTGGCCGATGTGCGTTCCATGCTCGGGGCGCTTGATCAGGATCTGACCCTGGCGCTACTCGAGGCGCTTTGTGATTGCGATGCCCCCCGACTGCTTGCGGAAATCGGCCGGGTTTCCGAGTTGACACCGGATTTTGCCGGCGTGCTCAAGGCCGTGATCGGATTGCTTCATCGTCTGGCGCTGGCGCAGCAGGTGCCGGCCACCCTTGACAGCGCCGACCCCGACTATGAGCGCCTTCACGCCCTGGCTGAGCGTGTCGCGCCGGAAGATCTGCAGCTTTACTATCAAGTGGCGGTCATGGGCCAACAGGACTTGCCGTTGGCACCTGATGCCCGCACCGGGCTTGAAATGGTGTTTCTGCGCGCGCTTGCCTTCCGTCCGGATAGCACGTCAGCACCGCGCGCCGGCACCCGTGGGGGAGGAGCCGGACCCGCGCCTGGACCCTCCGGCGCTCAATCCGGCACCCAAACTGGAATCCAGTCCGGAAATCACGCCAGCCAGGGAAGCAAGGCCGCAGAAGCGCTCCCTCGGGCGAGCAAGGTGGCTGAACCCTCTTATCCCGAGTCAGCGACAACGCAACCAACCGCGCCAGCGCAACCGACCGAGTCCAGGCGCCCGGTGGCGCGGGCGAGTGCTCGCGAACCTGAGGTAGTGCAGCCGGCGATAACACCAGGCGTGGTGCCGCCTCTGAATGGCGACCGGGACTGGCATGCGCTGGTCGAGCATCTGCCGGTGAACGGGCTCGGTCGTCAGTTGGCCTCGCACTGCGCCTTCAACTCCTGGGCCGGCGGTGAACTGCACCTGCATCTTGAGCCCGACTGCGAGCACCTGATCAAGGCTGACGCAGCGGAGCAGCGGCTCGCGCAAACCCTGCAAGAGGTGCTTGGCCAGCCGGTGCGGCTGCGGATCGAGGCGCGACGCTCGGCGAACGACACCCCGGCACGGGCGCGGGCGCGCGAAGAACAACGGCTTCAGCGCGAGGCCGAAGTGCTGGTGCGCGAGGATCCCATTGCCTTGGGACTGGTGTCGCGACTCAATGCAGAATGGGTACCGGGGAGTTTTCGCGCTACCGGCGCCTGATCGGCCCCCAATCGGAATAGCCAAGGGGCAGCGGATACCGGCAGGGATCAAGAATTCCATCGAAAAACGACAGAGGATCATGCATGAAAGGCGGAATCGGGAATATGCTCAAGCAGGCGCAGAAAATGCAGCAGGAGCTGCAAGAATCGCAGGAGCGCTTGGCACTGGAGGAGGTGACGGGTGAGTCGGGCGGAGGCATGGTGAAAATCACCATGACCGGCAAGTATGAGGTGCGCAAGGTGGAACTCGACCCATCGTTGCTCAGCGACGACAAGGAGATGCTTGAGGATCTGATTGCCGCCGCCACCAACGATGCCGTGCACCGTGTCGCTGAAAAACAAAAGGAAAGCATGGCAAACCTGACCGCAGGCCTGCCGCTGCCGCCGGGAATGAAGCTGCCGTTCTAGCCATGAGTTCCGGGGCAGGGCGGGGATTGCCAAGGCCCGTTGCAAGACCTGATGCCACCACCGGATGTTGTGCTGCCTGAGTGTGTGACCAGTGCCGTGTCAGAATCCAGTCTGCTGCCCGAATTGATCGACGCCCTGCGCTGCCTGCCCGGAGTCGGGCCTAAGTCAGCCCAGCGCATGGCGTTTTATTTGCTTGAGCGGGATCGCGACGCCGGTCGGCATTTGGCCAGCATGATGGCAGCCGCCATGGATCGGATCGGGCGTTGCCAGTCCTGCCGCACTCTGACCGAAGCGCAGCTGTGTGGTATTTGTGCGAATCCAAAGCGCGATCAAAGCCTGGTCTGCGTGGTAGAAGGTCCGTCGGACGTTGCGGCAATCGAGCAGGCAACGGAGTTTAGCGGCGGCTATTTTGTGCTTGGCGGACGTCTGTCGCCGCTCGACGGCATCGGCCCGGAAGAACTTGAGCTTGGGCTCTTGCAGCAAAGGCTTGCCGCAGGCGGCGTGCGCGAGCTTATTTTGGCGATCAGCCCCACCATTGAGGGGAGTGCCACTTCGCACTATATCGCCGAGATGGCCGCCGCTGTGAAGGTGCCTGTCACGCGCATCGCCCACGGCGTGCCTCTGGGCGGGGAGCTTGAGTATGTCGATGGTGGCACCCTGGCCCATGCCTTCTGCGGTCGCCAGCCGGTTTGAGTTTTCCTTCCGTGCATCGCTCCGAGATGGCAGAATGCGAAACAGCATTATCAGGAGGCCGAGAAGTTATGTCAGAGACTGTGTTCGGTAAAATCGCGCGCGGGGAGATGGACGCCGACATCCTTTATCAGGATGACGAGGTTGTCGCCTTTCGCGATCTGAATCCTCAGGCTCCGGTGCATATTCTGATTATCCCGCGCAAGCCTATTGCCACACTGAACGACGTCTCCGCCGAGGATGCCGCTCTGATCGGGCGTTTGTTTCAGGTCGCATCCATGTTGGCCGCGCGCGAAGGCGTGGCCGAGCAGGGCTATCGCACCGTCATCAACTGCAACGCCCAGGGCGGGCAGACGGTTTATCATCTGCATGTGCACCTGCTTGGCGGTCGTGCGTTGCAGTGGCCGCCGGGTTAGTGGTAGGCGGAGAATTGACTGTGGAGACAGAATCCGAACAGAATGGCTCGCAAAACGTCCTGGAGATCAAGGCCGCGTCTTTTACGCTCCCTGTGATTCGGGTGTTGCGGGTGGATATGAACGAGATTGCCGATGAGATCACTGCCAAGGTCGAGCAGGCACCTGATTTTTTTCGGCATGCTCCAGTGGTCATTGATCTGACTGGGCTCGATGATCCCGCCGCCGAGATCAATTTTCCACAGCTCGTCGGGATGTTGCGTGGCTATGGTATGCTGCCCATCGGGTTACGCGGTGGCAGTCCGGAGCAGCAGAGTGCGGCTCGAGCGATGGAGTTGGTGTTGATGAGCGACGGCGGCCACCGACGCATGCATCAGATCCCCGTTAACGACGAGTCGAACGCGCAGGCACACAAGCAGGCGGAAAACCGACAGGCCGGCGAAAATGCCGCGCATGAGAATCCAGATCAAGACGAAGCAGCCCAGACTGAATCAAGCCAGTCCGAATCAAGAACCGGCGACACAGCAGTCGAAGGTGTTGGTATCGAGTTTGGCTCCACGCTGATCAACCGCCCCGTGCGATCTGGGCAAAAGGTCTATGCCGCCGGCGGCGATTTAACGGTCACCGCTGCGGTCAACTCGGGGGCCGAGTTGATGGCCGATGGCAATATCCACATCTACGGCCCGCTGCGCGGTCGGGTATTTGCCGGGATCAAGGGTGATACCCGGGCGCGGATATTCTGTCAGGATTTACAGGCGGAACTGGTGGCGGTGGCAGGTCATTACCGCGTGAGCGAGAATATTCCGGCCAACCTCAAGAATGCCAGAGTGCAGATTTATCTCGATCAGGACACTCTGCGGATCGAGCCTTTTTGACCGGGCTATGCCCTTTTTTGGCTGCTGTTTGCTGTTGCTAGTGCAGTCTGTTTTTCGGCAAGATATCGGTCTGTTTATTACCTGAAGGCAGCGGGGCAATATGTGTTGGCAGCCGAATGTGTTAGCAGGAGGATCAATCCTTGGCTAGAGTTATCGTAATCACCTCGGGCAAAGGTGGTGTCGGCAAAACGACGACGGCAGCAGCTATGGCCATGGGCCTTGCGCAAAAGGGCCACCGGACCGCAGTGATCGATTTCGACGTCGGCTTGCGCAACCTGGATTTAGTGCTCGGCTGCGAGCGTCGTGTGGTCTATGATTTCGTCAACGTGATCAACGGCGAGGCCAGGCTGAACCAGGCCCTGATCCGCGACAAGCGTTGCGACAAGCTTTCGATACTGCCGGCCTCCCAGACGCGGGACAAGGACGCGCTCAGCATCGAGGGGGTGGGGCGAGTGCTCGACGACCTGGCCCAAGAGCACGACTATATTATTTGCGATTCCCCCGCTGGGATTGAGCACGGCGCTCTGATGGCCATGTACTACGCCGACGATGCCGTGGTGGTGACTAACCCCGAGGTGTCCTCGGTGCGGGATTCTGACCGCATGCTTGGCATCCTCTCGAGTAAGTCCCGGCGTGCCGAACAAAATCTTGATCGGATCAACGAGCACTTGCTGCTTACGCGCTATAGCCCCGAACGGGTTGAGCGCGGCGAGATGCTCAGCGTGGCTGATGTGCAGGAAATCCTGTCACTCAAAATGCTCGGCGTCATTCCGGAGTCCCAGGCGGTCCTGAACGCTTCCAACTCGGGCATTCCGGTTATTCTCGATACCAACTCCAATGCTGGCCAGGCTTATCAGGATATGGTCTTGCGCTATCTTGGTCAGGAGGTTCCCCTGCGTTTTATGTCCGCCGATAAGCCTGGATTTTTCGGGCGTTTGTTCGGAGGCTAATTTATGGGCTTACTCGACTATTTCCGCTCTACAGGTCAGGCCAAGGGGTCAGCCTCGGTCGCGAAAGAGCGCTTGCAGATTCTGGTTGCGCATGATAGACGCACGCGTGACCGGCCGTCCTACCTGCCCAGGCTTGAGCGCGAGATTCTTGAGGTGATACGGAAATACGTCGATGTCGATATGAACGCGGTCTCGGTGAGTTACGATCAGGACGATTCTCAAGAAGTGCTGGAACTCAACATCGTGCTGCCGGATCACGCGTCGCGCTAGGCAGCGACTGAAGGTGACGGCTGGGCCAGCAGTCGCACGAGAATGCCGGCATAAATGGCCGCGAGCGGCTCCAGATCAGCCACAGGCACGCATTCGTTGATCTTGTGAATGGTCGCGTTCAGCGGGCCAAGTTCCACCACCTGAGCACCACTCGGCGCGATGAAGCGCCCATCCGAGGTGCCGCCGCTGGTTGAGAGTCGGGTGTCGATGCCTGTCACCTCTTTGATTGCAGCGGCTGTCGCCTCCGTCAGCGCGCCAGCCGGGGTCAGGAAAGGCTCGCCCGACAAGCGCCAGTCAATCTGGTTTTCAAGGCCGGTTTTCTCCAGTAAGTCGGTAAAGCGCTGTTGAATCTGCTCCGGCGTTAATTCGGTTGAAAAGCGCCAGTTGCACAAGAGTTCCAGGTCGCCCGGAATGACATTCTCGGCACCCGTACCAGCGTGGATGTTGGAAATCTGAAAGCTGGTTGGCGGGAAGTAGGCATTGCCCCTGTCCCAGACCTCCGCGCACAGTGGGCCAAGCACCTCGCCCAGGCGATGGATGGGGTTTCGCGCTAACTCCGGGTAAGCCACATGGCCCTGACGGCCGCTCAGCCTCACCCGTGCATTCAGGCTACCGCGACGCCCATTGCGGACTTGATCTCCGAGCTTATCCTGGCTTGAAGGCTCGCCAACCAGGCAGTAGTCAATGTGCTCGCTGCGGGCTTGTAATGTCTCCATCACCCGGCAGGTGCCATCAACAGCGGATCCTTCCTCGTCACTGGTGATCAGCAAGGCGATGGAGCCTGCGGGTTTCGGACATTTCGCCAAGAACTGCTCGCAGGCCACCACCATGGCCGCCAGGGAGCTTTTCATATCCGCCGCGCCGCGACCATAGAGCAGACCGTCACGCACTGCGGGTGCGAAAGGGTCGCTGTGCCATTGATCGAGCGGGCCGGTCGGTACCACATCCGTATGCCCGGCCAGGCATACCAGCGGCGTCTGGTCGCCAAAACGCGCCCAGAGATTGGTGACTTCGCCAAACCGGAGCGTCTCGAGGTGAAAGCCAAGACGTGACAGCCGCTCGCCCAAGAGCGACTGACAGTCAGCGTCATCTGGCGTCAGTGATGGCCGGGCGATGAGTGCCTGGGCCAGTTCCAATACAGGTGACATCAGCGCGTGGCTCAGATGTCGCGCAGCAGTTCGTTGATGCCTACCTTGCTGCGGGTTTTCTCATCCACCTGCTTGATAATGACCGCGCAGTAGAGACTGTGGGTGCCATCCTTCGCCGGCAAATTGCCCGGCACGACAACTGATCCGGCTGGTACATGGCCGAACAGGGTTTCACCGGTTAAGCGATTATAAATCTTAGTGCTTTGGCCGATGTAAACGCCCATGGAAATGACTGCGCCCGCGCCGACAATGACCCCCTCGACGACCTCTGAACGCGCGCCGATAAAGCAGTTGTCCTCGATAATGGTGGGCGCCGCCTGCACAGGCTCCAGCACCCCGCCGATGCCAACACCGCCGGACAGGTGGACATTCTTGCCAATCTGCGCACAAGAACCCACAGTGGCCCATGTATCCACCATGGTGCCAGAATCAACATAAGCGCCGATGTTTACATAACTCGGCATCAGCACGCAGCTTGGCGCAATGTATGAACCCCGGCGCGCAGTTGCCGGCGGGACGACACGCACGCCACCCTCGCGGAACTCGCGGGAGTTGCTGTCCTGATACTTCGAGGGCACCTTGTCATAGTAATTGGTGAAGCCGCCCTTGATAAAAGTATTGTCCTCGATGCGAAAGGACAGCAGCACGGCTTTCTTCACCCAGTCGTTCACCTGCCATTGGCCGTCGCGTTTTTCCGCGACTCGTAACTCGCCGCAGTCGAGACGCTCGATGGTGTCCTGCACGGCATCCCGCACCAGGGTTTCCACATTGCGCGGGGTAATCTCGGCGCGGCGCTCAAAGGCCTGGTCAATAATCTGTTGCTGCTCGTTCAAGGTCGGGCTCCGGAAGGTGAAATGGCTTAAATTGACCTTGCATTATACCCGAGGTGCCCCGCACCGGGAGGGTGGCGCCGGTTTGCGACAGCGGCGCCTGGAGCCCTCGGGCTTGCTGCGCGGCTAGAAAATCAGACGCAAGTTTGCAGGTTCGGCGAATCTGTCGATGGTATCCCGTACGCCGTCTGCTGCTCGCGGCCTTGTGAGTCTAAGATGCGCAATGGCAACGGATGCGCTCAGCAGCTTGGATGCAATCCGCAAGCTCAGGCACCAAGGCAATGCGCACATAGCCGCAGCCGGGGTCTGCACCCTTGGCGCTGGGGCGCGACAGGAAGCGGCCAGGCAATAGGGTCAGATGCTGGCTGGCGAAGAGGTCGCGCACGAAGCTGGTCTCGTCCTTCTCTGGGGTGCGTGCCCAGAGATAAAAACCGCCCTCGGGCTGGCGGCAGTCGAGCACGCCTTCAAGAATCTCCAGCACTGCTTTAAATTTCTCGCGATAAAGCGCGCGGTTCTCGCGCACATGGGTCTCATCCTGCCAGGCGGCTAGGCTGGCATGCTGGTGCGCAATGGGCATGGCGCAGCCGTGGTAGGTGCGGTAGGCAAAGAATTGTGCAATGAGCTGCGCATCGCCGGCGACAAAGCCGGAACGCAGTCCGGGCGCATTGGAGCGCTTGGACAGGCTGTGAAAGACCAGGCAGCGACGATAATCGTTCAGGCCCATGGCGGCGGCCGCCTGGAGCAGGCCGACGGGCGGGTTGGACTCGTCCGGGTAGAGTTCGGAGTAGCATTCATCGGCGGCAATGATGAAATCATGCCGCTGGGCCAGTGCAATCAGCCGTTGCAGGCTGGCCTGATCCATCACCGCGCCGCTCGGGTTGCCGGGTGAGCACAAATACAGTAGTTGGCAGCGCTGCCAGGTCGCATCACTGACTCGATCAAAATCGGGCAAAAAGCCATTGCTGGCGGTGCAGGGCAGATAATGTGGCTCGGCGCGCGCGAGCAGGGCGGCGCCTTCGTAAATCTGATAGAAGGGATTGGGTATCATCACCAGCGGCTGCCTGGCCGGGTCGATTAACGCCTGTGCCACCGCGAACAGCGCCTCGCGGGTGCCATTAACTGGCAGGATCTGTGTCTCGGGATCAATGCCGTCCGGGCCAAGATCAAAGCGCCAACTCAGCCAGTCGGCGATGGCCGCGCGCAAACCAGGCAGGCCGCGAGTGCTGGGGTAGGTCGCCAGATGATGCAGGTGGGCGATGAGCGCATCGCGGATGATGGTCGGCGTGGGATGCTTGGGCTCGCCAATAGAGAGCATAATTGGCTTGAGGTTGGCCGGCGGTGTCACGCCCTGCTTGAGCGCAGCGAGCCGTTCAAACGGGTAGGGCTGGAGTTGGTGTAGTGCGGGGTTCATGCGGGAAGTGTAGGCTGACGGGGCAATGGCGGCAAATGACAAGATTAACCAGGGCAAGACTGCGCGATTTGATGTCCTATCTTCATCAAGGACGCGTCTTGGATAAGACGAGTGACTCCGATGATTTTAAACATTCACCATGTCAGCCTGATCGTCGCTGACACCGAGTGCGCGCTGGCGTTTTATCATGATCTGCTCGGCTTGCCGCTCGAGCCAAGCCGCCCCGATCTCGGGTTTCCCGGTGCCTGGCTGCGGCTGGGGCCGGCGCAGATTCATTTACTGGAACTGCCGAATCCAGACCCTGTGAGCGGGCGCCCCGAGCATGGCGGGCGCGATCGGCATCTGGCCTTGCTGGTGGCTGATCTGGACGCGCTGGCCGAGCGGTTGCAGGGCGCTGGCGTGGGCTTTACTCGCAGCAAATCCGGTCGGCGGGCGATTTTCTGTCGCGACCCCGACGGGAATGCGCTGGAGTTGATCGAAGAGGCTTGAGCCTGGTCTCGGCTTGATCCTGATCCAAAAAACCGCGCGACCAGCATGCGCGAACCCAGGCGCCGGCCTCTGCTAGAATGCCGCCCGCGTCTTGATCCCAAAAACGCGCGTTCATTGCCCAGCTCGAGGTTACTGCTATCCCATGACCACCGTTCGCACCCGTTTCGCCCCCTCGCCAACCGGCTTTCTGCATGTCGGCGGTGCCCGTACTGCCTTGTTTTCCTATCTCTTCGCGCGCAAGCACGGCGGGCAGTTCATTCTGCGCATCGAGGATACCGATCTTGAGCGCTCCACGCCTGAGTCGGTTAATGCCATTCTTGAGGGCATGACCTGGCTGGGGCTGGATTATGACGAAGGGCCTTTTTACCAGACCCAGCGCTTTGATCGGTACCATGCCGTCATCGACGAACTGCTCGACAAAGGGCTGGCCTATCGCTGTAGCTGCCCCAAGGAGCGGCTGGAGAAGCTGCGCGAGCGTCAGATGGCGGCCAAGGTCAAGCCGCGCTATGACGGGCATTGTCGTGGTAAGAACATCGACCCGAACGAGCCCCATGTGGTGCGTTTTTCCAATCCGGTCGAGGGGCTGGTGGTGGTCGATGACCGCGTGCGCGGGAAAGTGCCTTTCAACAATAACGAACTCGATGACCTCATCATCCGCCGCAGCGACGGTTCGCCCACCTACAATCTCACCGTGGTGGTCGACGATGCCGAGATGAATATTACCGATGTGATCCGTGGCGATGATCATCTCGGCAATACTGCGCGCCAGATCAATATCCTGCGTGCCTGGGGCAAGGAGCCGCCGCGCTATGCCCATCTGCCGATGATTCTTGGCGAGGATGGTAGCCGGCTTTCAAAACGCCATGGCGCGGTCAGTGTGATTGCCTTCCGCGATCAGGGCTATTTGCCTGAGGCATTGCTGAACTATCTGGTGCGCTTGGGCTGGTCGCATGGCGATCAGGAAATTTTCTCCATCGACGAGATGATCGCGCTTTTTGATCTCGGGTCCGTCAACAAGGCGGCGTCTTCGTTCGATTATGACAAGCTTGCCTGGGTTAATCAGCACTATCTCCAGCATGGAGATGCCAAGCGCATCGCTCATCTGCTGAGCCCCCATCTCGGCCATTTGGGCATTGACCCGAGCACCGGGCCTGAGTTGGCGGCGGTGGTCGAGGCGCAGGCTCCGCGTGCCAAGACGCTGAGAGAACTGGCTGAAATTAGCACCTTCATCTATCAGGATTTTGACGACTACGATGCCGCTGCGGCCAAGAAGCATTTGCGCCCAGTGGCGCGGGAGCCGCTTGAGCGTATGCGCGCGGCCCTAGAGATGCTGGCACTAGAGGACTGGCAGCCTGAGATGTTGCATCATCAGGTCGATCAGGTCGCTGCTGAGTTGGACCTGGCGATGGGCAAGGTGGCTCAGCCGCTGCGGGTGGCTGTGGTTGGGCGCGCTGCTTCGCCCGGCATCGATGTGACCCTGCATTTGGTCGGCAAGGAGACCGTGTTGCGTCGCATCGACCGCGCGCTTGATTTTATCCATGCGCGCGAGGCTCAAGCCTGACGGCGGCCTTTGCCGCGCGCGTCGCTCAGGGGTTGCCCGGATTCAGCGGCTCTCAAGGCTCGCTGGGCTGCGCGGGTTTTTCGGCGGCGGGGTGAAAAGTGCCCGGGTCTCAGCGGATGGACGCGGGCTGATTTGTGGGTCGAAATGGTAGCCGAACCAGGAAATATCCCGCGCAAAATAGCGGGCGATCCATTCTGCCGTTTCGTCCGTGTAGTAGTGGCGATAATCGCGCTTGCGCTCTGGTGCGCGCCGATGGTGCGGCAAGGGGCGGGGCCTCAGCCCAAGATGGCGGCAGATGTGCTGAAAGTCGTCATCGAGCTGTTCATAACGGCCGATAAAGTCCACGCAAGGCCGGCCATCCAGATCGACCAGATAATTGCTCTGGCGCTCGATGGAGGTATCGATGTGATACTGATAAGGCCGCGCGGGATCGAGTTTCCAGCGTAAAAAATCGCTGAAATTGTCATGGCCGCCCAGATAATGCGGACGCTCGCGGCGGATGTGATGATAGGAGCTGACTTGCAGATCCCAAGGGTTGCGAACAAAGGCGAACTTAAACAGCCCATCGAACACCTCGCGCGGTAGCAACTCCTTGGCGGCGATGATCCGGGCATGACGTGGCAGCTTGAGCGCCAGGCGATGGCCGCTCAGATGACTGAAGCGCGCGCATAGAAACATCGGCCAATACCAGGGGTCGCGCCAGCGTTGGCGGCTCAGCGCCGCGCGCAGGCTGGTGCCACCAGTCTTGGCAATATGAACGAACAAAAAACCATGGCCGGGCGAGAGCAGCATGGCGCTATTCTAGCCTGAATTTGGCCCGAATCTGATCGGGAACTGGCCAACCTCTGGTCGGAATCTGGCCTGAGCGGACGCAGTGCGGCCTCGCCGGATGGTTTCTTTGCGTGATGCGCTCTTGGTGAGGGGCTCAGACTGGATCGGATTCCCGTGGCACTAGGTCTCGGTATGCGTGCCAGGTGGCATGCCCGAGCAGCGGCATGGCGATGGCGAGCCCGACGTAAAAGGTCACAAAGCCCAAGCCGATGACCATCACAATGATGGTTGCCCACAAACCCATCGGCAGCCAGTTGGTGGTGACCGCCTTCACGCTGGTGCGAATGGCGGTGAGACCGTCGATTTTCCGATCCACCAGCATGGGCACCGAAATGGCACTGATGGCATAGGCCAGTCCTGCCAGTACAAAGCCGACCAATACGCTCGCAAAGACAAAAGCATTATTCTCGCCGGACAAGAAGACCACGCTGAAGAAGCTCTCCAGTGGCGGTTGCAGATTGGTATAAAGCATCGCAAAAAGCACGAAATTCGCCAGCATCCAGAACTGCATAATGAGAATTAGCCCGGCGGTAATAATGCTGAGCTGCCCCTGGTTACGCTTCCATGCCTCGAGCGCGTTGCAAAACTGCAAAGGTTCTCCGCGTTCGAGATGCGCGCTGATCTGATAGAGCCCCAGCCCGACCACAGGTGCGAGCAGATAAAAGCCAGCGGCAAGAAAAGGCACGATAAACACATAGCCCTCAGACACCAGCGCCCAAGTCATTAGCGCGCTGATCAGCACCACGACCGCTCCATAGGTCAGGCTGTAGCGACGCGCCTGCTGGATGTCCTGCCAGCCTTTTCTGAGCCATTCCCAGGGTTGGGCAGGCGTGATGCGGTTGACGCGGATGCCGTCGTCCGGGGTTGCGCTTGGCACTGCGACCCGATCAATGCTTGGGGCCTGATCGATAGTTGGATTTTCCATGCTGAACTCCTCTTTTGATGGTCAGGGCTTGATGGGTCAGCCCTTGCGGCGCTGCGGGCGTAATGGCGACCACCCGTCGCAGGCTTGGTTCTTGTAATCGTTGCATCAGCGGATGACGGGCCTGGTCGACCTGACCGGGCGCGGGTTTTGAACACCAGCCGCCAGGAAAAGACCAAGTAAATTTGTCATCCACTGCCATGGATAGTCGCGAAAAAATCCCCGAATTTCAAGCAGGATTCGATCAGTGGTGGTCCAAGATCCAGCATCGCTTTGGCTGCGCCGACATGGTGCGCTGATTGTTGCCTTTCGCACCAATCGAGAGCCATGCACCCTGTCTTTGTCCCAACTTGGAGGCGGTCATGTCTGGCCGTGCTAAGCCCATCTGGTACTGGCGTGATTTGTGCACTGATGCCTGACAGGACAGGTAGCAGGAGCACCGGCGATGGGACGCAGAATTCTTAACCACGACATCATGAACTGCACCGCCGACGGAGTGCTGGGAAATCATCTTTATTCGGGGCGAGCGGTGGGCATCAGCAATACTGACGATATCCTGATGCTGCATCCGCAATTGCAACACGACTGGGATGCCCTCTGCGCCCATTATCAGCGGATCGGGCTCGACCACAGCCGACAGGTGGTCTGGGATGTTGATCGCGGGCGCCTGAGCGACTTTGCAGACCATCAGCCATCCCTGTTCTTTTTCGGCCCCGAGGAGCACCAGGTGCGTCCCGATCCGGCCTGGCATGACGCAGTGGTCAGCATGAATTGCAAGAATGCCTTCATGACCCATGCCGAGCGACTGGGGGTGCCGGTGCCCCTGACCCGGTGTTTCGCCGATGTGGGGGCTATCGGAGAGCATGCCATTGCCGAGACCCAGTTTCCCTGCTACCTGAAGGCGTCGGTGTCGGTCTCGGGCGTGGGCATTTTTCGCTGCACAGATGCGGACGCACTGCGCCGAGCCTGTAGCGAACTCGCCCCCGGCACAGCGGTGCAAATCCAGCAGGAAGTGCGGGCCGAGACCTTTCTAAACCTGCAATACCAAAGCGATAACGGTCGCGCCGAGCGCCTGGCGGCAACCGAGCAAGTGCTCGACGGCTATGTGCATCAGGGCAACCGCCACCCGGCGGCGCATGCGCCCTGGGAATTGGTCGACCCGCTGGCCGACTGGCTGGGCGAGGTCGGCATGCGCGGTGTCTTTGCCTTTGATCTGGCCGTTATTGAGGAGCCAGATGGCAATGAGTATCTGGCCATTGAGTGCAATCCGCGCTTCAATGGGGCTTCTTATCCCACACTCATCGCGCAGAAGCTCGGCATTTCCGATTGGCTGGCGCTGGCCTTCGGCACCCGGCACCGGCGCCTGGCCGATCTGGACCTCAGTGGCCTGGAGTATAATCCCGCCACGGGCACCGGCGTGGTGCTGGTCAATTGGGGGCCAATTCAGGTGGGCAAATTCCTTGCGCTGCTGGCCGGTAAGCGCGACCGGCAGCAAGCCCTGGCTGTTGAGTTGCAGGGGCGGCTTTAATCTCAGCGCCATTCTAAAGAAATAGAAATCGACCTTGCCGAGATCATCGGTCGCGCGTCGCGGCCGATCCGGATATCTTCTGCTGTTTTATGCTTGCGGCGCTTCGCCGCGCGCCTCAAGGCTCCTTAAATGACCTCTAGTTCCAGCTTCTCCCTGATGATCCACGGCGGCGCCGGTGCGCTCGATAATGTGCGCGACCAGGCGACCGCAGTGCGCTACCTCGAAAGCATTCGGGTGATTCTGGAATTTGGCCGCGAGATCCTTGCGCGCGGTGGCACTGCGGTGGAGGCGGTGGAGCGCTGTGCCTCAGAGCTGGAAGACAATCCGCTGTTCAACGCCGGCTGCGGTTCGGTGTTAAACGAGGATGGCCAGGTCGAGATGGACGCCGGCATTATGGACGGACGCGACCTGGCCGCCGGTGCCGTGGCTGGAGTGAGTCGCATCGCCAACCCGGTGCAACTTGCGCGCCTGATCATGGACGGCAGCGAGCATGTGTTGCTCTCTGGCGCCGGGGCGCTGCGCTATGCCGAGTATTGCGGCGTGCCCTTGGCGAACGACGACTATTTCCGCACCCCGGAGCGGGTCGCCCAGCTTGCCCAGGCACGGGAGCACCGCTCCATCATGCTCGACCATGATGACTCGGGCGAGTCGCAGAAATACGGCACCATTGGTGCGGTGGCGCGCGATCAGGAGGGCAATCTGGCCGCAGCTACGTCAACCGGCGGCATCGTCAACAAACGGCTCGGACGCATTGGCGATTCCTGCATCATCGGCGCCGGGGTCTATGCCGACAATGCCAATGGTGCCGTTTCAACCACCGGTTATGGCGAAGACTTTATCCGCACTGCGCTGGCAAAAATGGTGGCGGATTTGATCGAATACCGTGGCCTGGACGCCAAGGGCGCGGTGGAGTTCGCGCTGGAACATTTCCGCCGCAAGGTCGGTGGTCGCGGCGGACTGATCTGCATCGACCACCAGGGCCGCTGCGCCAGTGCCATGACCACTAAAAAGATGATCCATGGCTGGATTGAACAGGGCGGCGAGAGCCACTGTCGTTTTTAAGTGGATCAGACGCGACACTTGGACCGTTGCTGGGGCTGTCTGTCGCCATGGTCGCCCTAGAGCTTGCGTCCAACAAACCGATAATAAGGCACTGCCAGTCCGGGCAGATAGGGCACGGGCGCGCGCGCCTCGGTCAGTTGGTGTTCGGGAAAATGCTCGCGCAGTGCGGCGAGCTGGACAGGGTTGAGATGCACGCCATCGTGCGCGAACCACCTGGGCCAGAAGGCGCGGGCCAGGGCGTTGTGACGGATCTGATCGGCCGGCGGGTGGGCCGCTGAGACATAAAAATCCACGACGCCAAAGATACCGCCAGGTTTCAGCATGGCGATTGCATTGGCCAGCGCCGCGCGCCAGTCCGGGATCATGGTCAGGGAATAGGCGCAGTAGATGGCATCGGCCGGTTGCTCGGGCTGCCAGGAGGTCGCATCGGCCTCAATGATGTGCACATGCTCGCGCTCGGCGAATTTGCGCCGCGCCTGCTCCAGCAGCGCCGGGCAGAGGTCGACCAGGGTCACCTGACCAAAGTCATCGATGCGCGGGCCAAAGAACTCCAGATTGCGCCCGGTGCCGCCGCCGAGTTCGATCAGATGGGCGCCGGGCAGGGCATTCCCCAGCGCAGCTTGAATTTCCCCGATCAGCGCTTCGCGCCCATGCAGCAGGCGGTCGCGAAAGGCGTCGTAGTCGCCAGCCTGAGGCCCGTAGAAGGCTTCGAGCCGCGCGCGCTGATCGCCGTCCTTCGGCTGGCCGCGCAACAAATGCAACAGCACGCGCAGGTCCGCGCCCAGTCCTCGGCGTTTCGCCTGGGTGTCGGCGGCTGGCAACCTCGGGCTCGGAATATCAGGTGCGGACATCGGCAATGTGGAACCCGGCGTAGGTATGTACCCGATCATGGGCCTGGAGTTCGGCTGCAAGTTCGGGGTGGAATTGCAGGCGCTCGGGCAGCCGCTCACGTTCCGGGCCTATCTCCAGGGATTCCAGATATTTGGGTGCGGCATGGGCGCTGCGAAAAATGATACGCGCGTCCTGGCGGGCGCGGGCCAAAATCCACTCCCATTCGTCGGCTAGGGCCTCTGGCTCATAGGAACTCATCCAGTCCATGTGATCGAGCAGCACGAATTTGGAAATGGCGGTCTGCTGCTGCTTGAGAAAATCCACCACTGTCGAGCTGTGCAGCGCGATGCAATCGGCCGCACCGGCCTTGAGTCGGGCGAAGTTGTCCGCTTTCAGATACTCGGGGCAGCAGTGCTCGGTGTAGCGACCGTAGATGTAGAGCGTCCAGAAGTAGTTGTTCCAGACTGGCAGTTGGCGGAAGACATAGCCGATGGCCTCGCGCACAAAGCCGGCTACGCCACTGCTGTGCTGCTGCTGCACCTCCTTGCGCTGCGGATGGGGGACGCCTAGCATGCTCATGGTGAACTGGCGCGACAGGGTCCAGTTCAGGCTCTTGGTCCAGATCAGTGGGTCGACGCGGGTGTCGTAGATGTGGCGCTGTTCCTCCAGCGAGCGGGTGGCGAAGAGGTCCTTGATGCTGGTAGCCAGGCGCGGGCGGATTTTCAGGTACGCGCGGAAGGCGCGCGCCACCGTGCCGGAGAGGCCATGAAAATAGAAACTCCCGCGTGGGTGGCCGAACCAGCGGATGCGTTTGTCCCAGAAGGCGCGGGCAAAGTCGCTCAGCTCGGCGCGCAGCTCCTGCTGGTACAGGGACTGCATCCGCGGGTGATAACCATGGCCGAAGGCGGCAAAAAAGTCCTCGAACTCCAGCGCCCGGATGCCGGCAAGCTTTAGCTCCAGCAGGGCATTTTGGCGCGGGTTGGCATCGACCGCATGAATGCGCTCCGGGCCAACCAGGGCATAGTCCAGCACATTGCAGCCGGCGCTGGTGATGACCAGCATGTGATCGCTGGGGTTGATGGCCAGTGCCTGACGGTCGATGGCCGGGTCTTCCCAGCAGGTGTTGTACACCAGCGCGCGGGAGTAAATGGCGTCGAAAACCCTCTGGTCGAGGTGATCGCCAAGGGTCGCGGGGGTTTTTGGAGGCATTTGGATACTCTGGGCCGCAAGGCGGCAGCAATTGAGCGCTGAGGGCGAGAGCAAACCGACGTAGCCTACAGTTTTTTTATGACGGTTTTGTGGCGCTTGGGGGTTTTCTTTATCGGGTATCATTAGTCGTTAAAAAGATTGAAAATTCGGCAGCTTGTATGTGTGTTGGGGCTTTGTCGCCTTGCGGCTTTCGTATTGTCCCCCATGATATGGATTCAACCCGTCACAAAACCCGACATAAGCCTGCGGAGCTGTCATTAATCCGGTGTTTGGAACTCCTAAACTATTTTCCTGGGGCGGCATGACCTTGCCCGAAAGCATGGTCGGGCAGGGGGGCTGATGTCCTTGCTGAACTCCAAGGCGTGCAACAGCCTCCGCTCAGGTCGGGGACCGGGTGCCTGGCTCGGCCTGCTCTGGTTGCTTATGCTTGCTGGGCTGGCGCCGGTAATGGCTTCCACGACTGCGCCAGTGGATGCACCGCTGCCAATCCAGCTCGAGGCCGAGGTTGTCACCGAGCATCTCACCGCCCGTCTGCTGCCGGAGCGATCCTGGGTTGCTCCCGGCGATCAGATCGATCTGCTGCTGGTGTTCGACCTGCAACCGGGCTGGCACACTTACTGGCGCAATCCGGGGGATTCCGGCGAACCACCCCGCCTGAGCTGGACCCTGCCTAAGGGCGTGAGGGCAGGTCCTATCCAATGGCCTCATCCCAGCCGTATTCCGGTCGGACCGCTGGCAAACTATGGTTATTCCGGTCAAGCCTTGCATCTAATCGAACTGGCCGTTGCGCCCGACTGGCCGGCTGGTCGTGACATTCCAATCCAGCTTGAAGCCCACTGGCTGGTATGCAAAGAGCAGTGCATCCCAGAGTCCGGTCGCTTTGCGCTGACCCTGGCAAGCTTGCCGGCCGGCGCTGAAGCGCCCGGCCCAGCTGCTGATTCAGCGACCACCGCGCTGTTTGAGCAAGCGCGAGCCGGCTTGCCTGACGTCTTTGTTTCCGATGCGCTGATCGAGCGCACCGGGGCACCGCTGCGTCTGCGCCTGCATCGGGAAGGTCTGCCGGAGGGGATTGAAAGCCTTGCGTTTTTCGCTGACGAATGGGGACTGATCGAGCATGCGGCCGAGCAGCCATGGCAGTTGCAAGGCGATTGGCTGGAGCTGGAACTTACCCCGGGTGCCACGCCCGCAAGCGTCGCACCCTCGGGCGTGCTGGTGGCGACCACGGCTGCTGGCGTGTCTTCCTGGGAGCTTTCTGCCAGTGAGCAAGACCTGCCGCTTTTGTCCGATGCGCATGCGCCGGCGCTGGGTTTGCCGCTGGCGCTGCTGTTCGCGCTGCTCGGTGGTCTGGTGCTGAACCTCATGCCCTGCGTCTTTCCGGTGCTGGCGATTAAGCTGCTTGGCTTGGCCGAGCAGCGCGAGCTCAGCCTGGCCGCGCGCGCCTGGCATGCCCTGCTTTACAGCGCTGGCGTGCTGCTGTTCTTCGCGCTGCTTGGTGTCGCTCTGCTGGCACTGCGCGCTGGTGGCGCAGCGGTCGGCTGGGGCTTTCAGCTGCAATCGCCGATCTTTGTGGCGCTGATGGCGGTGCTCTTTCTGGTGCTAGGGCTTGGTCTGTTCGGCGCCTTCACGCTCGGCACCAATCTGATGGGGCTGGGCAGCGGCGGGCGTCTGCTGGCGGAGTGTGCCCCGGGTCAGGTGCGTCTGGATCGCGCCGCGCTGGCGGCTTTTGGCACCGGCGCGCTGGCGGCTCTGGTCGCCGCCCCCTGTACCGCTCCCTTCATGGGCGCCGCGCTCGGCTATGCTCTGACCCAGCCCTGGTTTGGCGCCCTGGCGGTGATCCTGATGCTCGGCCTCGGCATGGCGCTGCCCTTTGCGGTGCTCAGCTTGTTTCCGGCCTGGGCACGACGTCTGCCGCGACCGGGCGTGTGGATGGAGCGGCTGAAGCAACTGCTCGCCTTTCCGCTGTTTGCCACCACCGCCTGGCTGCTGTGGGTGCTGGCTCAACAGACTGGCCCGGCTGGCCTCGCGCTGGTACTGACCGCGATGCTGGCGCTGGTGTTCGGGCTCTGGCTGCTGGAGACGGCGCGCCAGGACGGACATCGCTGGTCGCGCGGATGGCAATTCAGTCTGCGCCTGCTGGCCTTTGCCAGTCTGTTGGCGGCTCTTGGGCTGACCACTCAGCTCGGCCCGCTGGCAAGCCCCAAGGCGAGCGTCGAGCAAGCAGATGGGACTGTAGAGAACACCCATCGACTATCCGCCGTGCCTTATTCAGCCGCCGCGCTTGAAGCTGCGCTGAATCAGGGCCGGCCAGTCTTCATCAACATGACCGCCGCCTGGTGCATTACCTGTCTGGTCAACGAACGGGTCGCGCTTGGCACCGAGCAGGTCGCACGCGCCTTCGCCGAGCAAGATGTGCTCTATTTGAAAGGCGACTGGACCAACCATGATTCGACCATCTCGGCCTATCTCAATGCCTTTGGCCGCGACGGCGTGCCGCTCTACGTTTATTATGCGCCGGGTGCCAAAGCTGTGGTGCTTCCCCAGTTGCTGACCCCCGGGTTGGTTGTGGCGGCAATCAACCAGAGATCCGCAACTGGGGCGCAATAAGCCCTAAGCCCAATACAATCATAAGGAGGAGACTCATGACGCATCTTGGTAAACAGCGTTCGATCACTGCCACGTTGGCTCTCGTGGCCGGACTGTTCGGGATGAATCTTGCGGCTGCGCCCGAGGTTGGCGCGCCAGCGCCTGCTTTCGCGGTGGCCGACATTCAGGGCGAGATCTGGACACTCGATCACCTGCAAGGGAAACCGGCCATTCTCGAATGGACAAACCACGATTGTCCCTACGTGCATAAGCACTACGACAGCGGGAACATGCAACGCCTGCAACGCAAGGCCGCTGAGCAGGGTCTGCCCTGGCTCTCGGTCATCTCATCGGCACCCGGCAAGCAGGGGCATGTCAGCCCAAAGCAGGCCGATGAACTCACCGCCTCGCGTGAGGCGGCGCCCACCGCCGTGCTGCTTGATGAGAGCGGCGACATGGGCCGTGCTTATGGTGCGAGCACCACGCCGCACATCTTCATCATCAATGCCGAAGGCACGCTGATCTACATGGGCGGTATTGATGACAAGGGAACCACCGACGTGGCCGACATCGAAGGGGCGACCAACTATGTCGACCTGGCGCTTGCCGAACTCGCGGATGGCAAACCGCTGTCGACGGCTGTGACCCGGCCTTACGGCTGCTCGGTGAAATACTGATCAGTCACCAAGATTGAAACCACAGGAGAAACCTATGGATCTGTTTGGATTTGCCAAAGACGTTGGTCGGCGGGTGTTCGGCAAGGAGTCCGAAGCTGACCAGAAAATTCGTGAAATGCTGGAAGCCGACAATCCGGGTATCCAGGATCTGGATGTGAAGGTCGAGAATGGTCGAGTCGCCATCTCCGGCAAAGCAGCAGATGCTGCGGCGATGGAAAAGGCGGTGCTGATGGTCGGTAATGTGCAGGGCATCGAGGCGGTTGACGCCAGCGCGGTTGCGGCTCCCAAGTCAGTGGAAGAGGTCGAGTTCTACCTGATCGAATCTGGCGACACCCTGTCGAAGGTGGCCCAGCGGTTCTATGGCGATGCCAATGCCTATCCGAAGATCTTCGAGGCCAATCGCGAGGTGATCAAGGACCCGGATCTCATTTTTGTCGGGCAGAAAATCCGGATTCCGCGTCAGACAGCCTAAGCGAGCCTGGAGCCGGCCTGATGCCGCCGGCTCCGGCATATCCGTCACATTCGGCGGGGGCTCAGTCGCGCGCTTCCGGCTTGGCACGGCGCTCGGGATGATCGCCACAGCGCTTGACGCTGCGCACGGAAGCCCCAACGTCCTCCGCCAGTGCCGCGCGCAGTTGCTCGCAAATCGTGGACAACACGCGGATGCGGGCAAAGGGCTTGTCGTCGCCCTCCACCAGGGTCCAGGGCGCGTACTCAGTGCTGGTGCGCGCTACCATCTCGTTGACCGCCGCCTTGTACTGGGGTGCCTTCTCGCGATTGCGCCAATCCTCGTCAGTGATCTTATACTGCTTGTAAGGCGTCTTCTCGCGGTCGCGGAACCGCTCGAGCTGCTCATCGTCGCTGACCTGTAGCCAAAACTTAAGCAAGATGGCGCCCTGCTCGACTAATTGCTCCTCAAAGTCGTTGATCTCGCTGTAGGCGCGGCGCCATTCGGCCTCGCTGGCAAAGCCCTCGACTCGCTCAACCAGCACCCGACCATACCAGGAGCGATCATAAATAATCATATAGCCCGCGCGCGGGATATGTCGCCAGAAGCGCCACAGATAATGATGCGCTTTTTCCTCGTCCGACGGTGCCGCAACCGGAATCGCCCGATACAGCCTGGCATCCACCGCGCTGGTAATGCGGCGAATCGCGCCGCCCTTGCCGCCGGCGTCCATCCCCTCAAACACCAGCACGGTGGTGCGTTGCTTTTTATAGGCCGTCCAGGTCAGCTCGTTAATCTCCGCTTGCAAGCGTTTGAGCTCAGACTTGTAGAGATCGCGCTCAAGCTTCTGCGTCAGATCGAGCTGATCGAGCAGGGTAATCTGCGCCGGCGCGCTGTCGGGTAGGTCGAGCGGATCGGCCGTCGGAGGCGGCTCCATTGGCAAGGGTTGGGAAATGCGCGCGCGAATCGCCTGTAACAGCGTCTTGCCGACGGTCAGATCGCGATAGCGGCTGTCAGTCGCCTCGACCAGATACCAAGGCGCGATGCCGCGATCCGTCTGGCGGATCACGCGCTCGGCAACATGTTCAAAAAGCTCATACTGCTCCGAGAACTTGGACTTTTCCGGCAGCATCTTCCAGCGGCTGCGATCATCGCGCGAGAGTTCCTTTAGCCGCTGCTTCTGGTCTTTCTCGTTCAGATGGAACCAGAACTTCACCACCAGCGCGCCGTCTTGCGTCAGCATGCGCTCAAAGTCAACAATGCGCGTGAGTTCCGCATCTAGGGCTGCATCGTCGCACAAGCCGCGAAAGCGATGCTCGATAGGCGTCAGATACCAACCGCCAAACAGTAAGGCGATTTCTCCGCGCGGCGGCAGATTGCGCCAGAAGCGCCAGTAACGCGGCCGCTCGCGCTCCTCGTCGCTCAGATCCCAGTAGGCAAAGGTTTGCAGGCCACGGGTATCCAGCCACTCATTTAAGCGATTAACCACCTCGCCCTTGCCGGCCGCTTCCACCCCAGCGACGACCACAATGACAGGAATATGGGTTTCGCGCAGTTGCCTCTGCACCTCCAGCAACTGGGTGCGCAGCTCGTCACGCTGCTCCTTAAACTCGCTCTTGCTAACCGAGCGACCGACTTTGGTGGCCTCGAACATGATATCTCGTCCCCATAAAACGCAGAATCTGACAGCATATTCCATGCAGAGCGGCAGGTCACGCCGAGCTGATGAGCTCCTGTCGAGACAGGCAGTCGGCCGAAGCGAGCGACGATCTGAACCGCTCGTTGAGATGAGGAATTGCGATCCTCGCCCTTAATTTAACTCCGGCACCTTTGATTTCAGCATCCGTGTAGAGGCAGTCTAAGCGAGAGCGAAGGCTGCTCTAAGTTGTCGAAGCTTGTGCGCTTTTTAGCCATTGGCGCCGTTATCAGATACGAGCTCGGTACGCCACTCCGTGAGTCCATTTGCTCCTCCGCCATGAATGACGGAGGCCGCAGCGCTCGGACTAGAAAACTCGGCATCATGTAAAAATTGCAAATACCCATCTTGTTCCACAAGAATTCCTTCATCGACGAGCCGCTTTCGTAAAGCAACTACGTATGGTTGTCTTTTTGGTGTTGCTGGACGCTCGTGAAGGACGGCTGTTGAGTCTTTAAATACTACAAATCCATCCGGGGTTGGCCGCCCTAAAGCGCGGGCGCCTTTTATGCGGCAGACAAGCGGGGCCGGGTCAATCACAACAGTGCCGGATGTGGCAGCAGACTGGCAACAGCTGTTTTATCCGATATAGAAAGACATTCATGTCCTCTCGATCTGATTCTGGGAGCCGTGATCCACTGGATTGCGAGTTTTCAAGCTCGTATCGGCCAACACCCTGTGCCTCCTCAATTAGACGTCCCTCCAAGTATCGTATATGCGCCTTTGTGAGGTTTTCGTCTTTACTTACGAATACGATTGCGGACACCCAAAAATCCTTCGTCTTGTGGTGTTTTAACCTATCCCGAATGATCTCTGCTTCCCCGATATACGCGCGTGATCGCCCAGTGTCCGGCGAAACGCCAGTGAGAACATAAACCCCGGATTTTTCCAATTCCTCTCTAGCAACCAGTTCCTCGAACTCCGTACGAGGTGCGGCAACGGCCTTTCCCGACCAGTTCGAGATTTCCGCTGTGCGAAGACTCTTTGCATCCCCTTTTGGAAGGAACAGCTTGATCGTTGCAGATGTGATTGTCATCCCTTGTGGCCAACAGTTTATTACGCGTTCACTAAGCCAATATCCGGTCGAATGTGTCTTGCGATCTGATCGCAAATTTCAGAATATCTCGATACAGTGGTTCCTGGGGCAATATCATGGCTCGGTTTACCAAGGGCCGTTATGAGGCTGCGCTTTTTGGATTTACACCGTATTTGTTCTGTCCGGGCTTGCTGTCTTGAACCATAAACAAAAGCAGTACAATAGCACCAATGAAGGGTATGAGACCGATAAGTAACCACCAGCCACTTCTGTCGATATCATGCAGGCGACGCACAGATACCGCTATACCTGAAATTAAAACGGCCAACATAAAAATGGCACCTAACAGGCCAATTCTTGCGTCAGGACTAAAGGTTCCGGTTGCACGATCAATGACAGCGAGGAAAAGACCGATGATGATGTTGAATAAGAAGAAATACCAATATTCTTTTCTTCCTGATCTCCCATCAAACACATTGTACTTTT
The DNA here is from genome assembly GCF_033954835.1 of Thiorhodovibrio frisius. Taxonomy (NCBI): domain Bacteria; kingdom Pseudomonadati; phylum Pseudomonadota; class Gammaproteobacteria; order Chromatiales; family Chromatiaceae; genus Thiorhodovibrio; species Thiorhodovibrio frisius. Next base: position 1,041,982 of record NZ_CP121471.1, read on the forward strand.
TAAAGACGTCAATGTACCAATTCATGTTTTGCACCTTACCTTCTGGCTTATAATATGGTCGGGTAGGCAACTGAGGCGTTGCTGCCGCCTAACGACAATCCTCAGCCGTTTGAGCGAAAGCGAAAATCGGTTTAGGCTAGAGCAGCTCACGAATGTATGCGACCACCTTTCGTGCTGGTTGCGGTCGGCGCAATTTCGATAGCTGCGCGGTATGGGGCGGTTGCTCGTTGGGTGGTGGTTGATGATTCATGGCGCGATCTTCATTCTAGAGATTGTGGGCTGGCATTAGCAGCGGTTGTCGCTTTGGTGTTGAAAGTCACTCAAGCATAGTACAACCACATCTTCACCGGTAGTGCTTTTTCTGTGTTGCGGTTTGCGGCTAGCTAGAGGTTGTGGTGACGGCCGACTAATGGGCGGCAGGTAGTTCTCCGGGGTGGCCGAGACCATGAGCGGTAGGTGCATGAGTGTTCCAAGATCGGCTGGTGCTGGGGTAGGCCTTCGCAGGCTTGGTCGAAATCGGATCGAACTCAACAGTATGGCGTTCGGATTGGTTATCAGGGCCTGCTCTTGGTGGCGATCGTTCGGCTTTGCTCAGCGGCGAGTTTAACTGCCTGCTCAAGGAAATCAAAAGGTTCCATGTTCGCATTATTTCCGACTCATCCAAACGAAAGCGACCCACCCTCATTTGCTCCCTGCCTGAACACAGGCTTTGCCTTCTAGCCCCGTAGGGTTTGACCAGAGCTGGCTTTTTCGTGCGATGCTCGGCGCGGTGTCGGTACCCACTGCCGTGCCGGCTCGCTTTCAATCGGCTAAACTCGCCTCAAGCCCACCGACCCTTCAAAGAAAGACTCCCGGCGCCAATGGCACCGCGCGTTCGGCATTGCACTGGTGGATGTCTTTGCCGATGCGCCCTGGGTGGTTGAACTTGAACTGGAAATGGCGTTGAAAAGCCAACTGCTTGATGTCGCCATTATCGAAGCCGCCGAACCGAGCATCCCGGACCGACCAGCGCCCGAGCTCCCCGATGGACTGGAGAACTTGCGGGCGCACAATCTACTGACCTACAAATCCCATCACGAAGCGCTCACCGCCTGGGTGCTGGACGAGCTGATCGGGCACTATGTCAACTATCGCAAGCTGAAGGTCGATGTCAACGGCAAGCGTCACCCGGTCAGCGCCTTTGGCCTCTACGCCGTGGTCACAGGCTACCCCCACCCATTCGCGCGTCATCACCCGCTGCAATCCACCGCCTGGCCCGGCGTTTACGATCTCCTCTGGGGTGCCCATCGGGTGCGGGTCATCGTGCTCAACCGCATTGCCCAGCATCCGCGCAACGCCGCTTGGGAACTGTTCGCCAGCGAGCAGGATCGGATGCGCCAGGGATGGGCGCACTACCGCGCGCGTCACCCAAACCCGAGCCGCAACGGCCACTGGGAACTGCTTGAACATCTCTACCGACTTTACCGATGCGAGGTACCTGAAATGGCCTACTCCATGGAACAATTTCTGCGAGAAACCCATGAGATGGTGCTTGAAGAAGCCATCCGCAGTGATCCCGAGTCCGTGTTAAAGCGCTTTGATCCTGAGGATGTGCTCAAGCGCTACAATCCCGAGCAGCGCCTGCGGGGGCTTGATCCCGCTACCATTGAAGCCTGGCTGGCCGAGCAGCGCAGGGATCACTGACAGAATGAATTATGGATTAATGGTTCCAGGTTCGCTTTAATTCCCATAAATGGCAGAATCCGACAGCATATTCCATGCAGGGCAGCAGGTTACGCCGAGCTGTTGAGACCCTGTCGAGACAGGCAGTCGGTCAGCTCCGGACGTTGATTAGGCTCTGCCAAATCGTGTGATCCCCTTTGCCTTGGCGCACAGGAGTGCAACCTGCCGCGCGCAGCATGCGCTCCAACTCTGTCGCAAAGTTCGCTCCCAGTACGCGACCTGGCGCAAATCAGCCAGACGGCTTGTGGTTAGCAGCCGGATCGGGATCTCGTCATCCGCTGGACAGGCGTTCTCCGCCAGCATCTCAGGCACTCGGGTACGGACCAGCGTCCTAAACAGAAAACGTTCCAGGCTCGAATTTTAAGGGTCGAATTTTCGTCCAACGAACGACCCGGATCGCTTCGGGCAAGCCTCAACCGCGCTCGCTCGGCAGAAGCTTGCCGACGGATCGCCAGGTTTGGTTCCCAAATCTGGCGGGTCAAGCCTGATCATGAAGCCCCAAGATGACGCGAAATTCCTCGCCTACTTCTTCAAAAATCACTTGGCGATCATGAGTCACTGCCTCGCGATAGACCATGGGCAGTCCGCGTCCAAGCTTGTCGATGAAGCGCAGGTTTTCCATGAACTTAACCAGCACAGGGTTGACCGCGTAAGAGACCCCGCAGCGAAGCTTCTCGATGGTGACGGTATTGGGGAGTCGGCCGGGGCTGATGACCTCGATGCGGTCAGAAAACAGAAACACCCGGATGCGCGAGCCGTGGATGGCATAGTTGCGGTGCACGCAGGCATTGACCAGCAGTTCCCGAAACACCTTGTCGGGATAGTAATAATCGGTCGGTCGGGTCTTCGCGCCCTCAATAATTGATCCTTCGCGCAGGTTGTTTTTGATCACCGCGAGCGTGCCTTCGACCTGCCGATCCAGGGTGCCACCGATGACTTGCTTGTCGATCAGTTCCTCGTCGATTTGTGCCCCCGCGAAATGGGCAAAGGAGATGCAGGCATCCGACAGATACCGTTGCGGATTGATGCCAAAGACCAACAGCCCCGCCAGCGTTGGCAAGCGTTCTTCGGTCAGGATGTCGGTATTGATGAGTAAGCCGTCGCGGTTCTCATCCTGCTCAAAATCAACATCGTAGCGCTGGAAGTAGGCGTCGATTTTGCTCAAATCCAGGGACTGGATCGATGCCCGTTCCACCGGCGTCAGATCGAAGTGGAAAACGCCTGCCTGCTGAAACAGTCGCATGAGCTCTTGTTGGGTTGCTACCCGATTGGTCGAGCCTACCCGGACCAGAAATTGATTGGTATTGGTCTGATAGGGCTTGTCTCGGCCCTTGGGAATATCGATCAGGAGGACGCGCTGATTTTCTAGACGCTCGATCGAGAGCCTTGCATCCAGCGCCGGCACCACATTATTGCGCGCGATGTTCGCCGCCCATTGTTCGTAATCGAGCTCTGTACCAATGCCGCTGACACGACCGTCATCCTCGACGCCGAGCAGAATGCTGCCGCCATCGGTGTTGGCGAATGCCACCATCTCGTGTGCCAGGCTCTCGGGTCGGACGGAGGCGGATTTGAATTCGACGGCAGAGTTTTCGCCTTGCCGCCAAAGATCGGTAATCGAGGGCATGGCTTTTGGAGGTGCTAGAAGAGGCTTTCCATGATTTAGATGGTGCGACTTTGCTCCGCAGCCAGTGCCACCGCCTGCTCCAGATCCTCCATGGGCGTGTGGAAATGCGGTGAGAAGCGGATGCCGCCTCCGCGTGCGGCGCAGAGCAGGTTTTGGCTCATCAGCGCGCGCCATAGGGCTTGGTGATCCTCGATTCCGGGAATTTGGAAGGTCAGGATGCCGGCGCGTTGTTCGGGTGCGCGCGGGGAGAGCAGCTCAAAGCCTTGGGCGTCGATCAGCTCGATCAGGTGGTCGATGCGCTCTTTGATGGCCTGTTCGATCTGGTCCAGGCCGGTTTCTTCGAGCAGCGACAGGCTGGCCTCGAAGGCATGGATGCCGAGCATGTTGGGGCTCCCGCATTCAAAGCGGCGTGCGCTGCTGGCCGCTTGCCAGTCGGTGCGGTCGAAGTCACCCATCTGCTCGACCATGTGCCAGCCGAATTGATGCAGCTTGAGCTTCGGGCGCAGCTCCGGGCGGCAGTAAAAGAGCGCGATGCCCTCGGGGCCGAGCATCCATTTATGTGCATCGGCAACGACAAAATCGGCCGGCATGCGGCTGAGGTTGAAGGGGAGGGCGCCCAGACCCTGAATGGCGTCGATGCAGAGCAGGATGCCGCGTTCGCGGCAGGCATTGCCGAGGCGTTCCAGGTTGAGCCGTCGGCCACGGGCATATTGCACCCAACTCACTGCCAGCAGCCGGGTGCGTGGGTTACAGAGTGCGAGCAGATCATCCTCGGGTGTCTGGGATTCGGAGAGCTTTAGTGGGCGCCACTCCACGTCCTGGTTGGCCAGCGACTGCCACACGATGCGGTTTGATGGGAATTCCTCAGCGATGCCGACAATATTGTCGCCCGGTTGCCAGTCCAGTCCATGGGCGATCACCGACAGGGCCTCGGAGGTGCTCTTGGCCAGGGCGATGTCATCGGCTGAAGCTGCGCCGATCAGCCGCGCCAGGCGCTCGCGCAGGCGCTGTTCGGTGGCCTGCCAGTGCGGATAGCGGTTAGAGCCCAGGGTGGTATTTTCCTCGGCGAAGCGGCGCACGGCATCACTGGTGCGCTTGGGCCAGGGGCCGACAGCGGCATGGTTAAGGTGCAGCAGGTCGGGGGAGAGGTTGAATTCTGCCAGTGATGCGTTCATTGCGAGCCTTCTGGTATGCGATAGTGATGCCGAGCATGCGCATGGCAGTGACAGCTTCTATAAATGGAAATTTAGGATAGCATACCGGCCCTAAGCCCTTTGATCTGAGCCCTTTCAATAGTGCGATAAACTCTGGGGCTTTCTCTATGACTGCGTGATTCTCAACAGCCCCACTGAAGAGCCGCCGATATGAGCGAAATTGCATCGACTCGACTGATCCAGGTTCAGAGATTGAGGTTTTTCTGCGGGTTGATTCTGCTTTGGTTGTTACTCTGGTTCAGCCCGATTGCGCCTGCCAGCACGCAGGTGGAAACGGCTGCCATCCCTCCAGCACTGACGCCCTGGGCGCCCTGGGTGCTGCGCGATGCCGACTGGCGGGACTGCCCGCTAGCGCCGGCATCCGTTACCAAATCGGCAGTTGGGAGTCAGGGGCGCCTCTGCCGCTGGCCTGGTATTTTGCAGCTGGAGGCGGACGCCGATGCTGGGCGTTTCACCCAGGATTGGCGGCTGTATGCTCCCGGCTGGGTGCCGCTGCCGGGCGATGAGCAAGCCTGGCCGCAGCAAGTGCGGGTAAATGGTGAAGCGCAACCGGTGTTGGCGCGCGAGGGGCGACCGGCGGTGTTTTTGCCGGCCGGGGATTATGCAATCAGCGGCACTTTCGTCTGGTCGCGACTGCCCGATGGGCTGCAATTGCCGGAGGTTCGCGCCCAGGTGCGGTTGCGCTCGGGTGCTGTAGACACATTCGCACCGCGCATTGATGCCGCCGGGCGGTTGTGGCTGGGTGCGGCGCCTAATGCCGCAACCGATGTGGCGCCTGGGTCGGAGGACGGCAACGCCACGCGCGCCGATACCCTGGCGCTGGATGTTACTCGCCTGTTGGCCGATGGGGTGCCGGTGCGCCTCACCACCCGGCTGGATTTGGAAGTGTCGGGCCAACCGCGCGAGCTTCGATTGGACGGCGCGGTGCTGCCGGGCGCGCTGGCTTTGCGGATCGACAGCCCGCTGCCGGCGCATCTTGATCAACAGGGACGGCTGCAATTACAGCTGCGACCGGGACGCTGGGTGGTGCAGGTCGAGGCACGCTATCCGGGCCAACCAACGCGTTTTGAGCTGGCCGATGCCGAGGTGCCCTGGCCGACGCGTGAGGTCTGGGCTTTTCGTGCCGATCCGGCGCTGCGTCAGGTCGAGGTTAGCGGGGTTCCGGCGGTGGACGCGCGCCAGACCCGCCTGCCCGCCGACTGGCAGAGCCTGCCAGCTTATGGTCTGGAGGCAGGAGATGCTCTGGTCCTGCAACCCTTGCCGGCGGCGCGTGCTGGCCGTGAGCGGCTGCGCCTGAACCGTGATCTGTGGCTGGATTTCAGCGGTCGCGGTTACAGTGTGCGCGACAGTATTGAGGGCGAACTGGCCGGGCTGAGCCGTCTGGATGCCCGGGCGCCGCTGCGTCTGGGACAGGTGCGCGTGGATGGCATGCCGCGCCTGATCACGCGGCTCCCGGGGAGGGAGGAGGTTGCGGAGCCTGGGAGCGCTGAAGGAGCCGCCGATGCCTCCCCCGAAACGGACACTGAAATGCCCACCAAAGCAGTCCCCGCAGCAATCAGCCAAGCGCCCACTGGCGTCGAAGTACGCGGCGAGCGCCTGTCTCTGGAAGCCGACGGTCGGCTGGAGGATTTGCGCGGTCAGCTGCCCGCATCCGGCTGGACAGTGCCTTTTGAAGGGATTGAAACCAGCCTTTACCTGCCGCCGGGTTGGGATCTGCTTGCGGCCAGCGGCGTGGATAATCTGCCCCAGACCTGGATGGCGCGCTGGTCGCTGTTAGATCTTTTTTTGGTGTTGATTGCGGCTCTGGCTTGCGGGCGCCTGTGGGGCTGGCGCTGGGGTCTGCTGGCGCTGGTCACTCTCACGCTGATCTGGCAAGAAGCGGATGCGCCGCGCGCTGTCTGGCTGAATCTGCTCGCCGCCGCCGCGCTGCTGCGGGTGTTGCCGGCGGAGGCGGGACAGCAGGCACTGCGGCGAGCACGCGGTCTGGTGCAATGGTATTTCCGCGCCACCCTGCTGGTGCTGGTGCTGATTGCGCTTCCTTTTTTGTTGCAGCAAATGCGTGACGGGCTTTATCCGCAACTCAGCATCGACGAGGGAAGCCGGATGGGCGCGGGCGTGGCGAATCAAATATTGGCAGAAAGGGCATTGCAATCAGCGCCAGCGCCCGCTGAATTGGCACGCTCCGCGCCTGCTGAGGGGGATTACCTGAGCCGCTCTGCCGGCTCGGCCTCAATGGCCAAATCAGTCGCGCCGGCATGGAATGCGCCACCACCAGGGGCGGTCTTGCAAACCGGAGCGGGCGTGCCGGATTGGACCTGGAACGCTTTCCGACTGGAATGGAACGGCCCGGTGGAGTCCGATCATCAAATCTCTCTGTGGCTGCGCCCGCCGCTGGCCGGCCTGCTGCTGGCCTGTGTGCAGTTGTTGTTGGTTCCTTTGTTGGCGCTGCGCCTGGCTGGCGGCTGGCCGGCGGTGGTGGATGCCGGACGGACCTTGCGCCAAGGGCTGCATGCTGGCCAGTCCGCGCCGGGACAAACCGCGCGCCAGCGCAGTTCCGCGTTGAGCATTTTGGGCTTGGCTGTCATGCTCGGCGTCGGCGCCTGGCTGGTGCCGCCAATGGCGCAGGCGTCCAGGACGCCAGATCCCGCGCACGTCGCATCGCCCCCGCAACCCCAGGTGCAAGCTGCCCCCGCGCCTGTGGCACCCGTGCCGCCGGCGGAGGCGGCGCAAGCTGCCGCCATCTTTCCGCCAGAAAGCTTGCTGGATGCACTGCGCGAGCATCTGCTCTCCGCGCCCGAGTGCTGGCCGGAGTGCATCACCCTGACGCGCCTGCATGTGCAGCTCAGCGACGGCCAACTGCGCTTGCGCCTGGATGTCGCGGCTGGCGCCGCCGGCGCGCTGCCTCTGCCGGGTGGTGAGTCCACCTGGTCGCCGCAACAGCTGTTGCTCGATGGGGTCGAGCTGCCGCAGGCACGTCGCACCAAAGATGGCCATCTGCTGGTCCCTGTGCCCGAGGGCGATCATCAAGTGGAACTCTCAGGGCCGCTGCCAGCCACCGGGCGCATCGAGCTGCCCTTGCCGCTGGCCCCGCGCCTGGTGACCACCGAGCTTGACTCGGCCTGGCGACTCGAGGGCCGGCGCGCCAATGGTCAGGTTGGCTCGCAACTGCGGCTGGTGTCTTTGGCGGACTCGGACCCTGGTGGGGATGCCGGTGGGGATGCCGGGGCCGACTCTGATACAAGTTCTGGGGCGAACTCTGGCTTGGCCGCCGATGCTCTATCGGCATCGGCGGCCAGCGCACCAGCGCTGACCCCGCTGCTGCGCCTGGAACGCAGCCTGCATCTTGGGCTCACCTGGGACTTGCGCTCGCGCGTGCAACGATTGTCGCCTGCGGAGACCTCGGTCAGCCTGTGGCTGCCCTTGTTGCCGGGGGAGGCCGTGACCAGCGCCGAGGCGCAAGTAGTGGACGACCGGCTGCTGCTGTCTTTGGCGCCCGGTCAGCGCCAGCTTGAATGGTCGTCCCGACTGGCGCCATCGGAGCACTTGGCATTTCAGGCCAGCGACGACCCACGGCTGGTGGAGACCTGGTGTCTGGGTGTTAGCCCCTTCTGGCATCTGGAGACTGCTGGCATCGCCTCAGTCGGCGGTTGCGATCTTGGCGGCACGGCGGCGGACGCGGCAGCGCCTGCCCGGCAGTGGCGGCCCTGGCCGGGAGAGACACTGGAGCTGAATCTGACGCGACCGCAGGCGGTGCCCGGTCCGACCCTGACGTTGGATCAAACGCGCTATGCGCTCGAACCAGGACGGCGCGCGAGCGAGGCACGTTTGACTCTGAAAGTTCGCAGTAGCCAGGGCGGGCAGCACCCAATTGTTCTGCCAGCGGGCGCCGAGCGGCTCGAAGTGCGCATTGACGGGCAGGCGCGCGGGCTGGTCCTCAAAGATCAAAAAGTCGACCTGCCGCTGGTGCCCGGCGTGCAGCAGGTAGAGCTTCGGTGGCACCAGCCCGCCGGGCTCGGGCTGGGCTATCGTCCTGAGCCTGTGGATCTGGGCGTTGGCAGTGTCAATGCCATCACCGAGGTCTCGCTGGGTGCCGACCGTTGGGTACTCTGGACCCAGGGCGCCGGTGTCGGCCCGGCGGTGCTTTTCTGGAGTGTGCTCTTGGTGCTGGCGTTGCTCGCCTGGGGGCTGGCACGCTGGCGGTTGACACCTCTGGGTTGGCACGACTGGCTGCTGCTTGGCATCGGGCTCAGTCAAGCGGACATCTGGGTTAGTCTGCTGGTGGCCGGCTGGCTGCTCGCGCTCGGCTGGCGGCGGCGACTGGAATCTCAGCGCCTTGAGATCATGTCAGCCTGGCGCTTCGATCTCGCGCAGATCGTCCTGGTGGGCTGGACGCTGCTGGCCTTGCTAGGCTTGCTGGCCGCCATCCAGCAAGGGCTGCTCGGACCACCGCGCATGCAGATTGCTGGCAATGGCTCCAGCGCCGGGCTGCTGCGTTGGTACCTGGACCGCAGCGGGCCAGAGCTGGGCGAGGTGCTGGTCGTCTCGGTACCCATGCTGGCCTACCGGCTGCTGATGCTGGCCTGGGCGCTGTGGCTCGCGTTGCGACTGCTCGCCTGGCTGCGCTGGGGCTGGCAGGCGTTCTCCCAGCCGCTGTTGTGGCGCGCGCTGCCACCGATGATGTCGCGGGGTAAGACGCGTGCGCCGACTAAGCCGGATCATCATGGCGGCAATCAGGCTGGGGCCGATGAGTCCCTGAGCCTGGATATTTGAACCCGATTGTGCGCTTGGATTGGCGTGGTTGCGCAGCGCGAAGGCGAGAGTGCTCGATAATCAAAAGAGGCTGATGATGACTGATACTTCCCGTCCTGCCGTGGTGCTGTTAAGCGGCGGGCTGGACTCGGCCACGGTGCTGGCCATTGCAAAGGATCAGGGGTTTGCCCCCCACGCGCTGTCCTTTCGCTACGGGCAACGGCATTTGATTGAACTCCAGGCGGCTGCCCGGGTGGCCGAGGCGCTTGGGGCGGCAGAGCACCGCGTTGTGGCGGTCGACCTGGCCGGTTTTGGCGGCTCGGCGCTCACGGCGAAGATGGACGTGCCCAAGCATCGCGATGTCGGCGAGATTGGCTTAGGCATTCCAACCACCTATGTGCCGGCGCGCAATACCGTGTTTCTGTCCCTGGCGCTGGCCTGGGCCGAGGTGCTGGGCGCGACCGACATTTTCATTGGTGTCAATGCGCTGGACTATTCGGGCTACCCCGACTGCCGGCCCGAGTACATAGTCGCGTTTGAGCGCATGGCCAACCTGGCCACGCGCGCCGGGGTCGAGGGACGCGAGCGCCTGCGGCTGCATACCCCGCTGATCGAAATGACCAAGGCCCAGATCATCCGTTGCGGTTTGGCGCTTGGCGTGGACTACGGGCTCACCCTAAGTTGTTACGACCCAAGCCCAGAAGGCAAGTCCTGCGGCGGCTGCGATGCCTGCCTGCTCAGGGCCAAGGGATTTGCCGAGGCGGGAGTGGACGATCCAGTCGATGGGAATTGATTCGTCCAGTTTGCGATTGGTATAGAGGCGAATTCATTCTCTAACCACCAGCCGACCCTTTGCGCGGTCGCAAGGCGAAACCGGCTAAGCTGTGCGATCCTGCGCGCGACGCCTGCCGTTTTGTTGCGGGTACTGATTGTCTGCCGGGTCTGCCACCATGGATGCATTGCTTTTCACCGCCGCCGAGACCTTCCACGCCGCGCGTCGGCTTGCCAACCTGCCGGCGGGGCATCGCGCGAGGGCTGTGCATGGACATGGTTTTGGCGTCAAGATCCATGCGGATCTGCGCGAGCGCGGTGATCTTGGGGCTGGAACCGAAACGCGCGCGCTCGGCGATGTGCTACGGCAGGCGAGTGCGGCGCTGGATTATCAGGATCTGAACGCTTTCATCGCGGAGCCCGGCGATCTGGGCATCGCCACCTGGTTGGGCGAGCGCCTGGTCGAGTCCCTGCATCCGGGCCGGCTCGCCGCTCTGGGATTGAACAGCACCGCCTGGCAGGGCGTGACTACAGTCGCTGAGGCGCCAACGCGCGGCTGGCGGCGTTATCGCTTCGAGGCCGCGCATCGATTACCCAGTGTGCCCGAGGGGCATCCCTGCGGGCGCATGCACGGGCATGGTTTCGAGGTAACGCTGCATGCTGATCTTGCTCCGGACGATCCAACAGGCTTGTCCGGCTATGACAAGTTGGATGCCGCTTGGGCACCGCTTGCGCGCCAATTGCATCATAGCTGCCTGAACCTCCTGTCGGGGCTTGAGAATCCGACCAGCGAGCTGCTTTGCTTATGGCTGTGGCAGCGCCTTGAGCCGGAGCTGCCCGGGCTGCGTCAGGTGATGGTGCGCGAGACGCGCACGGCGGGTTGCTGTTACGACGGACAGCGGTTTCGCATCTGGAAGGATCTGTTCTTTGAGAGCGCGCTGCGCTTTGGCGAGCTGCCTGAGGCTGATCCCTGGCATGGTCTGCATGGTCACAGTTATGCGCTGCGTTTGATGCTCGGTGCGCCTCTGGACGAGGTGCTGGGCTGGACGGTGGATTTCGGCGATGTGAAAGTGCTCTTTAAACCGGTGTATGCGCGGCTCGATCACTTTGATTTGAGCACACTGCCTGGGCTGCAACGCCCAGGGGTGGCGGAGCTGCTGCACTGGATTGCCGGGCAGGTTGCCGATGTCTTGCCGCAGATCGATGGGATTGCGCTAAACCCAACCCCGGGGTGCGGGGCATCGCTGAGTTTGGCTGGTGCTGATCATGGTCTGACGTTGCCGGCGTTATGAGTCACGGCGGTGCCCAATTAGCGCGGCAAGGGGTGTGATCTGTGGCCTATCAGGTCCACGAGATTTTCCATAGCCTGCAAGGTGAAGGCGCGCGCAGCGGGCGCTCGGCGCTTTTCTGTCGCTTTGCCGGCTGTAATCTTTGGTCCGGGCGCGAGCAGGATCGTGCGGCAGCCATCTGTCGCTTCTGCGATACCGAGTTTCGTGGCACCCATGGCAGCGGGGGCGGTGTGTTTGCCTCGGCCGCCGCGCTGGCCGATCATCTGGGCGACCTTTGGCACTCGCAGACGAGCGGGGCTGAACGGCCCTACATTGTCTGCACCGGCGGGGAGCCGCTGTTGCAGCTCGATCAGCCGCTGATCGATGTCCTGCATGCCCGTGGTGGTGAAATCGCGGTTGAGACCAATGGAACCATCGAGCCGCCAGTGGGAATCGACTGGCTGTGTGTCAGCCCGAAAGCCGGGGCAACTCTGGTGGCAACCCGAGGCGATGAACTAAAGCTGGTGTTTCCGCAACCTGGACTGACGCCCGAGGCAGTTGAGGCTCTCGAGCAGCTCGAGTTCCGCGAGTTTTTTCTCCAACCCTGCGATGGACCCGAACGCGCGGCCAATATCGACGCAGCGCTGAGTTACTGCAAGGCCCACCCGCGCTGGCGGCTGAGCCTACAGTTGCACAAGCTGCTAGGGATCCGGTGAGGCTGATGGTGCCAGCCATCCCGGACGACGAGTCCCCGGTGATTCAGCCCCAGTGATTCAGGCGCCCAGCCGGCTCAGTGCTGACGCTCGGAGGGGGAGGAGAGCAAGGACTGCGCCACCGAGCGGCTGCGCTGGGCTTCTTCCTCCTTGCCGTTGGCGGCCTGGGCCTCGGCCAGCACCTTCCATGCCTCAGGGTCGGTGGGGCTCAAGCGAATGGCATGCTCAAGGATGGTTTCGGCATCCTGGTGTTTGCCGGTCTGGGCCAGTAGGCGGCCGAGATTGTTGTAAGCGCCGGCGTATTGTGGGTCGAGCTTGATCGCGGTCAGAAAGGCTGCGGTGGCGGCTTCGGTTTGCTCCTGCATCATGAGCATGGCGCCGAGATTGTTGCAGGCGGCGGCATTGGAGGGGTCGAGTTCCAAACTGCGGTCAAAGGCGCTAGCGGCTTCTTCGATGCGCTCGAGTTGGGTCAGTGCGACGCCGAGGTTGTAATGATATTCCGATGCATCGGGTTCAGAGGCCAGGGCGCGGCGGATGAATGTCAGCGCTCCTTCCGGGTCGCCGTCGTTGATTTTCAGCACCCCGAGTTGGTTGAGCGTGATGGGCTCGTAGGGGTCTTGGTTTAGCACCTCGCGGTAGAGGGTCTCGGCCTCATCGATCTGGCCTGCTTCGTGCAGGCGGTCGGCCTGGCTGATCATTTCTGCCAGTTCGGTCGGGATGTGGCGCTCCTTCGCGACCCGCGCGGCGTCTTCGCTGAGCCCGGTTTCGTCGGCTTGCGCGTCGGTCTGGGTCTCGGGCAAGGCGTCTTTGGGCATGAAAATCTCAGCCATGGTCGTGGGTCCTCAAGAGCTTCAGTGTTCTGGCGAGCGCGCGATCAGTGCTGGACGCGGCAAGTTGGTGGGGGCTTGGCATGGCTGCGAGACCCTCGGGGTTGGGGCGCATGATCGGCGCGATTTCTATCAGTCTGTGCGAATTCGTCCAGTATTTCCAGCATTAACGCCCGCAAAGCGCGAAAACTTGACCGTCGTGGCGCTCTTGGGGCTCGAAAGCGGGGTTTGACCAATTCTGTGGTCTGCTGGGTGTCCCTGCATCTGTGGTATAGTCGCGGGCTGATTTTTTGCTAACCGGCGCAAGAGTCGGGGAGAGGTCTAGATGAACTTTTTCATTTCCGATGCCATGGCCCAGGCTGAAGGGGCGGCGGGTCCGGCTGATTCCTTTCTTGGTCTACTCTTTCCTATCGGCCTGATCATTATTCTCTACTTTTTAATGATTCGCCCGCAGATCAAGCGCCAAAAGGAGCACAAGGCGCTGGTGGATGGGCTGAGCAAGGGGGATGAGGTGATTACCATGGGTGGAGTGGCCGGTCGTATTGTCGATATCGGTGACAATTTCGCCCAGTTGGAGGTCGCCGATGGGGTGACCATTAAAATCCGCCGCGCGTCGGTGGAGGCCGTGTTGCCCAAGGGTTCACTAAAGGAACTCTAGCATCATCTGCGCGCTGGCGTTTGGCGGTGGCGTGCTGATTTGGTGCATGAACGAACGAAAGGCGAGTGGGTCGTTGGGGTCGGTCCGGAGACGGACTGACTCTGCATCGCCCCTCAGCCGCCTTCTCATTCTACTACTATCCCCAATTGCAACAATTCTGCAATGAATCATTATCCGCTGTGGAAAAATCTGCTGATTCTGGGTGTCGTCCTGGTCGGGCTGGTGCTCGCGCTGCCCAATTTGTTCTCTCAGGACCCCTCGATCGAAATTACCGCCGAGCGTGGTGTCGAACTCAATGATGGCAGCATCGCCGAGATTCGCGCAGTGTTCGAGAATGCCGACGTCCCGGTAAAGGGCATCGAGCCGCTCGACGGCGACCGGCTGCTTGCGCGCTTTCGCACTTCCGGCGAGCAGTTGCGCGCGCTTGAGGTGATGGAGACCACTCTGGCCGACCGTTACCGTAGCGCACTAACACTCTCGCCTGATCTGCCGGGTTGGCTCGATGCGATGGGCTTGCAGCCGATGTTCCTTGGGCTTGATTTGCGCGGCGGTATTCATGTGCTGATCGATGTTGACATGGATGCGGCGGTATCGCAGGCGCTGGAGCGCTACACCGGCGACATCCGCACCGAATTGCGTAAGGCCAAAATTCGTTATCTCACGGTGCTGCGCGAGGGCGACCGAGTGGAGGTGCGCTTTAAGGATGCAGAGACCCGCGATGCGGCGGCCCAGCGGATTCGCCGTGAGTTTCCAAATCTGACAGTCGAGACGGCTGAACGCGATGGGGACTTCTATGTGACCAATAGCCTGCCGCCGGCCCAGCGCGAGGAAGTCAAGCGCTTCGCCATGCAGCAGAACATTACCACGCTGCGTAATCGAGTCAATGCGCTAGGTGTGGCTGAGCCGATTATCCAGCGTCAGGGCGAGCGGCGTATCGTGGTGCAATTGCCCGGCGCGCAGGATCCAGGTCGGCTGAAGGATCTGCTCGGCGCCACCGCGACGCTTGAGTATCGCTTGGTTGATACCGAGCATAGCGTCCAAGATGCGATTGATGGGCGAGTGCCGGTGGGTGCGGCTCTGTATAAAGAACGCAACGGACAGCCCATCTTGCTCAAGCGGCGGGTGATTGTGACCGGCGATCAGATTACTGATGCCTCGGCCGGCTTTGACCAGCAGTCGGGCTCGCCAGCGGTCTTTGTGAGCCTTGATGGACCCGGCGCGCGGCGCATGCGCAATGTGACGACCGAGAATGTCGGCAAGCCGATGGCGGTGGTCTTTATCGAAAATCGCACCCTCACGCGCATGGTCGATGGCGAGCCGGTGAAGACGCGCGAGCGCACTGAGGAGGTCATCAGCGTAGCCAATATCCTGGAGCCCTTTGGCCGGCGCTTCCAGACCACTGGTCTCGATAGCAGCGATGAGGCGGCCAATCTGGCCCTGCTGCTGCGCGCCGGCGCTCTGGCTGCGCCCATTGAGATCGTTGAGGAGCGTACCGTGGGTCCGAGCCTGGGGCAGGACAACATCGACCAAGGCTTCCTGTCGGTGCTCATTGGCCTGCTCGCGGTGGTGGTCTTTATGGCAGTCTACTATCGCCTGTTTGGCTTGGTGGCCGATTTGGTGCTGGTAGTCAATCTGGTGATGATCGTTGCCGTGCTCTCGCTCTTGCAGGCGACCCTGACCTTGCCGGGCATTGCCGGCATCGTGCTGACCGTGGGTATGGCGGTGGATGCGAACGTGCTTATTTTTGAGCGCATTCGGGAGGAGATTCGCAATGGCAGCTCCCCCCAGGCCAGCATTCATGCGGGCTATAATAAAGCCCTGTCGACCATTGTCGATGCCAATGTGACAACGCTGATTGCCGCCGTGGTGCTCTTTAGCTTTGGTACCGGGCCGATCAAAGGCTTTGCGGTGACGCTGTTCATTGGCATTGTTACTTCCATGTTTACGGCCATTCTGGGCTCGCGCGCGCTGATCAACCTGATCTACGGCGGGCGGCGGGTAAAGACGCTGGCTATTTAACTCCCAGCGTACATGAACCTTCGGCTTGTTTTGGACCGGGCAGCGGTCACGGGGGACGTCGTAAACCCTTCCATGGGGACTTCCCGGCGGCATCCCTGATCCGACTAAGGGCCGCCGAGACCCCCGTGACCGCTGCCCGGCCCAAAACCAAAAACGTATTTGTTACAGCTAAACTTATTTCGAACGCGCACGGCGGAGAACAGCATGGCGCACACCCAACTGATCAAAGAACTCAATATCGATTTTGTCGGTAAGAACCGGATTGCGGTGATTGCATCCAGCGTGCTGATGGTGGTGTTTTTGTTGTCGATTCTGGTGCGCGGCTTTAATTTTGGCCTTGATTTCACGGGCGGTACCGTGATCGAAGTGGGCTACGAACAGCCGGCGGAGCTGGCGGCCGTCACCCAGGCATTGGTCGATGAGGGCTTTAGCGATGCCGTGGTGCAGTATTTCGGCTCGCGCCACGATGTGCTCATCCGTCTCGCGCCGCGCGATGATGAAGAGTCTAGCGCCGAGTTCAGTGACCAGGTGTTTCGCACGCTGAGTGCCCAGTCAGAGGGGGCGGTGGAGCTGCGTCGGGTGGAGTTCGTCGGCCCCCAGGTGGGTGAGGAATTGCGCGAGCAGGGTGGTCTGGCGGTGCTGTTTTCGCTCATTGGCATTCTTGTCTATGTGGCGCTGCGTTTTGAGTGGCGCTTTGCCGCCGGTGCCGTGGTGGCCATCATCCATGACGTGATTTTTACCATCGGGATTTTCTCGGTCTTTGCCATTCCTTTCGATCTCACCGTGCTGGCGGCTGTGCTGGCGGTGATCGGTTACTCGCTGAATGACACCATTGTTATTTTTGACCGCATCCGCGAGAACTTTCGCAAAATGCGCAAGGGGACAGTTGTCGAGATTACCAACCGCTCGATCAATCAGACCCTGTCGCGCACCATCGTGACCTCGGGCACCACACTGCTGGTGCTGCTGGCCTTGTATTTCCTTGGTGGGCCGGCCATCAGCGGCTTTTCGCTGGCGTTGATTATCGGCGTGGTAGCCGGTACCTATTCGACCATTTACGTGGCCAGCGCCATGGTGATTTGGCTCGGAGTCAGTCGCACCGACCTGATGCCCGTGGTGAAAGAAGGCGAGGTGCTCGATGATCGCCCCTGAGGGCGTTGCTTCCCTGCCCTGAAGCAGCAGATTCTTGTCCGGTGTAGCTGGGCCTATGAGCCTTAGCGGCGCGCGTCCTTGCGCACATCGCCGATGGTGCGAATCCAGTAACCCTGCGCAATCACCTCGGTTGGCAGGCTCGACAAGCCAGCCATGGTGCTCTCCATGTCCGGATAGCTTCCGTAAATCGCGATGACCAGCGGGCCGTCTGGGATGATGTTTGCGTCTTCGATCCCATGGGTTTGCAGATAGTCCTCGACTGCGGCGAACTTTCTCAGCGCGATTAACTGGATGGTCAAGTGCTCCGGATTCTGTTCCGCGAGCCACAAAAGATCGTTGCGGGTGCGGGCTTTTTGATAGTCCTTTGGGGGCTCGGGCAAGCGCTCTGCGGGGGTTGGCTGTTCAGTGCCGTCGGTCGCTGCTTGATCGGTGCTGTTTTTCGGTGTTTGCCCGTCGCCTTGGGCTGATGGCGCGGTTGTGCCAGTTTGCGGTGGCGATGACGGCGTGGATGGCTCTTCTGTAACTGCCGGGGTTTGCTGTGATGGCTCGGTTGCACCAGCTTGCGCGGGCGCCGGCTGCGGGGGTGAGTCTTTTGCACCCTCGCTGGTTTGGGCGCGCGGATTGGCTGCGCCCTGAGGCTCCGTGATCTCCTCATCAGCGGCTGTTGCGCTCGCCATATCCGCTGTCAGGTCGGTGACTTGGTCGTTCTCCATGGGGCTCGCCACAGTCGCAGTGTCGGGGTCTTGCTGCGCGGTGTCGGGAGCTGGAGTCTCCGCTTCGGTGGCTGCCTGGTTGGCGCCGCCCGGGTTGTCGCGGTCCGGTTGTTGCGGTCGCAATGGCAAGGACGACGGCCCCGAGTTGTTCTCGGGCAGATTCAGTCCGATGCTGAGAATGAGCGCAACCAGGCCAATCCCTGTGACGGTCGGCAGAAACCAGGGCTGTTTCCAAAAGGCAAAGGCGGCCTTGCGGCTTTTTGGCTCAGAACCGATTGTTGGCTCTGACTGATCCGGTTTCGCGACTGGGGTGTCGTCCGTCACCGCTTTTGTTGCATTCTGATCTGCGGGTCGATCACTGATTGCCGGGTCTTCGGTATCCTGAGGCTGTTCGGCTTCTTCGTTATCGGGGTTGCCGTCTTCATCCTTAGGCTCATCAGCCGGCTCATCAGGCTCTTGCGCAGAATCTTCGTCAGAGTCTTCCGGCGGTGGCGTGCCGTTTAGATCTTTGTATGCGAGGTTATCGCAGTAATCGCTCAGCCATTCCTCGGCGACCTCGTTGAGATCGCCAGGCAGCCCGCGGCTGCGTTGGTGCAGGTTGGCGATGATCTCGGGTTTGAACAGGTCCGCGAGGTTGGCATTGCCGGCGGCGGCCAGACGGTGGTGCAGATAGGCGGCGCTTTGCTCCTGATTGAAGGGCGCCAGGCTGATGTGCTGGACGAGGCGGTTGTCTTCGGTGTCCAGAGTGCGCTGGTAATTGCGCCCGAGCACTGCGTCCCCCATCAGCAGCAGACGCGGTCCGATGGGACTGGCCGCGCTCACATCCTCGCCGAGCTTGAGTAATTGGCGCAGAATCCCGGAGCCGAGCAGGTGTGCGTCATCAACCGCGATTAGCATGTCGGTGCCGCGCTTGCCTCGCTCGATCATTAGATCGTTGAGCGAGCGGCTGCGATCATCATCTCCGTGCGCGGCCAGATGTTTGCGAATGGTTACATCCACAGAGGCGAAGGTGGTGTTGCTGCGTCCGCGAAACGCGACGATCTCGAAGTGGCGCGGCATGGCGCCAAGTAGTCGCATCAGTTGGGTGCTGCGCCCGGCACGGCTGCTTGCGCTAAGGAGCAGAATGGCGCCAGGCTTTTCGAGCGCGCGCAGCATGCGCTCGATCTGGGTGTCGAGCAGGGTGTCTTTGTATAGAAAGGCTTCTCGCGCGCTCGCGGCGAAGGGCTGAAGATTCAGCTGTAGACGTTCAAGACACTCGGTTGTCAGCGCCATCGCGATTCCAGGGGGTACACTCGAGGGGGGTAGACTCCAAGGCTAAATTTCACGGGGTTAACTCCCGACGGCAGCAGATCTCCGTGAGCGGGCAGGTGCATGGTTAATATAACCCAAGGTCGTCCAGTGAGGGCAGCGCCTCGGTGTCTTCTTCTTGGGCGGGTGCCGCAGGGTCGTTCAGGACTGTGGTTTCCTGGGCGATTTCCGGGAAGCGTTCGCGCAATTCCTTGCGCAGCAGGGTGAGGCCGTCGGCCTGGTAGTCGAACACCGAGAAATGGGTGGCGAAAGCTCCCATGGGGCGGAAGACAACGCCATCGACACGGGCCTTGGCCTGGACGGAAAAAATCTCCGCCTCCCCGGCCAGAACTACCGGAATGTTCAGACCATGAATGGAATGATTGTCAAGTTTTTGCGACAGCGCGATGCGCATGCTGTTTGGCGTGACGTCTTCGGTCCAGCCGATGAGCTTGCTGCCGTTGGCAAGCGCGAGCTTGATGCGCCTGTGCAGAGGAAAGCTCGACACCTTTGGTTGCATGCGGGGTGCGGCGTATTGAACCTCGGCTTCGGCCTGCAGGGGTGCGGCCAGATGACTGATCTGGGCCAAAAAGAGAGATTCTGCCTCGCCGATGAACTCCTCGACAGCGAGGCCAAGGCGAAAATCCTGGGTGGTTGTATCGAGCACGCAGCTTGCGATCCGGGTGATCACCTCGGCCTGGACTTCCTTGCCATGGCGGTGGCTGAACATGAAAAGCAGCACCCGCAGCCGCGTGCCGACGCGCTGGATTTTGTCGGCATGAATGCTCAGACCGTGGCGGGAGATATCCTCAGCCCACAATAGTTCGGTATGTCCATCGGGAAAGAGGACGCCGGTTCTGAGCTTGCAACGGTATCTGGGCTGTTGGCGGCGCTCATCCATTACCTTGAAACAGCAGCTTTATTGTCCGGGGTGGTCGGGACCATGAGCGTTAGATGGGCCTTTGGCAGCGATCAGGCGGGCAGCGATCAGGCAGGCGGCGGGAGGATCGCTTCGGTTTGTAGATCATGGTCCAAGGCGGTTTTGCCATATTTTGCGTATGGCTTCAAGTGCAAAGTGAAATGTTGCGTCCTTCTGGCCGGGTGGCCTGCCGGGATCAATGACGCGGCGGTGCTGCTGCGCGCGCGGACTTGCCGGATTTACGAGCGGCTTACAGAATGGCAGCCTTCACTGAAAATTTGTGAGAGTGGTCCAAACCAATGCTGACGGTAATCGATCGATATGTGCTGCTAGAAGTGGCAAAGGTGTTCACGGCCATTATCGTGACCCTGTTTCTGATTACCGCGAGCCTGTTCTTTCTGCGCAGCCTCGAGGAGGTGAACATTGGTGCACTCGGTCTCGATTTTGCCTTGCGTTACCTAAACTATCAACTTCAGCGTGACAGCGGCTACCTGATGCCGCCGGCGTTTTTCTTGGCGGCGCTGGTGGCGCTTGGGCGCATGGCACGCGACAGCGAACTGATTGCCCTACAGGCCTGTGGCGTCGGCCCGGTGCGGATGTACCGGGCGTTGCTCTATTTGGCGCTGCCACTGGCCTTGCTGACAGCCTGGCTGGCGCTGGTGTTGCAGCCCGAAGCCTCGGCAAAAATCCAGATGATCCGCAAACAACAGGGCGAGCAGGCTACCCAGATTGCCGGTTTGCAGCCTGGGCGCTTTTACGAACAGGCCGATGGCAATATCACTTTCTACGCCACGCGCTTCGATGATGGCAAGCGACTGGAGGAAATTGTACTCTATGATCGCCGCGATGACAGGCCGCGACTGGTGCTGGCGGATATCGGCTACTATCGCGAAACCAACGAGGGTCGCGAGCGCTACATTGTGCTGGAACATGGGCGGCGCTATGACGGCGTGCCGGGAAGGGCGGATTTCAGCATCGGGGAGTTCGACCGCTACCAACTGCAACTCGATGCGCCCGCCCCCGGAGCGCAGGCACGAAGCAAGCGTTCGACGCGTAAGACCGCTGACCTCCTGGGGTCGGAAGATCGCGGCGATTGGGTCGAAATCCAGCATCGCATGGCCAGCCCCTTGGCGATCTTCGCCTTGGCGCTTATTGCTATTCCGTTAACCACAGTATCGCCCCGGCAGACAGGTACCGGCCGGTTGATGTTGGTGTTGGTGACCTATTTCGCGTTTTACAATTTGCAACGCTTGGCCGAGAACTGGTTCGAGCTTGGCATTTCGCCAGATTGGCTGGGTAGCCTGTGGTATCAGCCCCTGGTGGTGGTGCTGGTGTTCACGATTCTCGCGCCCAAATCGTTCTGGATCGAACGCGGGCGTGAACTGGGATGGGTTTACAAGAAATTCGACGCTAGAAGTTGGAAGTGATAAATGCTTGAGCGCTTCCAAATTCTGTTCCGAGGCTTCAAACTTTCCGCTTCCAATTGCATTCCCTAACGCTCATGGTCCCGGCCATCCCGGGTAATGAATCTGTTTGGTTTACGGTAACGTCAAACATCTCCAATGATTGCTCTCCTTGATTACGGTGCTGGAAATGTGCGCAGTGTGCGCAATGCCATTGCTGCGCTCGGCTATTCGCTGGCCGACGTTCGCACGCCTGAAGACATTCTGACAGCGGAGCGGCTGATTTTTCCTGGCGTTGGAGCCTTCGGCCCGGCCATGCAACGCCTGCGCGAATTGGGTTTCGAGGGACCGCTGCGTGAGTATCTGCGCGCAGGGCGACCCTTCCTTGGTATCTGCATCGGCTTGCAGTCGTTGTTCGAGGGTAGCGAGGAGTCTCCAGGCGTGGCCGGTCTTGGGCTGATCCCCGGGCTTGTTAAACGCTTCGATAACAGCGTTTTATCGGTGCCTCACATGGGCTGGAACGGGCTGCGCCTGCAGCGCGAGTGCGAACTGCTTGAGGACGCTGGCGCACGACGTTTTTATTTTGTGCATTCCTACTTTGCCGAGCCGGATGCAAGCAACAGGGACTGGGTGTTGGCGGAAACCGACTACGGACGCCCCTTTATCAGCGCTGTGCAACGCGGCGAGGTGGCTGCGGTGCAGTTTCACCCGGAAAAAAGCGGTGCGGCTGGGCTCGAAGTATTGCGACGTTTTTTGGCCGGACAGTGCATCCTGGATCAGGCGGCTGCTGGGCATGAGCCCGCCGTTGGCTCGCAGAGCGAGCCCACGGCGCTTGCCAAGCGCATTATTGCCTGTCTGGACGTGCGCACGAACGACCATGGCGATCTCGTTGTGACCAAGGGCGATCAGTACGACGTGCGTGAGCAGGGTGAGGTGCGCAATCTCGGCAAACCAGTGGATCTGGCCAAGCGCTACTACGACGAAGGGGCCGACGAGATTACCTTTCTCAACATTACTGCTTTCCGGGATTTTCCGCTGGTCGATCAACCCATGCTCAAGGTGCTCAGGCGCG
The DNA here is from genome assembly GCF_033954835.1 of Thiorhodovibrio frisius. Lineage (NCBI taxonomy): Bacteria > Pseudomonadati > Pseudomonadota > Gammaproteobacteria > Chromatiales > Chromatiaceae > Thiorhodovibrio > Thiorhodovibrio frisius. The sequence goes on from NZ_CP121471.1 coordinate 1,064,096, forward strand.
CTTCGGAGCAGATTTTTGTCCCCCTCACCATTGGCGGCGGCATCCGCGCCTTCACCGACCAGAACGGGCAGACTTATTCGGCGCTCGGGGTGGCGACCGAGTATTTCCGCTCTGGGGCCGACAAGGTGTCGATAGGCTCCGAGGCGGTGCTCATTGCCGAGGCCTTCCACGCACGCGGCGGGCATGGCGACGGCAGCAGCGCCATTGAGCAGATTGCGCGCGTTTATGGCAATCAGGCGGTGGTGATTTCGGTCGATCCGCGCCGCGTGTATGTCGAGTCACCCGAGGCTAGCAGCCATCACTGCATCCAGACCCTCGAGCCTGGGCCTAATGGCGAGGGCTACTGCTGGTTTCAATGCACCATCAAGGGCGGGCGTGAAGGGCGCGATCTTGACGTGCTGCAATTGGTGCAGGCCTGCGAGCAACTTGGCGCTGGAGAGATTCTGGTCAACTCCATCGACCGCGACGGCAGTGGTCGCGGCTTCGATCTGGAACTGCTGAAGATGGTCCGCGCCGGTGTGCGCATCCCGGTCATCGCTTCAAGCGGCGCCGGCTGCCCCGAGCACTTCACCGCCCTCTTTGCTGCTGTGGATGTTGAAGCCGCGCTGGCGGCGGGTATTTTTCATCGTCGCGAGGTGCCCATTGCTGCGGTCAAACGCGAGCTGAGTGACCGGGGAGTGAGTATTCGGGCTTGATGGTTGTGCCCGAGATGGATCACCCTACCAACACGCTTCATTTCTCCGGGTTGGCTGGGACCATGAGCGTTACCTTGAAACAGTCGCTTCATTCCTCTGGAGTGGCGGGAACATGAGAGTTAGGCTGCGTCCTCACTAGCCGCGAGGGGTGCCGTTGCGACAATGTCCGGGCACAGCTTCTCGCACCAGGGACAGCCATGCGTCAGTGCGCTGGCGATGGTGGCCGATGCCTCGCTTTCATGAAAGCGTATACCTATCTGCCAGCGTCCCTCGACCGGCTCGCTCTCCGTCCAGACCACGGTTGCGCGGCAGCTGCGGGTTTCTGTCAAGCCGACCTTCTCGCAGCCAAAACTGATCAGCAGTTGCTCATTGAGCGTATAGGGCCGATCTGTCCATACGCGCGCTCCGGTGGTACTAGCATCCTGCACAATGCCGTCATGGGGCTCCGGACTGGATGGCTCAACGCGCTGCTGCGGATGTTCATCCGTGACCTCAAGACCATGGGCCTCAGCGGTTGCCAAAGGTTCCAGCCTGATGAGGCAATCGATCTGATTGCGCGGGCTACCACGGTGATCTGCGCCGATGGATGTCATGGGTCAGTCTCAAGTATTGCTCAGCCAAGCCTGGCTGCGAATCTCGCTTCTGTGAATGGCCCTGGCCGTGAAGCGAGCATTTGATGTTCAGGGGGCAGCCCTATGCACCTTAGTCTAATACGCCAGTCGCCGGCCTGCACTGACCGGGCGGCCCATTGAGGGTCAGTCTAGCGAGCTTCCTCGAGCTGAGAGGGTTGGCTTTGATGAAAATAATCCGCGAGGAAGTCATCGAAGCTGCGCTTGTCTGCGGCTTCGATACGCTCCTGCTTGGCGAGCGACTCCTTGCTTAGAGCATCGAGCTTCTGCCGTGCCGCATCCGGCAGCTGCTGATGCTGAAACGCCTGGCGGTGAATCTCGCTCAGCCGGCGCGCAAAGGTGGCGAAGCCTTCGCCCTGGGCGCGCATCTCTGCGAGCATGCGCGCTGAGGGGGTGATGTCTGGTTCTCGCACCTTCTTGAGTTGTGCTTGCACGCTGGCCTGATGCGGGCCAGCGGAGCCGCCGTCGAGCAGCGCGGCGACATCTTCCATCTGTGTCAGCACACTACGAGCCCAATCGGTCAGGGGCATGGCGTCTGTCTCGCGTTCGAGCTTGAGTCCCGGCTCGCGTCCGCGATGCGCGGCCGTGACTTCGTTGGCATCGATCGCCCGGCGTTCGCGTGAGTTAATGCGCGGGCTAGAGCGCAACAGGCTGTGGAACATGAAGGTGGCGAGGAAATAGAGTTGCTCCTCGTCAACACCCAGCGGATGGAAGGCGTTGACATCGACAGAGCGCAGTTCGACATAACGGATGCCACGCCGCCGCAGTGCCAGGGTTGGGCGTTCCATGCCCTCGGTAATCTGTTTCGGTCGCACCGTGCTGTAATATTCGTTCTCTATCTGCAGCACGTGATCATTGAGTTGTTCATAGCGACCGGCGACTTTCACGCCGATGCTCTCGTATTGAGGGCAGGGGGTTTCGATGGCCCAGGTCAGGCTGCGGACATAGGCATCCAGGCTGTCGTAGCTGGCCTTCATGCCGGTACCTTCTTCCTGGCGATTTTGGTAGCCGATGTCACCCATGCGCAGCGACGTACCGAAGGGGCGGTAGTAGGTGTGGTCGTCAAAAGACTGGAGTTCGTCTGGTGCGCCTTGCACGAAGCTTTTGCATACCGCTGGCGAGGCGCCAAACAGATAGGGCACCAGCCAGCCGAGACGTTGCAGGTTGCGCACCATGCCCATGTACAGGGCGTCGCGGAAGGCGTGCGAATCGCTGCCAGCCTGGTCCTCGAGGTTCTCGTGTTGGCCAAAGGCGTCGTGCAGGACAGGCCAGAGATCCTCGCGCAGGGAGAAGTTAAAGTGCACCCCGGAGATGACTTGCATCACCCGACCATAGCGGTTGCCGAGCCCGCGGCGGTAGATGGTCTTCATCTGTCCCGCGTTGGACTCGCCATAGTAGGCCAGTGGGATGGCCGCGTTGCCGCCAATCACACAGGGCATGCTGGTCGCCCACAGGCGCTCGTTGCCGATATGCTGATAGACGAACAGATGCAGATTGTTGAGAAACTCAAGCGCCGCAGCCGGCGTTGTAACGGCCGGCGTGACCAGTTCGATCAGGGCCTCGGAGAAGTCGGTGGTGATATGGGGATGGGTGAGGGCGGAGCCTAAGGCGGTGGGATGCCGGCTGCGCGCAACTTCCCCATCCGGCGTCACTCGCAGGGCTTCTTTTTCCAGTCCGATCAGATAAGCCTGGTGCAGCAGGCCGGCGGGAAGGCGCGCGAGGGCGGCAAGCCGCGCATCGAACAGCGAATCCTGGGGCATTGGGTACGCGGTCTCTCCCTAGCCTAATCGCGCATGACTGCGCGCGGGCGCTGCGCGCCGCCCTGCTGCTTGATCAGGTCGGCAAGAATGCGCGCGGCTTCATCGACTTGAATCGCATCGATCACTTCTTGCTGCTTTTCGAGTGCCTCCTCATCAATGGGGTCAACATCCTCGTCGACCGGTTCGATGCCACGGCTGCGCAGGAAGTTATTGCGCTCTTCTTTTAGTGCTTTGTCGCGGCGCTCGGATTCTTGACGACGCTCATCTTCGCGCAGTGAGACCAGATCCCGGTCTTCAATTTCGGACAGCATGCGGCCCTGGTCAGTCAGCATGCGAAAGCCGGGGTCGCGGGCGGTGCGCTCGGCTGAGCGGGATATTAGCCCGTCGAGATCAACATGGTTGAACTTCTGGTAGTTAGCCGGGCGGATGCTGCCCCAAGGCAGGGCGTTATCGAGCGAACGTTCGCCATGGTCGTCGCTGTCGTAGCCAAGATTGAACGGGATGTCAGGCTCAACACCCTTGAGCTGGGTGCTGCCGCCGCTGATGCGGAAAAACTCAGCCATGGTCAGGCGCAGGCGTCCAAGATCGATGTCTGGCACATAGCGATTGAGGTCGATGAGTGTTTGCACCGTACCCTTGCCGAAGGTGGGCTCGCCGACGACAATGCCGCGGCCGTAGTCCTGGATGGCACCGGCGAAAATCTCTGAAGCTGAAGCGCTGTTGCGATCAACAATGACCGCAAGCGGCCCTGAGTAAAGGATCTCGGGGTCGGGATCGGTCTCGACTTCAACCTTGCCGAAGGAGTCCTTGACCTGAACAACCGGGCCCTCCTCAATGAACAGGCCGGTCAGGGAAGTCGCTTCGGTCAATGAGCCACCGCCGTTGCCGCGCAGATCGATGACGATACCGTCGACTTTTTGTTCTTTGAGTTCGGCGACAAGTTTGCGCACGTCGCGGGTGGTACTGCGAAAATCCTGCGTGCCACTGGATTCAGCGCGGAAGTCGCGGTAGAAAGCGGGTACTTCAATCACTCCGATGCGCAGATCCGGTGCGTTGTCCAGCTTATCAATGACGTAGGACTTGGCAGCCTGGTCCTCAAGCTTGATCTCGTTGCGCACCAGGGAGACCTCGCGCATGCGTCCACCGCCGGAGATCTCCGCTTTGGGCAGGAGTTGCAGGCGCACCATCGAGCCCTTGGGGCCGCGAATCATGTCGACGACATCTTGCAGGCGCCAGCCGACGACGTCCTCGAAGTCGCCATCCACGCCTTGGGCAACGCCGACAATTTTGTCGCCGGTGTTCACCATGCCGGACTGACGCGCCGGACCACCGGGAATGGTGCGCTGAATCACGGTGTACTCGTTATCCGCGCGCAGCACAGCGCCGATGCCTTCGAGCGAGAGGCGCATGCTGATGTCGAAATTCTCCGAGGTACTCGGAGACATGTAGGCCGTATGTGGTTCCAGACTTTGGGTGTAGGCGTTGACAAAGGTCTGGAATACATCGTCGGTATCGAACTGATGAATTCGCCGGCGGATGCCCTCGTAGCGTTTGCGCAACTGCTTGCGGATCTCGGTATCGTCCTTGTCGGCCAGTTTGAGCGTGAGGTAATCGTTCTTGACCCGCTTGCGCCAGAGATCGTTAAGCTCGGTTTCGGACTGCGGCCAGGGTGCTTCGGCGCGATCAAACTGGTAGGTGTCAGGCTGGCTGAAATCGAAAGGCTGGTTGAGCAGTCCCAGGGCAAATTCAACCCGGTCATCGACCCGCATGCGGTAAACCCGGAAGATATCGAAGGCTACATCCACCTGACCGAGCGCTAAATCATCGTCGAGTTTGCTAGCGCTGGCGAGGAAGCGCTTGACGTCACGGTCGAGAAAAAATGACCGGTTTGGGTCCAACGCCTCGAAATAGTGCTCGAGTGTATTGGTGGCAAAGGCTGGGCTGAGCTCAAAATCCCGATAATGAAAGCGTTCGAGCACCTTGTTGATGACCACGGCTGTTTTGGTCTGGCGCTCGGTCGGGAATAGGGTCGCGAGACTGACATCGACGGGGCGGGCCGCTGCATCGAGCGCGCTGCCCAAAGCAAGCAGCATTGCAATCAGCAGCACAAGCGGCGTCTTGAACAACCGGGTTGACCTCCATTGGAGCGTTGGTCGAAGCACGAACTTTTTCATGGGCCGGACTCGTTGTGGCTTGCGGGTCGATGTGTTAGCTGGAGATGGCAGCTTTTCAGTGCCTGTGCGAGGCAGCTCGCGATGGCTTGAAAACCTGGGGACATCTGTTTGATCCATGCTGATTTTTTAGAGATTAGCGGCAAGCGGGCAACACTTCAATGGCATCGCTGTGAAACAGCGGATTCATTCTCCGGTCCGGGGTGGTCGGTCCGGGCTATGAGCGTTGCCCTGTAATAGCCGCTTTATCATCCGGGGTGACTGGGACCATGAGTGTCAGCCCGAATGTCACTGGCCGGATGATGATCGTGCTGGGGCGCCTGGCGTCTGATGCTTCAGTGTCAGGCGGGTGCATGGCCGGCGAGTAGGCGCATGGCATCACGGTTGGTCCAGGAACCGGCTAATTCCAGAGCGCCGGCGAGGTCGAGCCATTGATAACGGCTGTGCTCCTTTGCATTGAGGCGGATCAGGCGGCGGCCCGGCAGGCTAAGCGCGAACCAATACTCGCGGTTAAAGCAGTGGCTTTTGCGGTAGCGCGCGCGCCAGGCGCGGATGATGGGGAAGAGCCGCGATTGGCGCAGATCAATCAGTTGTGCACTGCCGAGCAGGCCGGTTTCTTCTTCCAGCTCACGCACGGCCGCTTGTCTTGGGCTTTCGCCGGGGCGCAGACTGCCAGTGACGGATTGCCAGAAATTGCTCGGATTGGTGCGTTGCATCAGCAGAAATTCCCCAGCGCGCGTAAAGACAACCACCAGCACCGAGGCTGGGCGCTTGAACTTTGGTTGCTTTGTCTGGCGTGCCATGGCTGCGTTGCTCTGGTTGATTGTTTTGGCCAACAATATTCTGGTGGAGGTGAATTAGTTTGTCTTGTCAGCACGTGACTGGGTTTACCACCAGACCCGACATCATTCCAGCCCGCCTCAGCTGGTCGCGCGCAGGCGCAGCGCCAGCTCCTTAAGCTGCGCCTGATCGACCGCAGCCGGCGCACCGGTCAGCGGGCAGGCTGCGGCCTGGGTTTTCGGGAAGGCCATTACGTCGCGAATCGAGGGGCTTGCGGTCATCAGCATCACCAGCCGATCGAGCCCGAAGGCGATGCCGCCATGCGGCGGGCAGCCGAATTTGAGCGCCGTGAGCAGGAAGCCGAAGCGATCATTGGCGTCCTCCTCGCTGATTTGCAGCAGCTCAAAAATCCGCCGCTGCACCTCCTCGCGATGGATACGGATGGAGCCGCCGCCAAGCTCGGTGCCGTTGAGCACCAGATCGTAAGCGCGCGACTTGCAAGCCCCAGGGTTGCTGGCGAGCAGCTCGAGCTGATCCTCGCCGGGCGCCGTGAAGGGATGATGCAGCGCCTGCCAGCGGTCGGTCTTTTCATCCCGCTCGAACATCGGGAAGTCGACCACCCAGACCGGACGCCAGGCATCCTCGGCCAGGCCGCGCTCATGGCCGAGCTTGACGCGCAGCGCGCCGAGAGCTTCGTTGACCACACGCGTCTTGTCGGCACCGAAGAAGATCAGGTCGCCATCGACCGCGCCGGTGCGCTCCATTACGCCGTCAACAGCCGCGTCGGGTAGGTTCTTGAGGATCGGCGACTGCAAGCCCTCGCGGCCCTTGGTTGCCCAGTCATTCACCTTAATGTACGCCAGACCTCGGGCGCCAAAGATGCCAACATACTTGGTGTACTCGTCGATCTCCTTGCGCGAGAGCTTGGCGCCCTCCGGCACCCGCAGCGCAGCGACTCTGCCGTTGGGGTCGTTGGCCGGGCCGGCAAAGACCTTGAAGTCGACGTCCTGCATCAGATCTTTGACATCGACCAGCTCCAACGGCACGCGCAGATCGGGCCGGTCGGAGCCATAGCGCTGCATCGCCTCGTCATAGGTGAGGCGGGGGAAAGGATCGGGCAGCTCGACGCTGAGCACCTCGCGGAACAGCTCACGAATCATGCGCTCCATCAGGGCGGTCAGCTCGGCCTCGTCGATGAAGGACGCCTCGATATCGAGCTGAGTGAATTCCGGCTGACGATCAGCGCGCAGGTCTTCATCGCGGAAGCAACGCGCAATCTGATAGTAGCGATCCATGCCCGACATCATCAGCAACTGCTTGAACAGCTGCGGCGACTGCGGCAGGGCATAGAACTCGCCCGGATGCACCCGGCTTGGCACCAGGTAATCGCGCGCGCCCTCGGGCGTGGACTTGGTGAGGATGGGCGTTTCGATGTCCAGAAAGCCCTGATCATCCAGAAATCGCCGCAGGGTGCTGGTGACCTGAGCGCGGGTGCGCAGCCGCTGCTGCATCTCCGGGCGGCGCAGATCGAGATAGCGATAGCGCAGGCGCAACTCCTCGTTGACGTCCGCGTGGTATTCATCAAGCTGAATCGGCGGGGTTTCCGATGCGTTTAACACCTCAAGCCCGGTGGCCAGGACCTCGATCTCCCCGGTTGGCATCTCGGGGTTGACAGTGCCCTCGGGCCGGTGCCGCACCCGCCCCTCAACCCGCAGCACATACTCGCTGCGAATCCGCTCGGCCTGGGTGAATATCTCGGCGCGATCCGGATCGAAGACCACCTGGACCAAGCCGCTGCGATCACGCAGATCGACGAAAATCACCCCGCCATGATCGCGCCGGCGATGCACCCAGCCGCATAGCTCGATGGTCTGATCGATAAATCCAGTGTCAATGGTGCCGCAATAATGGCTGCGCATGGCGTTCGAGTCCTCGAGTCCCTGTTCCCGGTCGCAAATGAGATCATCTCCCGCCAAAAAAGTTACGCCTTAAAGCGGCGAGTTAGGCTGCTTCGAGCGGCATTGACGAGGCGTTCAGGAAAACAGGCTAGCTTAGCCGGTGGCGGCGCATCCGACAAGAAGTAGAGCAGCCCATTTGAGTGAAAAGGCTGCGGAGAAATGCACTGGCGGAAGCTGGCAGCGCAGAAATTACCGGGCAGAATTATCTGGCAGAAGTCTCCGATAGCATCGCCCGTGGTTTTCGGCTTTGTTGGATTACTGCATTTCGGCCCGACATCCGCTGTATCATAGTGCATTCACCTCAGAGTCGCGCCCAAAACAATGAACGCAAAGTCCCTGCAAGCGAAAGTCACCGCCGCGCTGAGCCTGTTTATCGTGCTTGCCACCCTGGGGGTGGTGATCGTGGTCTCCATCACCCAGAGCGATGCCATTCACGCGCGGGCTGATCAGGAGGTCAGGACCAACCTCAATCGGGTGCGGGGACTCTTGTCCGTGACTGACGCGCTCATGAGCGAGCGCGTTGCCTCCTCCATGGCGCTGCTCAAAGAGCGTGGCGCCGAGCTTGGCACCCCGTCGATCGGCGAACCGGTGCGGGTGAAGGATCGCACCCTCGGCGATCTCCTGCTTGGCGAGGAGCCGCAGGCCAACCGCTTCGAACTTGTCGACGGGGTTACCAAGCTGATGGGTGGCACAGCGACGCTGTTCGTGCGCCAGGGCAGGGACTTTGTGCGCATTTCGACCAACGTCAAGAAAGACGGTCAGCGCGCCATCGGCACCATCTTGGCGCCAGACGGAAAAGTGATCGAAATGATTCGCGAGGGCCGTTCCTTCGCCGGTCAGGTCGACATTCTCGGCACCCCCTATGTCACCAGTTATGAGCCGATGTTTAACGCCACTCGTGAGCTGGTGGGCATCTGGTACGTCGGCTACAAGGCCGATCTGGGAGAGTTGGAACAGACGATCCGCGAGAGCCACATTCTCGAGCAGGGGTTTCTGGCTCTGGTCGATGATCAGGGGCGGGTGCGCTTTCATTCCCACGAGCAGGATGATATTGCCCAAGCTGTGGTGGCGGGCAAGCGCGACGATTGGGTGGTCGAACGCGTCGATTACCCCGGTTGGGGATATCAGGTCGTCGCCGCCTACCAGGAATCCGAGATTCGCGACCGCATCCTGAAAACCGTCGGCATCATCGTCATCAGCGGTGTGATCCTCGGCGCATTCGCCATTCTTGGCATCGGTCTGCTCGTCAAAACCCTGGTGATCGTGCCGGTGCGGGATGCGATGGCGGTGGCCCAACGCATCAGTGATGGCCACTTGGATACGCCAATCAAGACCTCCCGCAACGATGAGATCGGTCGTTTGCTGAGTTCCCTGGATCGGATGCAAACGGTGCTGCGCGGATTCATTGATCAGATCTGCGACACCGCGCGCGAGCTCAGTTCGTCATCCGATGAGCTGAGAACGGTCACGGATGAAACAGTGCGCGGGGTCGGCGATCAGCACGCCCAGACCGATCAGGTTGCCACGGCGATGAATGAGATGGCCGCCACTGTCGCGGAGGTTGCGCGCAACGCTGCCGCCGCAGCCGAAGCCACCGGAAGTGCCGACCGCGAAGCACGCGAAGGGCATCGGGTGGTGCAAGGCACCATGAGCGCGATTGAATCCCTGGCGCAAGAAGTCGAGCGTGCCGCTCAGACAATCCAGAAGCTCGAACAAGACAGCGAGAAGATCGGTACCGTCCTTGATGTGATCCGTGGCATTGCCGAGCAAACCAATCTCCTCGCGCTCAATGCGGCGATCGAGGCAGCGCGTGCCGGTGAACAGGGGCGTGGCTTCGCGGTGGTGGCCGATGAGGTGCGGACGCTGGCCACCCGCACCCAGAGCTCAACCCAGGAGATTTCCGGGATTATCGACGCGCTCCAGGTGGGTTCGCGCGAGTCAGTTGCGACCATGAGCGAAAATTGCGATCGCGCCCGACGGACTGTGGAGCAGGCGGAGTTGGCGTCCAGATCGCTCACCACCATCACGGATGCGGTGGCGCAGATGAACGACATGAACAACCAGATTGCCGCCGCCGCCGAAGAGCAGACCGCTGTGGCCGAGGAGGTGAACCGCAACGTCACCGCGATTCGCGACATTGCCGAGAGCACCAGCGATGGCGCGCAAAAGAGCGCAAGCGCTTCGGCCCGCTTGGCCGAGCTGTCGGATGATCTGCGCGAGATTTTGAGCCAGTATCAGAAATGACGTGATCAGCGCGATGGCGTTTCCGGCCCAAAAGGGAAACGCATTTGCGATGGGAAGACTCTGAGTTTGGTGATTCTGGCTGGTGACGACGCGGATTAGCGATTTTTGTGATCGAGCTGCCTGAGCTCATAGAGCAGGTCAATCGCTTGGCGCGGGCTTAGATCATCCGGATTGATGGCGCGCAGGCGCTCGAGCGCTGGGCTCGGCAGTTCGGCGGGGAATAGCGACAGCTGGGCCATGTGAGTCCTGTCCTGATCCCTTATGGGATCGCGGCCCTGATCCCGCTTCTGATCAGGCCCCTGGTCCCGCTCCCCATCGCCTTCTCTCTTCGGAGGCAGGTTCTGGCTGGCCGCCTGACGCTGGCTCTGATCCTCGAGCTGGCGCAGCCGCTCGCGGGCGCGGGCAATCACCTCCGCCGGCACTCCGGCCAGCGCGGCCACCTGCAAGCCGTAGCTCTGGTTGGCCGGTCCCTCGCGCACGCTGTGCATAAAGACGATCTTCTCGCCATGCTCAATGGCCTCGAGATGCAGGTTGGCGATGCCGGGGTGCTCCTCGGGCAGGCTGGTGAGCTCAAAGTAATGTGTCGCGAACAGCGTCAGCGCGCGCAATCGGGTGTCCAGCTCCACCGCGCAGGCCCAGGCCAGCGATAGCCCGTCGAAGGTGCTGGTGCCGCGGCCAATCTCGTCCATCAGCACCAGGCTGTTCGCGCTGGCGTTGTGCAGAATGTTGGCCGTCTCCTCCATCTCCACCATAAAGGTCGAACGACCGCCGGCGAGATCATCGGCGGCTCCGATGCGCGAAAAGATGCGATCAATGGGGCCGATTTGTGCGCTGCGCGCCGGCACGAAGCTGCCGGCATGGGCCATCAGCACGATGAGCGCGGTTTGGCGCATGAAGGTGGACTTACCGCCCATGTTGGGGCCGGTGATGATCAGCATGCGTCGCTCGGGGTCGAGCCGCACGCTGTTGGCGACAAAGGGCGCGTCGCTCAGCTGCTCCACCACCGGATGGCGGCCGTCCTCGATCTCAATGCCAATCTCGCCGCTCAATTCCGGGCGCGTCCAGCCAAGCCGCTCGGCGCGCTCGGCCAGATTGGCCAGCACATCCAGGCTGGCGATGGCGGCGGCCGTGGTTTGCAGCGCCGCCAGATGCGCGATCAGCTGGGCGAGCAGCTCGTCGTAGAGCATTTTCTCGCGCGCCAGGGCACGCTCGCGGGCGCTCAGCGCCTGGTCCTCGAAGCGCTTAAGCTCTGGGGTGATGTAACGCTCGACGCCTTTGAGCGTCTGGCGGCGCTGGTAGTCGTCCGGGACCTTGTCGGAATGGGTGCGACCGATCTCAATGTAATAACCATGCACCCGGTTGTAGCTGACCTTGAGTGCCGGGATGCCGGTGCGCTCACGCTCGCGCGCCTCCAACTCCAGCAAGAACTGATCGCCATGCTCGGCCAGGTTGCGCAGTTCATCCAGCTCAGCATCGTAGCCGGGTGCTAGCACGCTACCGTCGCGGATCAGCATCGGCGGCTGCTCGATCAGCGCACGCTGGAGCAGGTCGCGGACCTCGGGATGGTCCCCTAGGTCTTGATCCAGGCTTGTCAGCAGCGGGCTGTCGAGCGCCGCCAGTGACTGGTGCAGCTCAGGCAGCAGGCCGAGGGCATCGCGCAGCGTGGCGAGGTCGCGTGGGCGGGCGGAGCCTAGTGCCACCCGCGCGAGAATGCGCTCCAGGTCGCCGATGGCCGACAGAGTTTCGCGCAGCGGCTCACCGCGGGCGGTCTCGATGAGCGTGGCGATGGCGTCGTGTCGTAGGCGTACATCGTGCACATCGCGCAGTGGGCGATTCAGCCAGCGGCGCAGCAGGCGCGCCCCCATGGCGGTGCGGGTGTTGTCCATGATCGCGGCCAGGGTGTGCCCCTCCTGACCGGACAGCGTCTGGGTCAGCTCCAGATTGCGCCGGGTCGCCGCATCCAGAATCACCGCCTGATCGCGCTGCTCCACCGTCAGCCCGCGCAGATGGGGCAGGGCAGCGCGCTGGGTGTCTTTTACATACTGCAGCAGACAGCCAGCGGCGCCGACGGCCAGGCGCAGCCCAGTATTCGATCTGGAGTCGGTCGCTGCGCCGGAGCCAGTATCGACCCCGCCGCAGCCAAAGCCCGAGAGATCCCGGGTGCCGAACTGCTCGCATAGCATGCGCTCGGCGCTGTCCGCATCGAAATGCCAGGCCGGGCGTCGGGCCAAGCCGCTGCCGAGCGCCAAGCGTTTGTCGAGCAAGCTGTCCTCATCCAGCAGCAGTTCCGCCGGTTGCAGCCGCTCGAGCTCGGCGCTCAGCGCTTCAAGACCGCTCAGTTCCAGCAGCGTGAAGCGTCCGCTGGCCAGCTCCAGGCTGGCGAGCCCAAAGGCAAGAGCGCGGCTGTCCGACTCACCCTCGGTGGGTGCCGGCAGGGATTGCTCGGCGACGGCGCACAGCAGATTCTCTCGGCGCTGATCAAGTAATGCCTCGTCGGTAAGCGTCCCCGGCGTGACAATGCGCACCACCTCGCGATCAACCGGACCCTTACTCTTGGCCGGATCGCCCGTCTGCTCGCAAATGGCAACCGACACACCCTGACGCACTAGGCGCGCCAGATAGCTCTCGGCCGCGTGATAAGGGATGCCTGCCATTGGAATCGGCTTCCCCGCCGACTGTCCGCGCTTGGTCAGGGTGATGTCGAGCAACCGCGCCGCGCGCTCCGCATCCTCGAAAAACAACTCGTAGAAATCCCCCATACGATAAAACAGCAGCATGTCCGGATGCTCGGCCTTGATCCGGAGGTACTGTTGCATCATCGGGGTATGTTTGTTTTCAGTCACTTGTTTGCGGCTTGATGTGTGCGGTAGTGGCGGGAGGCATGGCGGCCTGAGCTGGCAAAGTTTATCACCTACTTTGCCGAGCTTTGCAGGCGTGGCGGATTTTCAGGACGTATAATCCGGATCTGAATTGCATCCGCTTAAACCCTCCTTTGTGCCGGATTGTCGTGCTGGCGATCCGCCGTTGGTAGACATGCTCTAGGTCCAGGAGTTGAGCGCTCATGTACTTTCCCTATGGTCTAAGCGATTTTGGCACCCTGAGGCAGGAGGGGTACTGGTATCTCGACCGCACCGACCGTCTGGCCGCGCTCGAGAACACCGGGCGGCAGCTTGTCTTCCTGCGCCCGCGCCGCTTCGGCAAAAGCCTGCTGCTCTCCATGTTGGAGCACTATTACGATCTGAACCGCTCCGAGCAATTCGATGCGTTGTTCGGCAACCTGGCTGTCGGGCAGAACCCGACGCCTCTGCGCAATCAGTTTTTCGTGCTCAAATGGGATTTCTCGCTGGTTGCCGCACATGGGGAGATTGGTGACATCGAAGCGGCACTGCATCAGCACATCAACGACAGCCTTCGCGACTTTGTTCTTCGTTATCGCGACAGGCTGCCTGAAGCCATCGTCATCCACCCCGACAATGCCTTGTCATCCTGGCGCTCTACTCTGAGCGTTCTCTCTCAAACCTCGCACAAACTCTATCTGCTGATCGACGAATACGACAACTTCGCCAACGAGGTACTGATGGCCGCGCATCCGGGCGGGCAGGATCGCTACCAGACCCTGCTCCAGGGCGAGGGCTTGATGAAAACCGTGTTCAAGTCAGTCAAGGCCGCCGCTGGCGGTATGGGGCTGGATCGGGTGTTCATCACCGGCGTCTCGCCGGTGGTCTTGAGCGACATGACCAGCGGCTACAACGTCGGCGAGGATATCTTCCTGAGGCCCCAGTTCAACGACCTGTGCGGTTTTACCGAGGGGGAAGTTGCAGCCGTGCTGAACCAACTGGCCCAAGAAGGCGGCGAGTGGTCAGCGGACAAGGCGCTAGCGACCATGCGCACCTTCTACAACGGTTATCGTTTTAGCGAGGAGGCCGAGGAAAGCCTCTACAACCCCACCCTAAGTCTTTACTTTTTCAAGGCGCTGGCCACCCAAGGCAAATATCCCCGGCAGATGCTCGATGAAAACCTGGCCATGGATCGCAACAAGCTGATCTATATCGCCTCACTGCCCCATGGCGAGGAGCTATTGATCGAAGCGCTAAGCGGCGATGACCGAGTGCTGGTACCGGAACTGGTGCAGCGTTTTGGCGTCGCCGATGTGCTGGCGGCAGTGAAGGATCAGCCGTTCATGGCGTCCTTGCTGTATTTCTTTGGCATCCTCACCCTGGCAGGCTTGAACTCCTTTAACGAGTGCCAGATGCGCATTCCCAATCTAGTGGCGCGCGGGCTCTATGTGGAGCGTTTGCGCGAACGCTGGCTGCCGCCGAGCGGACGCGCACGCGAGCTGCCCGACGCCGTGCGCGCCCTCGGTCAGCAAGGCGATCTCGCACCCCTGTGCGCGCTGATCGAACAGAGCTATTTCGCCGTGCTGTCTAACCGCGACTACCGCTGGACCAACGAGCTGCTGGTGAAATTCGCCTTCCTGACCCTCTTGTTCGACGACCGTCTCTACATGGCTGTCTCCGAGTTGGAGACCGAGCGCGGCTATGCCGATCTTGCCTTAATTGTCCGTCCGGACATGCGTCGCTTTCAGGCACTTGATCTGCTGCTGGAATTCAAATATCTGAGTCTGAAGGAACTGGGCATGAGCGGCGCGCGAGTGCTGCAGGAATCCCGCGAGGCATTGGCCAAACGGCCGGCGGTGGCCGCCAAGCTCGACGAGGCCGAAGCCCAGGTGCGCGACTACGGCGGCACTCTGACGAAACGCCATGGCCTGAGCGACCTGCGCGCTTTCGCCGTGGTCGCCCTGGGGGTGGAACGGCTGGTGTGGCGAGTGGTTCGCGGGCAGGACACCGGCGACGACAAACTATCAGAATAAAATGATGACACCGCTCATCGCGGCAATCTGACCATTTTTCGACATTCGGATTGGCTCAGCGGCTTGCGCGACAAACGCGCGCAAGCAACGCTGAGAGTTCGGCTCAATTGGTTGGAAGCCGGTGGGGAAGTTTGGTCAGGATAAGTCGTGCTCAATGATCGCAATAGCGCGGCGGCAGATTTCTCGGCCATAGTCGGTCCACTCACCCTGGCCCCAGTAGCGGTAGCAGCTGGTCTGTGATGCCATCAGGTGGTAGAGCGCGTTGCGATAATGCGGGTCGCTGGTTGAGGCACCGGACTTGAGCACCTTCTCATTGAAGGCGGAGCTGGCTTCTTCCATCGGGCCGAGCACGTTGTCGTAGCCTTTCACCCAGGAAAGATCATTGGTCCAGCTGCCGCCGTCCATGTGGAACTGGTGGTCTTCTTTTTTTAGGGTTTGGATCACCTTCTCGAGCTTCTCGGGGCCGTCGCCGGGCTGCATCTGGCTCCAGATTTTGCCTTGCTGCACCGGGCGAATCTCGGTGAGGTCGCTCTCCTTGATGCCCATGGCGAAGAGTTGCTCGATGTATTCGCTGCCGTTCATCAAGGGGACATCGCTGCCGGAGGCACCGCGCACCGCCTCGAAGAACTTGTCGGGGAATTCGTTCATCATCACGCCGCCGTTTTCGCCATCGGCGATCTGCGTCACCAGCGGCGGGACGGACTTGCCGGCCAGGTCCCAGCGCTCCAGGCTCTGGGCCTCGTACCAGGGCTGCATCTGGGCGACTAGCTTGGTGTCCGAGCCTTGGGTTTTTATCAGGGCGATGATGCTGGCGGTCTCGCCTTTGGAGTTGGTGCAGACGAGTCGATGTGGCAGATGTGGGCGCTGCGGATGCCAGCCGTTTTCGGTCTGCTCGACTGAGTGCTCCTGCACCAGTACCCATTGATAGCCGCAGTCGCGCAGGGTTTTGACGAACTCATAGGCCACGTCGGGATGATTGGGTAGGGCCATCTCAGAAGGTGAGAAGCCGCGCACTCGCTCCAGTGCCTCGAGCCCGAACATTGCGGCGAAGTGGTGTTGAAAAGCTTTTACATGCAGCCGGTAGTCCTGCACCGGGGTGGAGGGCGCGACCGCGTGACCCCAGGGCATGCCGAGCCATTCCACTGCCCAGTTGAAGTCCGGATTCATGGTGATGGTTTTCAGCGCGTCGATAGCGTGATCCTCGCCCATGGCGCGCAGGCCGTGGAGCAGGGTGCCGGAGTACTCGAGCATCACACGCGGGGACTTGCCCTCGCCGATCAACTGCGGGATGAACTCGCCCATGCGCTTGTAGCACCAGACGAACACCGGGGCGTTGTGGTTATCGCCAATGCCCTGGTTGTCCATCATGTGCTTGAGGTTGCTAATGATGGCAGCGGTTTGCAGGTCGCCACCGCCGGCCGGGATGAGTGGCTGATGCTGATGCAGGGCGATGGCGGCGGCAGCGCGGATGCGCCCGAAGTCCACCCCGCCGGGGGATTGCGCGAGCTTGCGTTGCTGGCCGGCCTTCATGGCGGCGGCGATCTGATCCTCGGCGCCGCAGATGTTGGGCAGGCCGTCGATGGTTTCTGGGAGTGCGGTCATTGGTCAGTCTCCGGTGAATGATCTGAAAGGGAAGTCGGGCGGTCCTTGGTGGCGCCTTTGGCATCATTCAATGCCGTGCGCGCGGCCATGAGGTCGGCCTCAGCGCGCTCGACCCAAGCCTCGCCCCAGTAGGTGTTGCAACTGGTCTCGGCGCGCAGCAGGTGCCAGTTGGCGGTTTCAAGCGCCTCGCTCACGCCAGGTTGGTCGAGCTGCATGGCCAGGCGCTCGCGCGTGGCCTGCAAACGGCGGCTTAAGTCCTGATAAGCCGAGTAGGTGCGGCGCTGCGCCTCCGAACCGGTCCATTGGGTGAAGCCCTGGCCGTTGTGCCAACCCGTGTTCCAGGCGGCGGTGCGAATGCGGACCTCACCATGGGCGCCATGGGTGTTCAAATAGTCTTCGATAAAGGTCGGGCGCACCCGTGCCTGATCGGTGCGCGCCTGTTCGAGCAGGGGCAGATAAAACGCCGTCCAAAAATTTGCCCCGTCGGTGACATTGCGGAACCAGCCGCCATTGTCGCCGTCGCTTGCCGTGGTGATCAGTGGCGGGAAGTCGCACCACTTGGTGCGTTCGGTTACCTCGCGCAAAAACCATTCTAGATCCAGCCCGGACTCTTGCGCGTCGGAGAGTTCGCGGTCGCGCACCACCACGATGATCTCATCCTGACCCTGGCGGGCGATATGCGGGCGGTAGCGCAACTCCTGCCAGCTCATGTCGTCGACCGGCTCGACATTTTCGCTGTCAATCATGACATAGCGATAACCAAAGCGGCGCGCGAGCGGGATAAGTTCTTGCGAAAAACTCATCTCTGGTGGCCACAAGCCGCCGAATGCCGGGCGCCAGAACAGATGCCGGGCGATGCCCTGCCAGCGGCGCAGGTGCTCGTCGCGATCAGCGGCCGGGATCAGCGGCAGCACTGGATGGTAGTAGCCGGTGCCGAGAATCTCAAACAGATGTTGGTTTTGCAAATGCCACAAAAGCTTGCCGCAGTCGACAATGCCATAGACGCGGCTTTGGAACTCCGGGTTGGACAGGGTCTCGAGCAGGGTGCCGGACAGCGACAAGTGCACCCGGGCGAAGTCTTCCCAGCCCCACAGGCTGCGCGGCATGCGATCAAGCGCGAAGAGAATTTCCTTCGCCTCCCAGGGTTGGTTGTCGAGCAGTTGTTCGAGATTCCCGGCGGGCTGATGGAGGTTGAGAACCAGTGCGTGGTGGGCGATCATTCAGTCTGTCCCTGTTGAAAAATGCCAGCGAATAGGGCCTTGAGAGCCGAGCTTGCCAGCCCGCATCGGCCGGGGCGCAGCCTCGGCGCTCAGGGCTGCGGCGCGATGATGGGGGTTGCAATCATGGCCGCGAAGATCAGAAAGACAGCGGCGACGCGCAGGATATTGAAGTCCACTTGGCAGTCCTTTGAATGACGTTTGTCGAGTGCGAGCACAACCCCCAAACCCTTGGTGGAGGGGGCTGGAATCTAAGTTTAACAGAGGGGCCCGCGCTCATTCGCGGCTCGATATTGCCATGGCACAAATCATCATCGATCCCGAGTCCCGCGCCCTGGCCGAGCAGCCGGCGCTGGTCAAGGCAACGCGCAAGTCACGAGCGCGTTTTCCGGCCGGTTGCGTCGAGGCAACCCCGACGGAGCAAGAGGCATGCTTACGAGCTCAGGAGCGCCGTGGCTGGCAGGCTGCCATTGTCTATGGGCCGTCTGCTTCCTCAGAAGGGCAGAAACTCTACTACCTGGTCCGTTGGCTCGATTGCGCCGAATAATACCTGACAGGAAGGATCAATTTTTTGCGTGCCAGGTCTTCGGATCGCCCTGTTGCTCGTGTATCCTTACCAACAAACGGGCGAGCGCCCACGATCAACCTTGGATATTCTCAGTCTGAAATCCCGTTTTTCGATTACCTACCATCTGAACAGTGAGTGAGAACGATCATGGCTGAAAAAAAGCAACCCGCCAGCAGCAAGACAACGACCGCCGCAGCGCGGCCCATCGGTAGCACGGCAGCGACCAGCGCGAGTTCAACGGCAAAGAAAACCATGCCCAAGAAACGCGCCACGCCCGCGAGCAAGACCACGGCGACCAAGACGTCCGCAAGCGCGGCTGCCACCAGCCAGACTGGCAAGGCCAGCCCCAGCAAGACAACAGCAAGTAAGACGACAGCGAGCAAGGCATCGACTGCCACCGCGGCCAAGGGCGCTGGGGGGGCCGCAGCAAGGACAAGCAAGACCGCGCCCCGCAAGACAACGGCGACCAGCACGCGCGGGTCGACCCGCGCCACCAAGGTAGCCGGTGGCGTCACGGCGGAAGAGCGCTACAAGATGATTCAGGATGCCGCCTACTATCGCGCGCAGAACCGCGGATTCGAGGCGGGTCATGAGACCGATGACTGGGCGGCCGCCGAGCAGGAGATCGACGCACTGCTGGCCTCGCGCGTTGCGAAATGACGGGCTTTACTCCTGGACGCAGCAGCTTCTTGGCGAAAGCGCCCGCACGGATGTTGATTGTATGACAGACGCCGCCTTGGACCCGTCTGGCGACCGCCCGGCCAACCGCATGCCAGGGCAATGGCGCGCCGACTTTATGCGCGAAGGGTTGCGGCGGGCGGATCTTGACCCGGACCCCATCGCCCAATTCGAGCGTTGGTATGCCTTTGCTTGCGCGACCGAGATTCCCGAGCCCAATGCGATGACGCTAGCCACGGTTGATCACAATGGGCAGCCTTGGGTGCGCAGTGTCCTGCTCAAGCTCTACGATCGGCACGGCTTTGTCTTCTTCACCAATTACGGCAGCGACAAGGCGCTCCAGATCGAGCGTCATCCCCGTGTGGCGCTGCTGTTTCCCTGGGTAGCGTTCGCGCGCCAGGTGCAAATCAACGGTCGCGCCGAGCGCATTTCGAACGCCGAGTCGCTCAAGTATTTCGCCACCCGCGGGCGCGGCAGCCAGATCGGCGCCTGGGCCTCGCCGCAGAGCCAGGTGATTCGCTCCCGCTCTCTGCTTGAGGCCAAGGTTGAGCAGATGAAACAGCGCTTCGCCGAGGGTCATATCCCGCTGCCGGATTTTTGGGGAGGGTATCGGGTGGTGCCAGAGCAAATCGAATTCTGGCAGGGTCGCGACAACCGCCTGCATGATCGTTTCCGCTATTTCCGTGATCATGACGGCACCGACTGGACGGTGGAACGCCTTGCGCCCTAGTTGTTCGATCCCGCAAAGCATGCAACCGCTGCGCGTGTGCAAGCTCATCGACTGGCGGGAACGCTTGGACCCGGACAAGGCCCGGAGCTGAGGCGGGGCGGGCGCTCTTACGGCAGAAATAGCACTCCGTGTCGCTATTTTGACCTTGCCTAGCGACATCCTGTCGGGGAGAATCGTCTGCAATCGCGCAGGCTGGGTACTCCTCTCCGCCCGGCTTCGTTCCTCGCACGCAGGTAATCCAGGATGGAACCGACGATGAAGGACCCGATGCTCCCGCTCCGCCGTCTTGCACGGCGGTTTCGTCTTTCGCCACGCACCCGGGCGGTCGTCTCCGTTGGTGTTTTCGGCGTACTCATTTTCTCAGTGCTGCAATTGGCCTTGCAGTTCCATGTGATGCCCGACGCCAACCCCCAGCTCGACCGGCATCTCACCCAGGAGACTGCTGCGCCCGATGGGCAACCGCAGCTCGCGGATACGGATACCCGGCCAGTCGGAACCAGTTTCATCGTCTGGCAGATCCTGATTGCCTTTCTGACCGGCACTCTATCCGCGCTCTTTTATGAGCGAACCCGGCAACGCGAGAAGCTCGCGACGCGCCTGCGTTACGAGCGCAACTTCGCCCTGTTCTCCAACACCCTGGTCCTGGACCGGCCCGATGCGATCCATCATTGCCTGCCCTACATTCTGGACGCCACCCAGTGCTCGCGTGTGTATATTTTTCAGAATTACCTCGATACCGACGGGCGGCTGGCCATGCGGCAAACCCATGAGGCTTGCGCCGAGGGTGCCTGTTCACAGTTGGACAATCCCGCCTTGCAGCATATTGTCTATGCCGAGGATGGTTTCGCGCGCTGGGAGTACGAGCTCGCGCGCGACCACATGATCAACGGCGTTGTTGCCACCTTCCCGGAATCCGAGCGCGCGGTCCTCGAGCCGCAGTCGATTCTCTCCATTCTGGTGATTCCAATCTGGGTCGGAAAGGAATGGGGCGGCTTCGTTGGCTACGATGAAACGCGCCAGGCCAAGCAATGGTCGGCGGACGATCTTAATCTGCTGCGTGCCGCCTCCCAGTCCCTGGGGATGTATCTCGATCGCAAGCAAACCGAGGCCGCGCTGAAAGCGAGCGAGGAAGAATTCCGCATCGCCTTCGAGCATGCCAATGACGGCATTTGCATTGTCGATCTGGCGGGGAATTTCAGCCGGGTGAATCAGCGGATGTGCGATCTCCTCGGCTATTCCCAAACAGAGTTTACGACCATGAGTGTCCATGATATCGCGCATCCGGGCGACAAGGACCTCAGCGGCCATTTCATTGAGCGAAGTCTTGCCGGCACAACGACCACTGGCGTGTTTGAAAAGCGCTATATCTGCAAGGACGGTCGGACGATCTGGGGGCGGGTGTCCAGTGCCCTGGCCCACGATCAGCAGGGCAAACCCTTGCACTTCATTTCCCATCTGCAGGACATTACCCCGGTCAAGGAACTTGTCGATGCCCTGACTACCAGCGAGTCCCGATATCGCCTGCTCGCCGATCATGCCGCCGACGCCATCTGGACCATGGACGAACACCAGAACTACACCTTCGTCAGTCCGGCATTCAAGCGCCTCTACGGCTACACGCTCAAGGAACTGGGCAAGGGACTACCGGAAAAGCTGATTCCGGCGCATTCCCGGCAAGTGATCATGGGACACGTGAAAAAGCGTCTCGCATCCATCAGAGCCGGGATCCCGGATCGCTCCGCCTATCGCATTGAGGTGGAAATGCAAGCCAAGGACGGTCGTCGCATTTGGGTCGAATCCATCACCACTCCCGTTTTCGACGAACAGGATCACTACCGGGGCGTGGTCGGCGTCAGCCGAGATATCACCGACCGCAAAAGAGCCGAGGACGCACTCAAGGCCGGCGAAGAAAAAATGCGGCTCCTCGCCACGCTCGATGACCTAACGAAACTCGCGAACCGCCGCTACTTTCTTGAATTGGTCAAACGCGAGTTGGATCGCAGTCACCGTTACTCCCATCCTTTCTCCCTGATCATGTTCGACGTCGATCATTTCAAGCACATCAATGATACCCGTGGACATGATGCCGGCGATGGGGTGCTGATGGCACTTTCCGCCACCGTTACGGGTACGCTGCGGGTGGCCGATCTTTGCGGACGATTCGGCGGCGAAGAGTTCGTCGCCGGCTTGCCGGAAACCGGCCTGGATGAGGCGTTAGAGGTCGCTGAACGCCTGCGAGTGGTGGTTGAAAACACCGAGATCGAACTAGACAGTGGCGAACTCCTGCGTGTAACCGTCAGCCTGGGGGTGGCGGAACTCAGCGACGCGAGCCCGGACCTGACTGCCCTGCTCAAACACGCCGACTTGGCCATGTACGCGGCCAAGCGCAACGGCCGCAATCGGATTGAACCCTATACGCCGGGCATGGCACTCACCGAGGCTTTTTGACATTGAGAACCATCTCTGCGGCATCCTTCGCTTCTGGTGAGCGCCGATGCGAGTGCGAGGCAGCAGCACGTCCCATATCTCTCTGCATTCCAGGGCGAGCAGGGCGCTGCCATCGGGTTGCCGGAACAGGGCGATCGTCATCTCGCAGCGCTCCCCGCCGTCATCCGCCGGCTAGTGGAGATAGCCGTTCGCCACGTCGAGGGTGAAGTGACTGGCAGGCTGTGTCGCGGCTCTGCGAATCTCGCTCTTGAGTTCCTCGATCTTCGCGAAGGGGAGCCACCAGTCGGCGAAGACCCACTCTGGCATTCGCTCCAGGCAGTCGACAATGTCGAGCCGTATGGCCTGCCTGTCAGTTTAATAGATGCCGAGTTGATCCCAGATGCCATCTACCCGCGCTTTCACTTCAGGGTCCATGACAATCGGCTGGCCCCACTCGCGGCTGGTCTCGCCCGGCCACTTGTTGGTTGCATCCAGGCCAATTTTGGAACCCAGCCCCGACACTGGCGAGGCAAAGTCCAGATAATCGATCGGCGTGTTTTCAATCAGCAGGGTATCGCGTGCCGGGTCCATGCGGGTGGTCATGGCCCAGATGACATCCTTCCAGTCGCGTGCGTTCACGTCATTGTCCACTACGATGACGAACTTGGTGTACATAAACTGGCGCAGGAAAGACCACACCCCCATCATCACCCGCTTGGCATGCCCCGGATATTGCTTGTTCATGCTCACTATCGCGAGGCGGTAGGAACAGCCCTCGGGCGGCAGGTAGAAATCGACAATCTCGGGGAACTGCTTTTGCAGCAGCGGGATGAAGACTTCGTTTAGCGCCAAGCCGAGAATCGCCGGCTCATCCGGTGGCCGGCCGGTGTAGGTGCTGTGGTAGATGGGATCGCGACGGTGGGTAATGCGCTCGATGGTGAAGACCGGGAAGCGATCAACCTCATTGTAATAGCCGGTGTGGTCGCCGTAGGGGCCCTCGTCGGCCATGTCCTCCGGGTGTAGATGTCCTTCGAGCACTATTTCGGCGTTGGCCGGTACCTGCAAGTCCGAACCCAGGCAGGCGGCCAACTCGGTGCGACTGCCGCGCAGTAGACCGGCAAAGGCATATTCCGACAGACTGTCTGGCACTGGTGTCACGGCGCCCAGAATGGTGGCTGGATCTGCCCCGAGCGCGACGGCAATGGGAAAAGGCTCGCCCGGATGCGCCTGCTGCCAGTCGCGATAATCGAGCGCGCCGCCACGGTGCGCCAGCCAGCGCATGATGACGCGATTGGGTCCCAGGACCTGCATGCGGTAGATACCGAGATTTTGCCTTGGCTTCTGTGGTCCGCGCGTGACGACCAGCCCCCAGGTGATCAGGGGGGCGGCATCCCCAGGCCAGCAGTGCTGAATGGGAAAGCGCCGGAGATCGACCGCAGCGCCTTCATGCACCACTTCCTGACAGGCCGGCTGCTTGCGCACCTTTGGCGCCATGTCTAGCACCTTCTTGAATATCGGGAGAGTGCGCCAGGCATCCTTCATGCCTTTGGGTGGATCGGGCTCTTTGAGAAAGGCCAGCAGCGCGCCGATCTCGCGCAGTGCCTCGGTGGTCTCTTCCCCCATGCCGAGCGCGACCCGCTTGGGCGTGCCGAACAGATTGCCGAGCAACGGGATGTCCGAGCCCTTGGGCCGCTCGAACAACAAGGCTGGCCCGCCGGCGCGTAGGGTGCGGTCGCAGATTTCGGTCACTTCCAGATAAGGGTCGACCGGGACGCGCACACGTTTAAGCTCGCCACGCGCCTCGAGCTGTTCGATAAAATCGCGTAAATCTCTGTATTGCATGTGTCTATTCTATCCGAGAACGGGGCAGTCGCGGTATCTGAACTCCACAAAATCTCTCACATCATCCTGTCACTTTTCTCGCGAGCCCCCGTTTTTGTGATATACCACCAAGTCCTAAGCCCATGCCCTAGGGTTCGGGTGGGCCGGATAGATAGCACAGGAGAAGCACATGAAAGCGACAGCACAGGGAAAAGACACCCTCCAATGGGGCGCATGCGCCATTGACGGGGATGACCATTTCGGCCAGAAAACTGCGGCAGACCTGCAATACACAGCCTGCGACGGAGTGGACCCGCAGCCCTTGTCACAGTATGGTGCAGGGCCGCAGGTAGGTGCGCAAGTCCAAGGTGGCCCCGGCTCTTGGCTGTGGGGCGGCCAAGGTGATTCTTCCGATTTTTCGAGTTTTTCCGGTGCGCGGGGGCCTGCATGGGCACGTGGTGACGGCATACAGCAAAGTGAGGGAAACGGGCAATGTGCAATGGTGGTGCAGCCGGATAACTTCGACTACTCCGAGGAATCCATCGCGCAACTGCTTTACATGATCGAGGAAGAGAAGCTTGCTGGTGACTTGTATGATGCGTTTTACGAGCAGACCGGGATTGTTGCTTTTGCTCAGATCGCAGCATCTGAGGATCGGCACATGGCAACACTGCTTGGTCAGGCCGGGGCGATAGGATTGGACACAGCGGAGATTATGGTGCTGCCTTCTGGTGATTACATCAACGAGGATCTCAATGCGCTGTATTCCGAGTTGCTTGAGACAGGTGGCGCATCTGCGGATGCTGCATTGGAAGCTGGGGTGATCGTGGAAAGCACCGATATCGCTGACCTCCAGCAGGCAGCCATCGGACTGGTCGGCACGCCTCTGGGCACAGCATACGAGCACCTGCTAAATGGCTCCGCAGCCCATCTCGCTGCCTTCGAGGGCTTGCTCATCGGCTGAGTCTGGCCGTTCGGTTTATCAGCCCTGCATCATCCCCCCAGCCGTATCACCATGGCGGCGCCTGACGCTGCGCCCAGCAGCAGCGTTGCCAGGCTGGCTGTGCCCGTGCGCCAGCGCAGGCCGGAGGCGAGGGCGTCCGCGCCTTGGGTGGAGATGATGAAGGGCTGACTCAGGGTGCTGGTGTTGCCCACACGCGGCAGTGGCGGTTTGGCGGCCAGGCGCTGTTCGGCTTGCTCGGCAAGCTTGTCGGCCTGTTCTCGCGCCTGTTGCCAATCTTGCAGGTCGATCTCGCCGTCCTGGTTGCGGTCGAACTGACGCATGCGTTCGGGGTCGCGCTTCCAGCGGCGTAGCAACTGGTTGGCCAGGCGCCGGCGTTCTTTGCTGCCGCGTCTGGGGGTCTCGAAGTGACCAAGCAGATAGACCGGCTCGTCGGCGTGGATGCGCTCTTCGGTCAGGCGATAGTTGCGCTCAAGGCCAAAGAAGTTGCTGATGGACTGGGTCGGGGATGACCGCCCGCCGTAAAAACCGTCCGGCTTGCGCGTGCGCCAGGTCTGTTTGTCACGAAACCTGAGGATGGCGCCGGTCGGGTCGACCAGGCACTCGCCGGTGCCGTCATCGAGCAGAAAGGGGTGCTCGGCCTGGCCTTGCTTGACTGTTCGCCAGTTTTTGTTGCGACTGCTGCTGCGTTGTTCTTCCACCTGGTAACGGTACCAGACGCAGGGCGTTTGGGTCAGGGGTGCGATCAGTGGCGCGGAGCGCACGCGCGCGAAGCCGAACAACTCGACATAGCCTTGGGCGGCCGAGCGAATCTTGGCTGTGGGGGTGTCGACAATGATGCGCAGTTGCCAGAAGCTGCGCAGCCCGTAGACGAGCGCGACGAGTGCCGCAATGAGCGCGCCGCTGGCGATGAACCAGAACTCTCCGGTCTCGGCCTGCAGAACCCAGTCGCGGTAGGCGTTCATGGTGGGCTGGCTCCTGTTGGTGGAGAATCTGGGCGCTGGGGTTAGCCCGCGCTCAGTCAGTCGCCACGGAATTTAGTTGGCGCGGAATAGGGCGTTGAGATCCGGGTTGCTGCGCGCCTCGCGAAATTTGAGCAGATCGCGCGGGCGGAAGCGAAAGCGCCGGGCAATGATGGCATCGGGAAATTGCTCTAGGCGGATGTTGTGTAGATTCACGCTCTCGTTGTACAGCTCACGGCGGTCGGCGATGGTGTCTTCAAGTTGGGAGATGCGCTGGGACAGCTGGCGAAAGCTGCGGTTGGCTTTGAGGTCCGGGTAGCCCTCGGCCAAGGCGAGCAGGCGGCCGAGTCCGGCGCGCAGTTCGCTCTCGGCGGGGCCCAGGGCGCGCACGTCGCCGCGGTCGGTGGCACTTTGTACCTGGTTGCGGGCACGCACGATGCGCTCGAGCGTCTCCTGCTCATAGCGCATGTACTCTTTGCACAGGGTGACCAGCTTGGGGATTTCGTCATGGCGCTGCTTGAGCACCACGTCGATGTTGGACCAGGATTTGGCGACTGTGTGCTTGAGCCGGACCAGATTGTTGTAGATGAGTACCCCGTAGGCGAACACGAGCAGCATCAGGGTGAGCAAGACGATCAGCGTGATGTTCATGGGCTTGCGCGCTTCCTGGTACAGGTCGTGGTGGGTCAGTCGGCGCTCTCTGGTGCCGGGCTGGCGGCATTGGCGCCCACCGGCTTGAGCCAGAACACCATGGGTTTGGAAGACTCCTGCGCCTCGCCGATCTCGCGCCAGTTAAAGCAAGTGTACAGCTGCGGCTCACGATCATAGCCGCGACGCTGCCAGAAGGCATGCAGGCTGCGATAGTCGATGGGGCGGCGCGGGTCATCCTGCGCGCGCTCCACGGCGCAGAAGGCATAGTAGTCAAAGCCGCCGATGCGCTCGGCATGGCGTTCGCGCTCTTCAAAAAATCGCGAGCCAATCCCGCGACCGCGATATTGCGGATAAAGGACGGATTCACCCAGGTAAAACACCCGATCAGGGTCGATGCCAAAGCCATCGAAGGGTTCGCGCGCTTCTTCTGGCGCGTGTCGCATGGGGACGGCGGTGGATGCACCTATGACCTGATCGCCGTCGGTGGCCAGCACAATGATGCTGTCAGGGCTTTCTGAATAAGTGCGCAGATAGCGCATTTCGTATTTGCTATCGCCGTCGTAGAGGTAGGGATACTCGCGGAATACGGCAATGCGCAGCGCTGCCAGTGCCGGGAGGTTTTCGATTAGTTCGGGGCCGGTAATCGGCGATATTTTGATATCCGGGGCCGTCATTCTCGATCCTGGGTGAATAATCGCTTGGTGGTTGTCAACTCGTTGTCAGCGGATGCGAGCGGCCATGCGGAGGGGGAGCAAACCTGAGCGATGCCGGGTTGGTTCTCAGGTTGCCGCCGCAGGGTCTGTCAGTCGCGTCCAGGAATAATCGCCTTCCAGCCGATAGCTGCCGGTAAAGGCATGCGGCGGCTGCCCGCGCCAGTCGGCCGGCGAGAGCATGGACCAGAAGCGCGAGCCGTCCTGCTTGCAATACAAGTGATAAATGTGCCCCGGCTTGCGCTCAAAGCCACAGTCCGCCTGATGCAGGTTCTGTTCGTCCTCCGCCTGTTTGAGAATCGCGCGGGCACTGTCTTGCAGATGGCGAATTTGATCGGCGATCAACCCAAGCTTGGCGCTGGTGCGCGCGCTTAGCATGGCTTCGACCCGACCGACCTGTTCGGTAAGATCGGGCGCGTGGAAAGCGGGTGCCAGGCGGCTGACTGGGTAGGTGGAGCTGTGCGCCGGCTGGGTGGCGGTCATGAGGTTGGCAGTCAAGTCTTCGGCAGTATTGCCCATTTGGGCGTTAACTGCGTCTGCCGGGTCAGGGGGATGTTGGTTCATTGCTGGTGTTGGCTTTGTGGTCACAGTTGTTATGATCGGCCATGACAGTCTTTGTCGCAACCCGCCCCGGTGCTTTTCAGCGGGTGCTTGCGTGCCATGTCAGCAGCGGTGGCAGGCCTCATTGTTGCAGGCTTCTCCCGCCATCAACGGCGATGATTTGCCCGCTGATGTAGGGCGCGTCGCGTACCAAAAACAGCAGGGTGCGGGCGATATCTGCCGGGCTTCCCGGGCGTTGCAGCGCGGTGCGCTCCAGAATCTCGGTTTTTGTCGCATCATCCATGCCTTCTTCCGGCCAGAGGATGGCGCCCGGGGCGATGCCATTGACTCGCACCTCGGGCCCGAGTTCGCGCGCCAGCGCCTTGACCATCATGGCATTGCCGGCTTTGGCGATGGAATACACCGGATATTGCTTCAGCGGGCGCTCGGCATGAATGTCGACCAGATTGATCACACAGCCGCCGCTCGCGCGCAGCAGAGGGGCGAGGGCTTGAGTGAGAAAAAACGGCGCCCGCAGGTTGCTGCCGATGAGGTCATCCCAATGGCTGTCGCTGACCTCCCCGAGCGGGGTCGGGTAGAAGCTCGAGGCATTGTTGACCAGAATGTCCAGCCGCTGGCGAAATGCGCGCGCGGCCTGTTCGAGCCTTGCAATGCTGTCGCTCTCGTTCAGGTCGCAGGCCACCAGCGCAACGGAGTTGGCGCGCGCTTGCTCAAGCTCGGCTTTCAGTGCTTCGGCGGGCGCGACCGAGCGGCGATAATGCAGCAGCAGATCGCAGCCGGCGGCATGCAGGGTGCGCGCAATCTCGGCGCCAATGCGCGCTGCCGCACCGGTAATCAGCGCGACCTGGCCGGTCAGGCTTGGGTTGTTTGCGGGAGTGTTGGTCATATTGCTTTAGCAAATAAGCCGAAAGTTCCTGTCCGGTGGGTATAGAGTTTGCGAATTCTTGAGGGACTTCGCCTCAAGCGCGCATCTGGTTCGTTGTCAGACAGGAGAGCATGGAACAATGCCAGCCTTGGATCAAGCACCAGAGGACCGGGCTCATCATCAGCGTCTGCTGGGCCTGATTGCGGAAGAAATCCATGCCGCCGGCGGTGTCCTGGGTTTCGACCGTTTCATGGAGCTTGCGCTCTACGCGCCCGGGCTTGGCTATTATGTGGCCGGTCTGCCCAAGCTTGGAGCATCCGGTGATTTTGTCACCGCGCCCGAAATCTCGCCTCTGTTCGGGCGCTGTCTTGCCACGCAATACCAAGAGGTCCGCGCGGCTCTTGGTGGTGGCGATCTGCTTGAATTTGGCGCCGGCAGTGGTGCGCTGGCAGTCGATCTGCTGGCGGAGCTGGCGCACCGCGATGCCCTGCCGGAGCGCTATCTGATTCTGGAGCCAAGCCCTGATTTGCAAGCCCGGCAACGCGAAACAATCGCTGAGCGACTGCCAGAACAGGGCCATCGCGTGCAGTGGTTGACGACCTTGCCGGATGGCTTTCAGGGTGTGGTCATTGCCAATGAAGTCCTGGATGCCATGCCCGTGCATCGCTTCTGTATTGACGAGGACGGCGTGCCGGCGGAGATCTTTGTCGTGCTCGATGAGGCTGGCGATGGGGCTGCTTATGACGGTGCTGACGATGCTGGCAAGGAAAAGGTTGAGGGGGCTAGTGAGGGAGCCGGCGAGGAGACCGACGAAGCCTTGGTTGAGCAGGTCGGATCGCCGCGCTCCAAAGGCTTGCAGAACGCCGTGCTTGCGCTGCAAGCCCGGGGTCTGGCGCTGGAGCCCGGCTACAGCTCCGAGGTCAACCTGCGCCTGGCGCCCTGGATGCGGGCGCTGGCCGGGGCCGTGGAGCGTGGGCTGGTGCTGATTATCGACTATGGCTATCCGCGCCGCGAGTATTACCATCCCCAGCGTCGTGCTGGAACCCTGATCAGCCACCACCAGCATCAGGCCAAGGCCGCGTTATTCGCCCGGCTTGGCCTGCAGGATATCAGCGCCCATGTTGACTTCTCCGCCGTGGCAGATGCCGCCATTGCTGCTGGTTTGACACTGGCCGGCTACAGTACCCAGGCAAATTTTCTTATCGGCTGCGGACTCGATCAGCACATGATGGACGCACTTGCCGGCGCTATCGACCCTCACCAGCAAATGCGAATTAGCGCCGGGGCCAGACAGTTGGTGCTGCCCGCCGCCATGGGTGAGCGTTTTCAGGTGATCGGGTTCGGGCGGGGTCTCGAGCGTCCCTGGCGGGGCTTTGGGGTGCGCGATCTACGCGCGCGTCTGGAGGTCACCAAACATGCTACCCAGTCGCGCGCTGGGTTATCGGAATAACTCTAACCGAATGAATGGCAGAGCAATCCATCGGCCAGCTTGGGCTCAAACCAGAAAGCTTGTAAATCAACCTTTTAATATCAACGGCTTACGCATCGCTGATTCCACACCAGATGCCCATAAATGACTGATCCAGCCCGAACGTGACTACTCTAAGTCACGTTTTAGTCACGTTAGACCCGGCGCCTTGCGAGAGCCGAGATTACCAGACTTCCAGAGATGAAGAAAACGAACGCCCATAGGACCAATATAGGCACGACTATTGCTTCCGTATCGCAAAGGCGTCTCCCACTTCTGATAGGGAGTCCTCAAAGTCTGTGAGATTGACTTGCATGAAATGGAGGTCAAACCACCCGATTCCTGAAACGGCATAAGCGGCGGGGCAGGGGAGCAGAAGGCGTGCCTGTATGGCATGGTTTATGCTTCGTTAATGTGGACTGTCAAGATTCAGACACACGGAAGTCGGCAAAGCCTCCGATCACTGCTTGACCAGGCTGCAAGTCGCGGGGAACCGCCTTCAGAGCACGGAGTGTATTCAATACTACTTTCGAGATGCAATTTTTTTTTAACAATTACCCGTGGATGGTAAAAATCTTCAGTAACCTGAACACTACATGAAAAAACATGTTGCACGTCAGAACAAAATTGATGAAACTGCTTTTTCAATTTGACCGTCACTTCAATCTTCATTCTAGGTCTTCCCGATCCATCTGTACTTAACTCTAAAAGAGTCCAGTAGTAATTCCAAGCTATTCTCCCTTGCATAAATAACATTTCCTCGATAATGTCAGGTAAGTACGGGAGTTGCAGCGATACTTTCTGCTTTATAATGTATTTAATGATGTCGAGGTCCTTCGAAGGAACATCGGAAATGTTATTCTGCCCTTTCATGAAATGATTTCGCCATCAAAAGTGACTTTGGGAACTGAATCAGAAATTTACAGTAACAAAATACGTGGCATATGAATAATCAGTAATTAAGACAAGGATGCCTTCTTCTTTTGGCTCATACTGATCGATCATTCCGCCAAGTTTCTCTTTACTTTCAACGGCATCGAATAATTCTAATAGCTCCTGACGTGTCCTGTAATTGTGCTTATTGGGAGGTTTTTTACTTAAAGCGCATTTTGCATAAACTAACATCGCCCCTCGACCCACAGCTAAGAAACATTCTTTGTACAGCTTTGAAAGTCTGGGTAATTCAGCTTTTAAAAACTCCAGAGCTTGGTCATTTTGGTTAGATGAGTTCATAGAGGTTTTGAAAAGAGGTGAAGCTAAAGTTACCAACATTGCTGAGGTAAAAAACCGTAGACAATAGACCTAAGAGTAATTTGACTCATCATCAAACATGACGGAATACATATCCTTGTTTGTCACGCAAGCAGTCGGGCATGTCTCACAAACTTTGAGAAGGTTGTCCCAGGCTTTAGCCGTGAATTTTAATAGCCTATTAATTATTTTATCGTTTAAATCTGGAAAAGCTGTCTCAATATCGACATAAGAAATTTCAAATATAGGAATTTCTCCACTATGAGAAGAACGGAATGTCTAGTCTTCTGAACTAGATGATTCGATCTAATATCCCAAAAAAGCGGCAGGATACTGCACTGGGTTCTGGCCTACAGCTGCTACTACTCGTGGGTAAGTTATTCCGGGTTCTTCTGCTTTAACCTGTTTTCTTGTTTTGGAGATTCTAAAGTACCAACTGTCTCCATAATCGAACAAGTAAAAAAGCTTCTTATGTTTTCCCAGAGGAAACAGTTGGCCTACAGGGACATTCCAAAGCCCCGCGTTTTCATTATCAAATCTTTTCTTTTCACGACTTCTAGTATTGTTAGCGATAAAAAATTCATACATGTGATCATTGTCAAAATTTATTGCCTTTTGGATGCAAAGATGTAAGTCTTTAAGGTTCGAGTTAGTTGGAATTTCGATCAACCGATACCAGTCCTTAGAAGTTGGATCAAAACTTCCGTAGGCGCCTTCAAGTTTCAGTGTAATGATCATTCTTAAGACTTAGAGCGGCAAAAACTGAAAGGTAGTAAATTTGGGCTGAGAACTGCGATTAGATAGTTTATTAGTGAAGCGTAGATATAGAATATGTTTCTTGGTCCGGGCTATCGAGGTTGTTATTATAAAGTGGTCTTGATGCCACCCGGATAGCATAGCCATCATTTTTGATTTTTATTTCACTAAACTCAATATATGAAAGATTTTCTGGAAACATACGGATTTTTTCATCAATTAACAGCTGGATATCTTTTTGAATGTTGACAACGTTTTCGTCAGTGTCATTTGGGTTTTGCATTTTGTAGTTGGCCGAGAATTCATCTAGCGCTTCTTTCCTTAAGGACTCGGGTAGAATGGCAATATTCCAGGCTACACAGAGAACATTTAGATAATTCTGCTTTTCTTCCAGTGTGCTGCCAAGATCAATATAGTCAGCAGCAAGATCAACAATCATTTGAGAAATATTCATAAAATGGATCTATGCGATTCGGCAATCAGATTAGGATAATCACGTGACTTGAACTACAGTATTCTTAGCAAAAGTCATCAAGCCAGAAAAGAATCAGATGCTTTTAAGTCGCCATTTATTTCTATAAAATTCAGAAAACGTTTGTCGAGCCCATCACTATTTAAGCAAGACTCACAGAACTGAAATTCAACGCAACACTCGCCGTCAAGTGAATAATCACAATCAGTAAGATTGCAGTCGTAAGACTTCTTCACGCTTACCTTGCATAGGCTGGAATCCCATTCTTTAGCGTTGATAGTCTTAAGTTCATGATCGAATAGTTGTTGGCAACCGTCGCATACTGATATCATTTTGATTTCCTTTTTTCGCAGTCTAACACTTATCTTAGAAATAAATCGAACCTGGACCCTTTGATTGACCCTTTGATTACTGAACCTGGACCCTTTGATTACTACCAGCAGGCACTTGGGCGCCGCATCCTCAACGATCGCGCGGCGCCGCTCCAGAGGTTCGCGCAGGTCGATCGGCACGTAGGCGGCGCCGCACTTGAGCGCCCCCAGCATCGCAACCATGAAGTCGATACCGCGCGGATAGGCGATACAGACCAAGTCGCCGTGCTCGACCCGGTGTTGGCGATGCAGCCAGTCGGCCACCCGGTTCGAGAGCAGCTCCAGCTCGGCGTAGGTGATGCAGGCCCGGCCATACTGCACCGCGATACGCTGCGGCATGCGCGCGGCAACGCGAGAGAACAAGCCTGGCAGGGTCTGCGGATCATCCAGGTTCAGATCGGCGGGTATGCTCGGGGTTGAGTTCATCTCCATAGGGATCCGGGATGGCCGGCTCCCAAAGGGCTAAATTGGTTGCCCGCAGGCGGTAAGCCGCCTGTGGGTGCTAGTCTGCGGACAACTGCCCATACTCCAGCAGCATGTAATTGGCCGGGATGCCCTTTTTAACGCTGCCCTCGTCGCTCATCATCAGCAGACGGGATTCGCCGTTGACGGTGACAGAAGCGATGGCTTCCACGTTGTGCAGGTTGATAATCTCCGGCAGTGCGATCGGCACGGGCTGCGCCTCTGGCTCGCCAGACCAGGACCATAACTGCGAATAGGGATTGCCCTGATAGCCAGAGATCTCGTTCACCATCAGGAATCTGCCCAAAATGGGATCATAGGTCAGGGCGCGAATACCGCCGCCTTGCAGGTCGAGCAGGGCGACAGCGGAGAAATGCGCCTCTTCCCCCAGCTCGAAAATGCCCTGCGGATTGTCCATCTTCACTATCATGGATTGTCCATCGACGACCGGTTCACGGAATCCGATGAACAGGCCTCGCTTGCTCTGATCGAAGGTCAGTCCCTCGATATTGATGTCAGAAAAGTCGACCGGCTGGTCGGTGTACTGACTCAAGGTCTGCTGCAAGACCGGCGAGCGGCGCAACTGCTCGATCAAGTCGGTGTATTCCTGCGGGTCAAACGCATTGTCACCGACGATGCGGAAGCGCAACAGCTGTTCCCGACTGGGTTCACGCCGTCCCTTGGTGTCCCTGGAGTGGGAGGTGATGGCATAGATGTAGCCATCCGCATCCATACTCAGTCCCTCCAGGTCGTTCGGTTTACTCGGGAAGTCCCGCATCAGCCGAAGATCCAGCATCGGGTCTTCGGTGAGCAAGCCTCCGGCGACGAAGCGCGTGATGCTGAAGGTCCGATCCGGCTCGTCCTCGACCACGAGAATGCGGCCATCCGGCAATTGCTGGACCGCAGACGGCTCATAGATGTCTTCGAATTGCGCAATGCCGAGATTGCGCAGGCGCACTGCGGGATCGCTACCCATCACATCACGGAGGTAATGATAGAAATCGACGCCGATAAAGGCCAATACCGACACAATCAGGCCCCACCGAAAGACGTTGTAGGAGATATTGAGCAGTTTGAACTTCCGGCTCGCCATTTGACCCAGCCAGTACAGTTGATCGCTCATCTTGGCATAGACATCCTCTTTATCGTTCAGTAACGCGCGCATCCGCTCCCAATAATCTGATTTGGAGAGCTTGACGCGCTCCTCATAGATGAGAATGTTGGACTCACCATCGACGAAGTCGCGCCTGGGCCTCACGTAAGCCTTGAAGTCTTGCAGGGACGCTTCCCTTTTGAAGAGCGCTGTTAGCCAGGCAAAAATCCCGCGCGGCCTATCCCGCATGTCTGGCGAGGCCGCCAGCAGGGCGAAATAGATCGACGCGACGGATGTGCACAGAAACACCGCAGCGGGCACCATGAACTCGGGTGATGAGGCAAAAATGAAGGCCCCGGAGATCATCAATGCCGAGGCAATGAATCCGTTTAAAGAAATCATGATGTTCGCCTTGGTGGCGGCGAGGGCGATAATCTCCAACTCCGCGCGATAGGCGTTGCGGAACAGCGTCTCTATGCCTTTTGCCGATCCGACCGGCAGCGTTTGCGGCGCGGCCTTTGAAGGTATACTGCCCTTTTTCTTGCCATTCGTGTTCCGGCCTGCGGCGACGGCGTCGCCTTTGTTGTGCTTCTTGCCGTCGCCTGCGGGCATGGCATCGCCCTGTGCTGTGCTGTCGGTCGTGTCCGCACCGGCACTGCTATCTGTGCTGTCGGTCATGGCGGTGCTCATGGATTCTGACTTGTCTTGAGTTCCATTGGATTAGAAATCCAATTGAACGCGGAATTGGAACACGTTTGGACGATCCCGCTCGCCGTTCCTGTCTGGGTCGGCATCTACCCAGATGTAGTTGGTCATGAAGCGCAGATTCCTCTTCAGGTACCAATTCAGGCCCAGGGTCACGTCTTGCTGCTGGCCGCCGAGGATATCGGCGTCATCAAGGTCGATCGTGCTGTAACGCAGCGCCAGTTCCAAGGCGCCATACGGACCTTCGGGGTCGACGCCTTCGAATCGGCCCTGGCTGGCGTCATAAATCCGCTCCTCGCCAGTGATCAGCCAGGCCGCGAACAGGTACCAGCCGTCGAAGTCGAGTTTGGGCTGCGCGTCGCGGCGATCCACACCTACTTTAAGGTACTCGCCCTGGATGGACACGGGACCCACTGCGCCAGCACCTTCAAGGCCCCAGGTCAGGATCTCGCTGGCCTCTTGGATGCTCCTAGTATCGACCAGCCTCTGATCGGTGACATTGCTTTCGGGTCGCGTGCGGTACCGGACCTCGTTCTGCGCATCGGTGTTCTGGTATTGCGCACTGGCGCCGAGGTGAACGAGTCGGCCTTTACTGTCGATGGGTGCATGGGTAACGCGGGCGGCCAGTGCCCAGCCGGAGTCGCCTTCATCGTCCGTATCGTCTCCGATCGCCTCGCCAAAGACTCCGCCAGCGGCGCTCCAATCCTTGCCACCACTTGTTACCCCAAGGCCGAGCTTTCGCCCCGGTGAGAAGGCCTCGACCGGCAAGGCGCGTTCCATGAAGGTGATGTTGCTGCCGCTGGTCTGCTCTTCTAACGAGACCGGCTCTTTGAACTGGCCCAGCTTGATGGCCAGGTCGTCGAACCCCTCATAAGCAACGTAGGCATCCTTGACCTCCGCCTCGTTGCCAGCGAATCCGTATTCGGCCTGATAGCCCCAGTCGGTAAACAGCCGGCCTTCCAGCTTGAGGCGTGCCCGCCGCAGATCCACGCCGTTGCCGAGTGACGAAGTGTCCTCGCTGTACGCCGCGCCATCCACCCAAAGATTGCCGCCAAGTTCGAACGCGAAGGCCTCATCGGCGCTCTCGATGGACAGCCCCCCTTTGGTTTTGACGATGGCGCCCGAGTCCTTGTCCTTGTCCTTGTCCTTGTCCTTTGGCGCGGCGGGCTCCGAGCGGGGTTTCTGGTCCCGGTCGTCCAAGCGGGCTGCGGCGGCAATCGTGGCCCGGGAGTGATCGGCAGGCTTCGCTGCTGGAGACTCGGGCCGACAGTCTCCACCGGGCAGCGGCGCCGCCGCCTCTGTCTGCCGACGGAGGCGATCATACTGCGCCGCAGTGATCGCTCCGTTCTCCTTCAGAACATCCAGCAGGGCAAGCAATTCGGAACTCATTGCAATGGATGGGATGATGGCGGATAAACCAAGCAGGGCTAACAGGGAATATACCTTCAGGTTAGCATAGGGTTTATTTTTCATGATTAATTTCCTCGAAATCACCTGAGTCGAGTATTGCAGACTACAGTCTCAATTCTGCCGTGAGTTGCACAGTCTGTTTTTTGCAGTTGTATTTTATGACAGTGTAACCAAGAACCGGGAGGTTATATATGTCGTAAATCTTGCTACGGATCAATTTCTGGTCTTTGAGTTCTATAATGGATATATTGTCCAGCGTCATATCGATGGAGATACTGGGCTTCAATAGCCATGGGCTATCTACAACCCAGGCCGCCAGGATAACGATACTATTCACTATGGCAAGCACGAGGTAATCACCCAAGGATATACCGTTGATCAGTCCCAGAGTAATCGCTCCAAACAGATAGGCGACCTCGATCTTGGAGATATTTACGCTGCGTAATGAGATGATGGATAGCATGGCAAACAGGGCAAAGCCAGACGCCATATTGAACTCAGTGGTCGTCATGGTGATGATAATAGTAAAGAGAAACATGTTAAACATGACCAGGGTTATTGCCATTTGACGATCATGATGACGGCGATAATAGATCAGAAAGGCATATATCACGATGAAGACAAAATTGATAGCCAGGTCACGTAGCACGTCGATGTAGTCAATAATCATTTTAAAGCGCCTTGTTTTTACCTTGCAGCACTATTGCTGCCAAATTTCAATTGTCTGCTCTTGACGGGATGTGTAACTCATCCAGAGGTACTGTCAAGTATTGAGCAGGGTGTTCGCTGGCACTATTCCCATCATCACTTACCAGCATAATAACTGTCTGATTGTTATCACGAAAATGGGTTATTCCTTCAGTTTTTTCCAAATCAATGCCATTTAGTGTAATCTTTTCTGGCTCTGCACCCTCCCGGTTTTCCATGAACCAAAGTTTAAAGGATTTTTCGGATTTACTTTTTTTCTTGGCTTTCTGGGTAACAAGCAGGTAGCCATTCAGCTCGGGAACATAGGTCATTGCTCGAATTCCACCCTTGCCCATCTTTAGTCGTAGTGGTTTGGGGGAAAAGCGCGGTGTGCTTTTTTCGCTGAATAGCTGATGCGGATTTTCAAGGATCAGGATCAATGAGTCCCCTTTGATAACAGGTGCCCTTAGACCTATCCACAGGTGCTTTCCAGTAGCGTCAAAACAGAGTCCTTCAATACCAAACCCATGCCGTCCCTTGGGGTTATCGTCCTTGGTCGGTTTCTTCAGCTCAGGATAGGCATCGGTTATTGCCTTTAGGAGTTCTTCGAACAGGGCGTATTCGACGATCTCGTTATCCGCAATACGCATCCGAACCAGTTTCTGACGGGAGTCTTTTTTCTTCGCTGCTGATTCGGTGCGGGAATGAGATGTGATGGCGAAGAGATAACCATCTGGACTCTGAGCGAGCCCCTCAAGGTCTTCCAGATTTTTGGGACGGGTGTCAGCACCGATCACCCAAAACGGCTGTTTTTCCGTTTTCAGTGGCGGACGAATAAAATTTTTCAGTTTGCCATCGATGTATTCAAAT